>CAZMLG010000074.1:0-14713 GCA_964566985.1 uncultured Intrasporangiaceae bacterium
GGCTCGTGCCGCCGATGCTGCCGGTCGTGTAGTTGCCGTTGGTGTCGGTGTAGCCCACGAGATATCCCGTGGCAGGGTCGGCCACGTTGGACACATCGGGGTAGACGCGCATCGGGTTGCTGCCGCCCGCGAACTTCGCGGGCACGACGCCCTTCTGGTAGTAGGGCTGGGCGAACACGTTGCTGGTGCCGCCGCCACCGCCGTAGCCAAATGAGAAGCCGCTCCACGTGCCGTCCATCTCACTGGAGACCGTGGTCATCCAACCGGACTCGAACGCGATCCGTCCGTTCTTCTTCGTGCCGATGTTGGTGCCGCCGACCGACGTGATCCACGGGTCGGACGCCGGATAGTCGACGGCGGGATCCTGCTCCCCCGTGCCGTCGGTGTTGTCGCCCGAGTCGCCGGAGGAGAACAGGATCGTGATGCCCTGCGCCGCCGCCTGCATGAAGACCTGGTCGTAGGCCGCCTTGGTCGTCTCGTCGAGCGACTCCTCCGAACCGCCCCACGAGTTGGTGATGATGTCGACGCTGTTGGTGTCGACCAGCCGGTGGAACGAGTCGATCAGCGGGGCGTCCATCGGGGCGGTCGCCGGCGCATACACGATGTCCGCATCGGGCGCGGCCCCGTGCACCGACTGCACGTCGAGCGCCGTCTCGACATAGTCTCCCGCACCGCTGGTCTCGCAATACGAGTCATACGGCTGCGACGGCTCGTCGATCGTCAACTGCCCCTTCTTCAACTGCGGGACGCCCATGTTTTTCGCCCACTTGTTGGTGTCCTGCACGATCGTCGGCGCATCGCACCACAGGGTGATGCCGACGGTGACGCCCTTGCCGGTCTGTCCCACCTTGTCGACCTTCTGGGCCTTGTTGAGCCCCTTGGGGGTGAAGCCGCACATCGCCGTCGGCAGGTCACCGGAGAACGGCTCGGCGTTCGGCTCCTGATAGGGCCGCACCTGTTCGCCCCAGTAGTGCGAGCACCCGTCCCCGGACACCGAGTCGGTCGACGCGGCCGTCGTCTTGGGCAGCGTGATGCCGCGCTTCTTGGCGATCTGCCGCCGCGTCTTCGCGTTGAGTTGGTTGCGCGAGACATGGTCGGCGTGGTTGCGCGGCGTCGTGTCGAGACCGACGACGTAGGCGATCCCCGAGGCGGACTTCGGCACGGTGGCGGCGCTGGTGGGCGCCGTGACGGTGCGCCCGTCCCGCTTGAAGGACTTCAACTGCACGCCGAACGCCGTGTTGAGCGCGTGGGTGGTGCCCGTGGCGGTGAGATAGGTGCGACTGGCGTCGACGTCACCCACGCTGAATCCCTGGGCCTTCAGCCACTTTGTGGCGGCCTGCACGTCGGCCTCGCTCGCGCCGAACCGTTGGGCGTACTGCGTCGGGGTCAGGAACGTGCCGTAGTTCTTGCTGGAGGGGTCGTTCACCGACTTCACGTAGGCCCGGGCCCCGGCCTGGTCGGTCTTGAGCGTGATCGTCAACCGATGTTTCGCGGACGCCCGCGGGGTGCCGACCACGGGAGCGTGGGCCACCCAGCTCGGCTTGGCGGCGACCAGTTTGCGTCCGTGCACGAGCGGGGCGGACGGGCCGGAGGTGACATGGTCGGTGCCGTTGCGGGTGGGAAGCGGGCTCGCCGCGGCGCTCGAGCCGAGCAAGGCGATGCCGGTCGCGGCGGACACGGTGAGGCCGGCGGCGGTGACCACTGCACGACGTCGGGAATTGCGTGGTGTCATGACGGGTGTCTCCCTGAATCGGAGGGGGTTGGGTGTGGGCACCGTGGCAAACCGACCTGATGCCGGACAACGCTCGCGTCCCCTTTTCGTCATTCGTCGTCTTTACGACATCCGGCGTGTCGTGTGGCGGGCCGGTCTCAGATGAGGTGGTGACGAGCCGCCTGAATTCCGGCCTGGAAGCGAGTGCGGGCGCCGAGCATGTCCTCCAGCCCCCGGACCCGCCGCTGCACCGTGCGCGCGCTCAACCCGAGCTGGCGGGCGATCGTGTCGTCGGTCGCCCCGGTCGCCAGCAGAGCCAACAACTCCCGCGACTCGCGAGAGATCCGCAGCGCCGGGCCACCGGTCGACGAGGCACCCGCGATCGGCGTCGCGAACGACCAGAGCGTCTCGAAGAGCTCGCGCAGGTCGTCGATGAGCCCGCAGCGGCCCACCAGCAGCGACCGGGTGCCGTCAGAGGTGCTGACCGCGATCAGCGCACGCCGGTCGTCCGCGATGATCATCTTCATCGGCACGCGCGGCAGAGTGCGCGACTGCTGCCCCGCCACATGCACATCCCGCAGGTGACGCAACATCGCGTCGTCGTCGAGAGCCGGACCGGCGTAGATGTCCTGCCACCGGCAGCCCCGCCGGAGGGCCTCGAGCACGTGGGAGGTCTGCCGCCAGATCGGAGCGCCGAGCAGCGGCATACGGGTGGTCGAGCGCACACACCCCGTCGCCGAGGCGAGCAATCGAGTGTAGGCCGGCTCGGTCTCGGCGGGGTCGAGCAGCCGGACGGGATACCGTGAGGCGCGGACGTGTTCGTGGCCTTCCCGGAGCATGTCGGCAAGGCCGTTCAGCACGTCCAGCTGCGCGCTGAACTCGGCCAGGGGGTCCTGCACCGCCGGAACGTTCGGCACGGGATCCCTCCTCCGCAGGACGTCGCGACGGTCGCTCACCGGTTGACGTGTGTGAACCTATCCGGACGGCGGACGTCATGGGCCGCGGAAGTCCGGCTTTTTGCCCGATCTTTACCCGCGGCGGCGGGGCGGGCTCACCCCGGCGTGGACGTCTGGGAGGGGCCGCCGCCCAGGGTCAGCACACTTCGTCGTGCCGCGCTGCGGAGCGCGTCGAGGGCCAGCGCGATGTCGGGATGTCCCGCGCTGCCGTTGCGCACGCCGGTGAGGATGTGCCGCGCCGGAGACGGGTCTCCGCTCAGCGGCACGCGGGCGACGGGATACCCGGCGGGCAGCCGCGCCAGCCGAGGGATGAGGCTGATGCCCAACCCCGCGGCCACGAGGGCCGCCCCGGTCTCCCATTCGGTGGCGCGGTGCGCGATGGACGGGGTGAACCCGGCGTCGGCGCATGCGGCGAGGACCAGTTGGTGGTAGGGGCTGCGCGGCCGGTCGAGGATCCAGGGTTCGCCGGCGGTCTCCTCCAGGTCGACCGACCCGCGCGCGGCGAGGGGATGGTCGGCCGGCAGAAGCACGTCGAGCGGATCATCCAGCAGCGGCTCCTGGTCGAACCGAGGGTCGACGCTGGGCGGAAGCGACGACGTGGCGACGACCACGGCGACGTCCGCCTTGTCGGCGAGCAGCAGGTCGAAGCATTCCTCCGGGTCGGCCTCGATGATCTGCACGACGGTCTCGGGATGCACCGCGTGCAACTGGAGTGCCACCTGGGGCAGCAGTGCCGCAGCGGCCGTGGAGAAGCCGCACAGTCGCAGCGTGCCGAGCCCTTCCCCGCCCGTCGCTGCCAGCTCGGCACGGATCTGCTCCCACCGGGTGTAGAGCTCGTCCGCGTGGGACAACAGGATGCGCGCGGCCGGGGTGAGGCGGATGCCGCGACCTTCCTGCACCAAGAGAGTGACGCCGAGTTCGCGTGCGAGCGCTCGCAATTGGTGCGATACGGCCGACGGTGTGTAATTGAGCGCCTTCGCGGCCGCCGTCACGGTGCCGCGGGAGGCGACCATCCGCAGCACGTGGAGGCGAGGATCGATCATGTCATCAGTTTGCACGATATCTTGCATTTTCGTTCGCTTTATTTCAGGTCACAGCTGGATCACACTGGCCATGTGCGAGGCATTGATCCACTCCTGGAACCTTTTGATCTCAAAGGTCTCACCCTTCGCAACCGAGTGGTGAGCACCTCCCACGAGCCCGCCTACGGCGAGGCCGGAATGCCTACCGATCGGTATCGCGCCTATCACGTGGAAAAAGCCCGTGGCGGAGTCGGTTTGACGATGATCGGCGGGTCCGCCGTCGTCGCACCGGACAGCCCGCCGTCGTTCGGCAACCTGTTGCTCTACCGCGACGAGATCGTGCCGTGGATGCGTCGGCTCGCCGACGAGGTGCACGCGGAAGGCGCCGCGGTGATGTGCCAGATCACCCATCTGGGCCGGCGCACCAGCAACTACACGGGAGACTGGCTCCCGGTCGTCTTCCCTTCCCGCGTGCGCGAGGCGCAACACCGATCCTTCCCCAAGATCGCCGAGGAGTGGGACCTGCGGCGCATCGCCACGGCGTATGCCGAGGGCGCACGCCGGTGCCGGGAGGCCGGCCTGGACGGCATCGAGATCGAGAGCTACGGGCACCTGTTCGACGGTTTCCTCTCCCCCGCCACCAATCACCGCGACGACGCCTACGGCGGCGACGCACGGCGCCGAATGACGTTCCCGCGACAGGTGATCCGGGCCATCCGCGACGAGGTCGGACCCGACTTCGTCGTGGGCCTGCGCATGACGATGGACGAGGACTTCCCCGGCGGCCTCGAGCCGGCCGAGGCCCTGGCCGCCCTGCGGACCTTCGTCGAGGACGGGATCGACTTCCTCAGTGTCATCAAGGGCACGCTCGACAGCGACGCCCACCTGACGAAGGCCATCCCCTCGATGGGGACCCCCTCCGCGCCCTTCCTCGAATTCGCCGGCAGGATCCGCCGCGAGATCGACATCCCCGTCATGCACGCGGCGCGGATCTCCGACGTCGCCACCGCCCGCCACGCGATCCGCGACGGGCTGCTCGATCTGGTCGGCATGACCCGCGCCCAGATCGCCGACCCACACCTGGTCGAGAAGGTGGCACGCGGCGACGAGGACCGCATCCGCCCGTGCGTCGGCGCGAACTACTGTCTCGACGCGCTCTATGAGTCCGGCGACGCCAAGTGCATCCACAACCCCGCCGCCGGCCGCGAACTCTCCCTCCCGCACGTCATCCGACCCAGCGCGCACCCTCGGACCGCCGTGGTCGTCGGCGCCGGGCCCGCCGGACTGGAGGCGGCCCGGGTGCTCGGCGAACGCGGGCATCGAGTCGTCGTCCTCGAGGCCGGGGACCACCCCGGGGGGCAGATCCTGCTGGCCGCCTCGGCGCCCCGCCGCCGCGACCTGGCCGGCATCGTCGACTGGCGGGTCTCCGAGGCCAAACACGCGGGCGTCGAGTTCCGTTACGGCGTGTATGCCGAGGCTCGCCAGGTGCTCGACGAGCACCCGGACGTCGTGGTCGTCGCGACCGGTGGCCTGCCCGACCGGTCCTTCCTGACCGAGGGGGAGGACCTGGTGCTCGACACGTGGGACGTGATGAGCGGCTCGGACCGGCCCACCGGGGACGTGCTCGTCTATGACGACAACGGCGCCGAGCCGGCGATGGACGCCGCGGAACTGCTCGCGTCACACGGTGCCCGCCTCGAGATCGCCACCCCGGAGCGGACCGTGGCGATCGCCGTCGGAAGCATGAACTCCCCGGCCTACATGTCCGCCTTCGCCACGCACGGCGTGACGACCACCCTCGGGCACCGGCTGGTGGGAGTGCGGCTCGGCTCGAACGGCAAGCGGATCGCCCATCTGCAGAGCGAATACGTCGACAGCGCGATCGAACGGGTGGTGGATGCCGTGGTCGTGGAGCACGGCACCGTCCCCAACGACGAGCTCTACTTCGACCTGGTGCCGTCGTCGACCAACCTCGGCGAGGTGGACCAGCAGGCCCTCATCGGCGTGCGACCCCAACGGGTACAGACCAATCCGGAGGGTCGGTTCGCGCTCTATCGCATCGGGGACGTCGTCGCCAGCCGCAACATCCATGCCGCCATCTACGACGCACTCCGCCTGTGCGTCACCGTCTGACCACGACTCGACAAGGAGGACTCCATGACCTTGGTGGCCGGAACACCCACGGCGTCGCCCGATCTGCGCGCCTTGATCGCCGGGCACCGGCGCGGGCACGCGCTCGAATCACCGTTCTACACCGGCACAGAGGTGTTCGACGCCGACATCGAGGCCGTCTTCGCGCGCTGCTGGATCTTCGTGGCGACGGAGGCCGAGATCCGCGACCCCGGTGACTTCGTCACCGTGGACATCGGGCGGTATTCGATCATCGTGCTGCGTGGTGACGACGGTCAGGTGCGTGCCCTGCACAACGTCTGCCGCCACCGCGGATCCCGGGTGCTGATCGAGGGGAAGGGGTCGGTCGGCAACCTGGTCTGCGGATACCACCAGTGGACCTACGGGACCGACGGCCGCTTGCTACACGCAGGCACGCAGGCCCCCGAGTTCGACCGGGCGTGCTTCGGCCTCAAGACGATTCACGCACGCTCGGTGGCCGGGCTGGTCTTCATCTGCCTGGCCGAGGACCCTCCGGCCGACTTCGACGACATGGCCGAGCGGGTCACGCCCTACATCGCGCCGCACCAGCTGGAACACACCAAGGTCGCGGCGCAGCAGGACATCGTCGAGGGCGGCAACTGGAAGCTGGTGATGGAGAACAACCGCGAGTGCTATCACTGCGAGAACGGTCACCCCGAGTTGATCTGCACCTTCTTCCCGACCTACGGATACCGCGTGGAGGAGATCCCCGAGCGGCTGCTGCCCGCTCACGCGAGGTATCTCAAGGCCGAGCGCGACCTGGAGCGTGCCTGCCGCGAACGGGGTATGCCGTATGCCGCGATCGAGGAACTGTCCGGCCGGGTCAGCGCCTTCCGGATCCAACGGGAGGCGCTGGACGGTGCGGGCGAGTCCTACACCCGTGACGGGGCGGCCGCGTCGACGAAGCTGCTCGCCGACTTCGACACCCCGAGGCTCGGGCGGTGCACCCTGCACCATCAACCGAATTCGTGGTTTCACTTCCTCGCCGACCACGCGGTCACCTTCAGTGTCCTTCCCCTCGGTCCCGACCGCACGTTCCTGCGCACGACCTGGCTCGTGCACGAGGACGCGGTGGAGGGCGAGGACTACGACCTGGAGACGTTGACCGACGTGTGGCACCACACCAACGCGCAGGACAGCACGTTCGTGGCACGAACCCAGGCGGGGGTCTCCAGCCCGGCGTTCGTGCCGGGACCGTACGCCCCCAACGAATACCAGGTGGATGCCTTCTGCGCCTGGTATCTCGAACGGATGGAGGAACACACACGATGACCGAGCTGCTCACCCGCCCGGCGCCCGGACCGGCACGGCCCGAATCCTTCGACGAGGCCCTGACCTGCACGCAGGTCATCGACGTCACCCACGACGTCAAGACCTTCGTGCTCGCGCCGCAGGGCCTCGTGAAACCCGTCTACGACCCCGGCCAATACCTCACCTTGACCGTCGACGTGGACGGCGAGCGGCTGCAGCGCTGCTACACCATCAGCGCATCGCCCACGAGACCCGGGCCGCTCGAGATCACCGTGAAACGGGTGCCCGGCGGCCCGGTGTCCACCTGGCTGCACGACCACCTGGCGCCCGGGGACACGATCTGGGCGAACGGCCCGCACGGCGAGTTCAGCTACGTGCACCACCCGGCCGACCAATACCTCTTCCTGTCCGCCGGCAGCGGTGTCACGCCGCTGATGTCGATGACCCGGACGCTCTACGACGCCGGGCCGGCCGACATCGTCTTCGTGCACAGCGCGCGCACTCCCGACGACATCGTCTTCCGCGCCGAACTGGGGCAGATGGCCGACCGTGGCGACCTCACCGTCACCGCGATCTGCGAGGCGGACTCCCCCACCCAGCACTGGGCCGGCCGCAGGGGGCGCCTCGACCTGCGCACCCTGCTGATGGTGCCCGACCTGCACGATCGGGAGATCTTCACGTGCGGCCCGCAGGGATACATGGCGGCCGTGCGGGACACGTTGGAGCAGGCGGGAGTCGACCCCGACCGCTGCCACGAGGAGAGCTACGACCTGGCGGCCCGGGCCGCGACGCGGGACACGGACGACGGTGAGGTGCCCACCGGCCGCAGGTATGCCGTGGAGCTGCGCCGCAGCGGCCGCGTCCTGGACTGCGGCGAGGACGAGACGCTGCTGCATGCCGCGCATCGGGCGGGGCTCAACCCGCCCAGCATGTGCACGGAGGGCATGTGCGGCACCTGCAAGATGGCGCTGCTGTGCGGGCAGGTCGACATGCAGCACGCCGGCGGCATCCGACAACGTGAGATCGACGCGGGCGAGATCCTCATCTGCTGCTCGACCCCGCTCGGCGACGTCACCCTCGACGCCTGACTCGGTTGCCCGCCTACCGACCGGAAAGTCGGCCACCGTACCGAGGTCCCACCATGGGCGATTGAGCCGGCGAGACGAAGTCGAGACGTGTCGAAATCACCGAGCACCCGCTGCCCTTCCAGTCGGCGGTGTTCCTTGCGAGGTTTCGCTCCCCCGCGCTTCGCTCCATGCGGGAGGTACCCCCATTGCTCGCGCCAGGGCGCTCGCTACGGGGCCATCCGGGTGGGGTGACGTGGCCGTGCATCACTTCCGCGACGGGAAGGCGTCACGAACAGTGCCGAGAAAACTCGATCCACGCTGAGATGTGAACGTCGTGTGCTCGATTGTGGTCAGCCGGTTCGTTGCTCGCGAAGGTATGCGAGGGCCGCAGGACCGGTCAGATCGGCGTCCTCCCCGGCGAGTTCGTAGGCGTCCGGTGTCGTCCAATAGACCCACCCGTCGGCCTCCGCGTAGATCCGCGCGTCCGGTGGCAAGCAGGTCGGCGGCGCGCGCCGACCGGCCGAATCCTCAGCCGAATCACGCCGTCCATGCTCTTCCGGCGAATCCGACGGTGCTGGTGGTGATGGTGGCGGCGAGGGCGATCGGGGCTGTGGTGCCGGTGAGGTCCCGGGCCCGAAATCGACCCACCGCAACGATAATCGCTCTCCGAGCGGCCCGACATACGGTCTCTCCGTGGCGCGCTTCCGGGGAGCATCACCGATCTCGGCGTGCGCCCGAGCCGCCACGTGGCTCGGCGCTGAGGACTGCGGGCCGATGGGGCCGCCCTGGCGGGTCGTGAACTCCAGACCGTCGGCGCCGTTCGGGCGGTCCGCGTCGCCGGCGATCAAGAACTCTCCGCGGTGATGCGCATCATGATGGAACCCACACAGGCACGCGAGGTTCTCGGTGTCCGTGCGTCCACCGTCACGCCAGTGCACCACGTGATGCACCTCCAAGTGATACCGCGAACGGCAGCCCGGATAACGACATCCGCGATCGCGGTCCTCCACGAGCCGCCGCGTGCGATCCGGCACGGTCCGCTCCGACCGGCCCACACTCACCGGCTTCCCACCGACGTGCCAGACCGGCTGCACCTGTCCGTTGCAGGTCACCCGGCGGATCACGTGCTCCGGCAGGCCGTCTCGCGCCTGCAACCAGCCACTCTCACCATCCAGATGCAGATAGACCCGATAACGGCTCTGCCGGGAGGGTGACACATCACCGGCGAACTCCAACGACCGAGACGCCACCTCGACCATCGCCTCCCCCATGGTGACCCGAGGATGCTGCTGCCGGAACAACGCGTCCTTCGCCTCCACCAGCGCCTGCTCGACCAGGGCGCCGATCTGCGCCGATGCACTGAACTCCAGATGGAAGCGCCCGTCGCGGAACTCCAGGCTGAGCCGAGGAGGCGCTGCGCTCGGATCCAGCGGATCCGGCACGCCGCGGTCCGCGCCGCCGAACGAGGCGCCTCGCTCGGACGCGCCCTGCCCACTCTGCCCATCGGCCGATTCGTCCGCGGGCGGCTCCTCATCCGCCGGGTGATCGTCCGGCTCGCACGCGCCGCCGTCCGCGCCGTCATCGCTCGCCTGCCCATGCGCCGTGGGCGCCGCATCGGGCTCCTCCTCGCTCGCCCCGCCACCGTCGCGATCGGTGAACGCATAACGGCTGAGCGCACGCCGCAGTTGGCCCACCGTCGCATCGCCGGCGAACTCGGCGACTCGCGCATCGTGCGTGGCCGGCGTATGCCGCGCCACCACCGCCGCCTGATCCACGGTCAGCTCCCCCGCGTCCACCCTGGCGCGCATCCGCGGAAGCTCACCGCTGCGCCGCGCGATCCGCGCAACGTCTGCGGCCCGCGACGGCGACAACCCCGCGAAACACGTCAACCAATGCTCCACCGACCGCACGCCTCCGACCGCCCACAGGTCATCGCCGATCACGCGCTCGGTCAACGCCACCAGATCCGCCTGCACGGCGTTCATCCGGCCGATCACCTCACCGAGCTCCGCTCGAGCTCCCTCCGCGGCGCGGTCGAACGGCACCACCGGATCCCACGGATCCGACACGACTCCCCTCGAACCATCCTCGGGCACACGAGGATCCAACGACTCTGCGTCGTGCCCCATGCCCCTCGAGGTGTCCATGCCTTCATTCAAACACCGACCACCGACAACCGCCCTCGCGTCGCAGCCGACCGTGCGGCATCGGTGTCAAGGCAGCGGGGCCTTCTGCCGCCGGTCGCAGGGGAATGCAGCTCCGGATCACCGAAAGCGTCCGCTCTGCCTGCTCCTGATGAGGTCGCGAGCTGCGGGTAGGCAGACCGCGGCGCACGTGACGCGCTTTGCCTACCCATGCGCAACCCCGGCGACTCGGGCAGGCAGATCGCGGAAATGTATGCCGAGAGCCATGGCGGGTACCGGTTCACGAACAGTGCCGAGAAAACCCGGCCATCCGTTTACTCGTAGTAGTACTTCTGCGGACCCGGGAAGATCCACGGCAGTCCTTCTCCGAGCCGGTCGCGCCAGTCCTCCCACGAGTGCCCGTCGCGCGCTTCGACGAACCTGACCTGCATGCCGGTCCGGGTGAAGAACGGCACCATCGACCGGTTCGGGGCGATCAGCGGCTCATAGACGCCGCACGAGATGAAGGCCCGGTCGGCGACCTGCCGGGGGTGAGACCGGTAGCGATTCATGAACCGCACCACCGGATCGAACTGCGGCCCGCCGTCGTGCTCGTCACCGATGTCGGTGAACACGAACGAGCCCGACTGCAACAGCAGCGAACCGAACACCTGCGGATAGCGGTATGCCGTGGACAGGGCGGCGACCGCGCCGAAGCTCGCGCCCATCAGGCACCGGTCGGCCGGGGTGCGACCGACCGGGAACCGCTCCTCGACCAGCGCCAGCAGCTCCGCGGTGAGGAAGCGGGCGTGCCGGCTGTCGTTGGCATATTCCTTCAGACGATCACCGGGGTTGGTGAACACGACGATCGTCTCGGCCAGGTCGTGCCGGTGGATGAGGTTGTCCAACACGGTCTGCATGGCCGCGTAGGTGAGGTAGTCGTCCCCGTCGTGCACGATCAGCAGCGGGTAGGAGTGGGTGTCCCGGAACCGGGCGGGAAGATAGATGCGACAGGTCATCTCGCGGCGCAGCGCACGCGAGGGGACCGGCAGATCGTGGACCTCTCCGGGCCGGGCGTCCTCGTCGGGAGTGACCCAGTCGGGGACCTCGTAGCCGGCCGCGGCGCACACCGAGGAGGAGCCGACGGGGCTGTTGGCGACGTGCGGGTTGAGCGGGTCGTTCCCTTGCTCATGATGATCGCCGCGGCGGACCTCGAGCTGGTATTCGACGCGGGACCCTTCGGGCAGGTCGAGCACCGTGAACCACAGCGACGTCCGCCCGAGCCGGCGCATCGGCACCCGCTGCGGTTGGCCGACGATGCGGTGGCGCACCCACACCTCGTCGGCCTCACCACGGAAACAGAACGTGCAACGGGGCCCCTCGACGATCGGCATCCGGTGTCGTGCCAGGAACCGGTCGATCGCCGCCTCGTCGAGAGGGCTGCGCCGACGCAGCCGGTTGATCGCGAGCCTACGCATCGGTCCACTCCCCTGCGGTCGTCGCGGCACCGTCCGGGCCGATGACCGGCGTGTCGTCGGGCAACCGGCCGTCGTCGCCGATCTGCACCCTGGTGCCCGGATCGAGCAGGACGCATCGGGACGGCGCGAAGCGCCGGGCGAACGTCGCCATCCGCTGCCGGTCGTCCATGTGCAGCCGCGCGTGTGCGGCGGGCAGCAGCACCATCCGTGGCACCACGGCCAGGCCGCCGTCGAAGACCTCCGCCCACGTCGGCCCGCGGGCCGCGTTGTCGTTGAAGAGGACGACCCGCTCGGTGAGGGCCATGGCGCCCGCGGACCAGGCGATGATGGGCAGCCGTGCCAGGCCGGCCGGGGCGATGTTGAACAGGTGCAGCGCATCGAGCAACTCGGCGATGTGTCCGCCGGCGAGCACGACCGCGCCGCATCCGTCGAGGATCTCCGCGAGCTGCGCGCGATGATCGGCGACCCCGTCGCGTTCGTGCGGGCGCCACTGCGCGTAGAAGTCGGCGTGGATCTCGTGCACGCGCTCTAGGTGCCGCCGGTCGAGGTCCTCCAGCACCCGCTCGGCGTCGGCGACGGCCAGGTCGGTGATCCGGGCGTTCGCGCCGCCGCGGGCGGAATCGCGCATCTGGGCGACGGCCTGCATCGCGTGATCGACCCCGATGAAATAGAGCCGCTGCAGCGCGGTGATGCGCTCTCGGCGCACCCGGTGGGCCTCGGCCAACTCGCCATCGTGCTCCCACACCTGCTGCATGCGCTGCCACAACTGCAGGTTGCGTGATTCACCGCGCAGGTGCCGGTCGAGCTCGGCGTCGTCGCCCTCGCGCTCCTGCCAGCCGGCCGTGATCGTGGCGTAGGGCCCCCGCAACGCCAGGGCGTCGACGACCTTGTCCAGGCTCGGGCGGCGCTGCGGACCCAACAGAGTGACCCGGGCGCCGGCGACGATCTGCGTCACGAAGCGCGCACCCGGACGATCTGCCCGACGTGGTCGAGCAGCCCGCGCAGCGTGTCGAAGTCGGGGTGCCGGAAGCGCATCCAGGCGTTGGCCATGTAGCCCGCCTCGATCGGCTGGGTGCCCTCCCCGACGGGCAGATGCGCGTCGATCAGCCACTCCCCGTAGCGCTCGTCGACCTCCTCCAGGCCGTCGATGTGGCCGATGACCCCGTCGCGGTCGGGTCGCAGCGCGATGATCCCCGCGGCATACCGGCGGCTGGGCACGTGCCACACCCGGCCGTGCACGATGGCGTCGGCCCACGCGCGGTAGACGTCCATCTCGTTGCCGGCGCAGTAGAGGTCCCAGCATCCGACACCGGGCGGCCTGGCCCCGATCTCACTGAACCGCAGGCCCTTCGGGCCGACGAAGTATTCCATGTGGGTCGCCGAGGTCTCGATGCCCAGCACCTCGTTGACCCGCTCCCCGAGCGAGCGCAGCTGCGTGTAGAACGGGGCGGAGTCGACCCGGTTGGTGGCGATGTACTGCGGGCTGATCCAGCGGTGCCGCATCCCGTCGAGGACATTGGGGTAGTAGTGGCTGGCGAAGTCGAGCGCGACCTTCCCGCCGACGCTGATCGTGTCGTAGAACCCCTCGTGGCCCTCCACGAACTCCTCCACGGCGATCGAGTCGGTGCCCTCGAAGCCGTCCAGCGCCGACTGCAGCTCGGTGTCGGAGTCGACCCGCACGGTGCCGGATGCCCCAGCCCCGTCGCGCGGCTTGAGGATGATCGGGTAGCCCTCCGCCCGCACGAAGTCGCGGACCTCGTCGGGGTTGTCCGCCGCGGCCGACGCCGCGGTCGGCACGCCGGCCTCGCGCAGCACGTGCTTCATGGACGGCTTGTCCCGACACAGCCACGTCGTGTGCACCGAGGTGCCGGGGATCGCGGTGGCGTCGCGGACCATCGCCGTGGGCATCATGTGCGCCTCGATGGTCGATTCCATCGCGTCGATCCAGGCAATCTGCTGGAAGTGGTGCACGGCCGTCTCGAGCTGATCGGTGTCGGTGACCGAACCGACCTGGTAGTAGTGGGTGATCCACGAGCGCAGTTGCTCGTCGAGCCATTCCCAGGGGGTCTCCCCGACCGCGAAGACGGTGGCGCCGACCTCCGCGAGCGCCCGGACGTACTCCCGCTGGTTCCGCGGGAAGTTGGGCTCGACGAAGACGATGTTCATAACCGTGGAGCCTAGCGGCGATCCGCAGGGCCGGTGGCCTTCTTCGCCCGCTCGGCGCCCGGGCACGACGACGGCGGCCGGACACCGTGGTGCCCGGCCGCCGTATGCGGTGGCCTACGTGGCCGCGGCGTGCTTGCCGCCCGACGTGCCCGAGTCGCCGGACAGCGCCGCGTCGGCCTTCTTCTCGGCGTCACCGACGGCGTCGTCGGTCGACGTGCCGGCCGGGCTCTCCGCGGCCGGCGGTGTGCTTACGGAGGCGGCCTGCTGCTTCTTCTTGCCGCTGACGATCAGGTAGGCCGCGACCCCGCCGGCCACCAGGCCGGCCAGGATGAGCAGCCGCCCCTTCTTCTTGCGTTGGGCGACGCTCGGTGCCACCTTCCGCGCGACGTCCTGGGCCTGGTCCGGCAGCGCGGCATACGCGGCCGCACCGGCGGCGCCCACCGTGCTCACGGCATCTCCCAGGCGCGAACTCTGGTCGTCGGCGACGTCCTTGGCGCGCTCCACCTGCGGCGCCACGGCCCCCTTGGCGGTCTCCAGGTGCGGTTCGACGCTGTCCTTGGCCCGCTCGAGATGCGGGGCGGCCGCCTCCTTCACCCTGGTCACCGTGGGTTCGGCGGCCTCGGCCACCTCCCCGGCCTTGTCCGAGGCCGTCTGCACGGCGCTCTCGAGCACCGGGGCGACCTTCTCCTTGGCCGCCTCGACCTGGTCCGAGGCCACAGACAGCGCCTCGCTCGCCTTGTCCTTGGCCACGTCGATACGTGACTTCCTTTTCAGCACGGATAGCCCTC
>CAZMLG010000075.1:0-14501 GCA_964566985.1 uncultured Intrasporangiaceae bacterium
CGGCGCTGACGGCATACGCCCCGACGATGTACCACGCCAGGTGTGTCGTGCCGGCAGATTCGGTCACCAGCCGCTCCGCCACCAAGGGCGCGAGGCCGGCCCCGAGCACGGCACCCACCTGATAGGTGACCGACACCCCGGAATAGCGGGCGGCCGGCTCGAACAGATCGGAGAGGTAGGCGCCGACCGGTCCATACATCGAGGCCTGGATGAGCGGGTTGCCGACGATGAAGGCGAGCGCGATGAGCAGCGGGCTGGCACTGTCGAAGAGCAGGAACATCGGCCAGATCGCGAGGACCGAGAACGCGGCACCGGCGATCATCACCTGCTTGCGGCCCACGCGGTCGCTCAGCCACGCGAAGAAGGGGATCGCGAAGATGTGTATGCCGTTGCTCAAGGTCAGCATGTAGAGCGCGGCATCCCGCGACACGGCTCCCCCGTCGACGACGTAGGGCACCATGAAGACCGCCAGCAGGCTCTGGATGAACAGCGGCGCCATGACCGCGAGGCTCCCCAGCAGCACGGAGGATCGATAGTTGCGGACAAGAATCCCCAGTGGGAGGCCGGTGTGCACCTCGCCGCGCTCGCGGGCCGCCTCGAACTCCGGGCTCTCCGAGACCCGCACCCGCAGGTAGAGGCCGACCGCGACGACCAGCGCCGAGAGCAGGAAGGGCACCCGCCAACCCCAGGTCAAAAACGCCTCGCCCGTCATCCCCGAGGTGAATGCCATGACGAGAGTGGCCATGACCGCACCGAAGGGCGCACCGGCCATCGACAGACTGGCACCGAGGCCCTTGGTGCCGGCCCGTGCGTGTTCGCCGGACATGAGCATCGCGCCGGCCCATTCGCCGCCGACGGCGACGCCCTGGATCAGGCGCAACAGCGTGAGCAGGATCGGAGCGACCACCCCGAGCGTGGCCGCCGTCGGCATCACGCCGATCGCCATGGACACCAGGCCCATCCCCAGCAAGGTGATGACGAGCATCTTCTTCCGGCCGATCTTGTCCCCGAAGTGCCCGAAGATCAGGCCGCCGACGGGCCGGGAGAGGTATCCGGTGAACAGCGTCAGGTAGCTGAGGAGCACGCCGACCTTGTGGTCGAGGCCCGAGAAGAACAGGTCGGGGAAGACGAGTCCCGCCGCCGCGGCATACAGCAAGAAGTCGTAATATTCGACCGCGGAGCCGAGGAAGCTGGACGATTGCGCTCGGCGCCGCGCTGCCGGGGCCGGGTCCGCGGTCGCGGGTGGGGTCGGGTTGTCGATGGTCATGAGTCCTCCAGGTGGTCGTCCCGGGTCAATTCGTGGGCACCTGCGGCAAACTCGAAACTCTGTGTGCCACCAGGTGGCACGATAGGGGTATGCCGAAGCAGGTCAGTTCCGTCGAGCGAGCCGTCCAGTTGCTCGCCATGGTCGATGAATTCGGTGCGCAAGGGCTGGGTGTCAGCGAGCTGTCGCGCCGGACGGCGATCCCCAAGTCGACCGTCTTCCGGCTGCTGCACACGCTGGAGGCGAGCGGTGCGGTCGAGCGTCGCGGTGAGCACTATCGGACCGGGCCGCTCTTCGGGTCGCATCTCGCCCTGCCCGATGAGCCGGGCATCGCCAGGGTCGCGACCCGGCTGACCCCCTTCCTCTCGGTCCTCTACGAACAGACCCGCGAGACCTGCCAACTCGGGATCCTCCGGGATGGCGAACTGCTCTTCCTCAACAAGCTGCACGGGGTGCACCGGGCGCACTCACCGTCACGCATCGGAGGCCGGGCTCCGGCACACTGCACGTCGCTGGGCAAGGTCCTGCTCGCGTTCGACCGAGACAGCGCCGAGCGGGTGTGCGCGTCGGAGCTGACCGCCTACACGGACGACACGATCACCGACGGCGAGGCGCTGCGCGTCGAGCTGGCCAAGGTCGCGCGCACGCGGATCGGCGTCGACGACAACGAATACGTCGAGGGAGTCAGCAGCGTCGCCTCGGTCGTCCTCGACGGTGACGGTCGGCCGGTCGCCTCGCTCGCCCTGACCGGGCCGTTGACGGTAGCCCGCGCCGGTTATGAGCAACTGCTGCTGGACGTCTGCGCCAGGGGCACCGCGGCGATGCGGCAGTAGGGCCACGTGCCACTGCGTGGCACGCGTGATGGTCGTCACGTCCCGATGTGGGCCACAGTCGCCGACATGCACAGTGACGTCGTGATCGTGGGAGCCGGGCCCGCAGGGCTGGCGCTGGCCAATCTCCTCGGAGGGTATGGCCGTGACGTGGTCGTGCTCGAGCAGCGCAGCGACCTCATCGACTATCCGCGTGGGGTGGGGTTGGACGACGAGTCGATGCGCTCGATCCAGACCATGGGTCTGGCGCAGCAGGTCGAGCCGTTCACCATCCCCCATCATGTGATGCGGCTGGTCAACGGTCGCGGCGAGACCATGGTCACCAACGCACCGCAGGGTGAGCCGTTCGGCTGGCCGCGCAAGTTCGGGTTCATCCAGCCGCTGGTCGACCGCGAGCTCTACCGCGGACTCTCCCGGTATGACTCCGTGCGAGTCCTTTTCGGCCACACCGTCATCGCGTCGACCGACCGCGGGGATCACGTCGAGGTCACCGCGACCGTCGCCGAGCCCGACGGGTCGACCCACGAAGAGTCCTTCACCGCGGACTATCTCGTCGGGTGCGAAGGAGGTTCCTCCCTCACCCGCAAACGGATGGATGTCGACTTCGCCGGACGGTCCCCGTCCACCCGATGGGTCGTCATCGACGTGCGCAACGACCCCCTGGGGCTGCCGAATGTGTATCTCGGTGCGGATCCGGCTCGTCCCTACGTGTCGATCGGCCTGCCACACGGCATACGCCGCTGGGAGTTCATGCTCTTCGACGACGAGCCGGATGAGCGCGTCGAGGACGACGTCTTCGTCGCCGAGCTGCTCACCGATCACGTGCCCGACCCCTCGAGCCTGGATGTCATCCGCCGGCGCGTCTTCACCCACCACGGACGGATCGCGAGCAGCTTCCGCCAGGGGCGCATCCTCATCGCCGGCGACGCGGCGCACCTGATGCCGGTGTGGATGGGGCAGGGCTGGAACTCCGGCATCCGCGATGCGACCAATCTCGCTTGGAAGCTCGCGAGCGTCCTGTCCGGGCAGGCGGACGCGAGCCTGCTCGACACCTACGACGCCGAGCGACGCGACCACGCGAAGGCGATGGTCGACCTGTCCCTCACGTTCGGGTCGGTGATCAAACCGACCAACCGCGTCGTGTGCGCCGTGCGCGACAGCCTCAGCCGGGCCATGAACCTCAGCCCCCGCGTCACGTCCTACTTCGCGGACATGCGTTTCAAACCGATGCCGTTCTATGCGAACGGGGTCGTCGTCGCTCCCGACACGCTGGTTCCCGGACGGCAGGAGCGCAAACGCACCTCACGTTTCGTCACGGCGCGCAATGCCGTCGAGAAGAAGACACCCGTCGGTGTGCAGTTCCCCCAACCCCGGGTCAACTGTGCCGAGCACGCGGACACCCGGCTCGACGACGTCATCGGCCCGTGGTGGACGGTGGCCGCCTGGGGCAACGACCCGGCGCGTCTCTTCACGCCGGAGCAGCGGAAGCAACTCGAGCGCATGGGCGCCCGACTGGTGTCCTTCATGTCCGAGAGTCAGCGCCCTTGGGCCGAACGGGAGTATGCCGAGTCCGGCACTCTCGTCGTCGGCTGCGTCGACGGCGCCCTCAAGGGATGGTTCGACCGGCATGCCGTGGGTGTGGTCTTCCTTCGTCCGGACCGCTTCGTGGGAGCAGCCTGTCTCGCGCAAGATGCCGGAGCGGCACTGGCCGCGCTGCGCGCGGCGATGAGGGCGACGCCGGCTGCGCCGCCACGGCATTCGCCGCCGCTCGATGGGCGCGAGAGGCCCGTCGCGCTCCCTGCAGCGCAGGAGGTGTCGGCATGAGTCTTTCGCTCGTGGCGATGTCGCATACGCCGCTGTTGCATTACGTCGAGGTGGCCCCGGAGATCCGGTCCGAGGTCGAAGGATCCTTCGAGGCGGTGCGCTCGTTCGTGCGTGACGTGGACCCGGAGCTGGTGATCACCGTGGGCCCGGACCACTACAACGGGTTCTTCTACGACACGATGCCCCCGTTCTGTCTCGGTCTGGGTGCCCACGGGCTCGGGGACTACGGCACGGCGACCGGGGACCTGGACGTGCCCGGCGACGTCGCCGAGGAGTTGGCACGGTCCGTGCAGGGCCAAGAGATCGACCTGACGATCTCTCGGGCGATGGGGTTGGACCACGGTGCAATCCAGCCGCTGGAGGTCATCTTCGGGCGGATCGACGCCAAGCCCACGATCCCCGTGTTCGTCAACGGGGTGGCCGAGCCCTTCGTCCCGATGCGCCGCATCCGCGCCCTGGGCGAAGCGATCGGAGCCTGGGCCGCGAGCCGACCGGAGCGGATCCTGGTGATCGCGTCCGGCGGGCTGAGCCACGATCCGCCGGTCCCGCGGTGGGCCACGGCCGACGAGCGGGTGCGCGCCACGCTGCTGGACGGGCGCCACCCGACGCCGGCCGCGCGGGCGGCCCGGGAGAAGCGGGTCATCGACGCCGCACGCGACTTCGCCGCCGGGCGCGCGGACATCCGAGATCTCAACCCGGAGTGGGATGCCGAGTTCTTGCGCAGGTGTCGCGAGGGGAAGGTGGCTGCCTTCGACGACTACGACGTCGAGGAGATGACTCGAGTCGCCGGCAACTCCTCCCACGAGGTCCGCACCTGGGTCGCGGCATTCTCCGCGCTGTCCGCTGCCGGTGACTACACCGTCGGCTACGAGTACTACCGCCCGATCCGGGAGTTCATCGCCGGATTCGGGGTCATGACCGCCCACACGAAGGAGACCCACGCATGAGCGCACCCACCACGTCCGCCGCCGAGCTCACCTACGAGTCCACCAGCCGCATGGTGGCGACCCGCCGGTGGAACATCCACGTCAACGAGGCCGGCACGCAGCACGGCGAGACCATCGTGCTGCTGCACGGATCCGGGCCGGGCGCGACCGGCTGGACGAACTTCGCCCCCAACATTCCCGCCTTGGCGAAGCACTACCGCGTCCTCGCCGTCGACATGCCCGGGTGGGGAGAGTCGGACCCGGTCACCTGGCAGGAGCGTGACCACTCCACCGCGCTGCTGGACCTGCTCGACGCACTCGAGATCGACCAGGCCACACTGATCGGCAACTCCATGGGCGGCGGGACGACCCTGCGATTCGGATACGAACACCCGGAGCGCGTCCACCGCTTGATCACCATGGGCTCCTCCTCCGGAGCCCCGACCCTGATGGGACCGGCCGGGTTCACGGAAGGCTTGAAGATCCTGCAGAAGGGCTACCGTCAGCCGTCCTTCGCGACACTCAAGGAACTGGTCGACGTGATGACCTTCGACTCGGCATTCGCGACCGACGAGCTCATCCAGTCGCGCACCGACATGGTCCTGGCACGGCCCGAGCACGCCCGCAACTTCATCGAGGGCACCGGCAAGAAGCCCGTGGTCGAGCTCGACCACGCCCGCCTGCGCGAGATCGCGGTGCCGGTCCTGCTCTTCCACGGGCGTGACGATCGGGTCGTGCACTTCGAGCACTCGCTGAAGCTGACGTCGCTCATCCCCAACTCGCGCCTGCACCTGATCAACCAGTGCGGCCACTGGCTGCAGATCGAGCATGCTGAGGAGTTCACCGGTCAGGTGCTGCACTTCCTGGAGCAGTGAGGTAAGTACCGGCCGCATAGGCTTGTCGTCGGCTCTGTCCGCGCGTGTATATCCACAAGGGATCACGACGGCTGGCCGCTGGCCTCGGGGTTTTCCACACATATCCCTCCGATCCCAGGGTGTGTCCGACCTCGATGGTGTAGTCGACAACATGAACGCCATGCCCGCCCTTGATCGCGCCGCGACCTCGAGCAGCCATTTCCTGTGGGAGAGCGGCACCATCCTCTCCACCTGCGCAATCCTCGTCGCCATCGCGTGGTTCGCCCATCACCGACAGCTGCGGCGCGACGCGGCCTTGGCGGCTCGGTGGGAATGGATGCTCTCGCGCACAGGCACCTATGGACCATGGCTGGCCCGGATCGTCAGGACGTATCAGCCTGCGAGAAGGGGGTCGAAGGCCTACATCTGCTGGTGCGGAACGAATCGGATCCAAGACTCCTGGTTCTGGCGGTGGCGCGGCGCGGACGGAACGTATGTGCTCGTCAGTGGGCGCACGGGATGGGGTCCGCACAACTCGAATCCGCAAACCTTCTACATACACCCAGGACAACTGCTGGCGACCGTCTCCGGGGATGCCCCGGCAGCGTGGCAACGTCACCACCAGAGGGTCGCCCGTCGAAGTCACCGCCATGGCCTCATGCACCGATCGGACCCCATGGCCGCGCAGCCTGACGAGACACCGGGCAGCGGCGCAGCACCCGGGCCTCCGAACGCGCCCGACGCGCCGGCCACGCCACGTTGTCGGTGGTCGGTGCCACCCTCACCGACATGACCTCGATAGACCCCGACGAACTGAAGGTGCCCGCCGACTGCGCACGCTGGTGCCACGAGCGCGCCGACTCACTCGAACGCCAGCTCACGGTGTTCGAGGACGGCGTGCAGGTCGACCTGGACTGGTGGAATCTCCGGCTCGACAAATACGACACCCCCGTCAGGCTGCTCGGCCGCACCCTGGACGACCGCATCGTCAGCACGGGGGAAGCCATCATCAAGCGCGGGGATCTCCGTCCCGAGAGCAGACTCTTCGTCGCCGGGTCCTCGGACCTCGGTCTCCTGTATCTCTGTGCAGCGTGGCTCCAAGGCCATCCCGACCGCAGCGTCACCCGTCGCTTCCCGATGACGAGCCATCCCACATCTGATCCTCGCCACCGGTTCGATTGCGCCGCCGACAGACTGCAACTCCTCCGCGAGCACGCCGTGGGGCTGGATGAGTGGCCTGATATCCCCGGCGCCGGTGTGGTGCTGTCGGCTGCGTTCAGTTGGGCGACCGATCTGTCGCCATCTTCTCGCGCACAGCTCATCGACAAGCAGGGCGTCGCCCAACTCATCCACGAAGGCTGGCTCGAGACGACCGGGGTCAACGACTTCACCTACCGAAGGTATAGGCGCTACGTAGACGTTCTAAATTCGTGGGCACACCAAGCATCGGCCCCGGCCGAACTCGTCGAACTGTGGCTGATCGACCGCTGGCGGACACGCCATACCCGGCCCGGGTTCGGCCACCCCTGCCCCAGGGTCCCCTCCAGGCCATAACCCGCAGCGACACTGATCAGCATCTCCCGGCCGGCGATCTCTGCCCTACTCCCAGCGCTGCCCGTCCGGACGGACGTGCTTGTGGCTCCCCCGGGCGGTAGCGCGGAACGCCTCATGCTCCGGGTAGCGCGGCCCGTGATCTGCTACCTGTCGTCTCTCCGATTGCAGGTTGCCGTGACCTCGGACTGACGGCGCCCGCCAGCTGCATCACGACATCGACAGCGAGCGGAATATTCCCCTAGCGAATCAGGTCGTAACCACCCCACAGGGCCCCAGGCTGTTCCACACCGCGAAGCGACGCGGGCTCAGGCTCGAACCATGCACTAGGCAGGCGGTAGGACCGCTGAAATCCCGCTGATTCCCCAATGAACTGAGAAGCCTGGTCGATAGCCTGCACGAACATGGCCACGACAGCACGTGCCCAGCCCGCTTGTACCGTGTGCTTTCTTGCATCCGACGTAAACACCGCGCGTTCAGCGGCACGTGGAAGTGCTCGGTGAGCGACACCGTTTCGGTGTCGAATCGCGTCGTCGACGTATACGCCGAGTTCCTCGCCGGTGACGATCCGAGGAGATCGAGGGTCCTTGCCCACCCACGATTCGAATACTCGCACGCGAAAGCCGGACGGCAGTGCACCATCGGTCAGCGCTCCGAGCGCCCTCGCTGCCGCACCCCCTGATCCGTTCCCGTTGAGGTAGGCACCGCCGCCTGCGGAGCGGACGTGGCCAACGGCCTCGAGCGACCCTTGAGCTGCGAGATAGCTCGTATCAGCAATGAAGCGCTCCCAGGCAGCGACGCTCAATAAAAGAGTCAAAGGATTGAGAGTCGCACGGGGCTGGTTCCCCCGAACGGGCCTCTCGTTGTGAATGAGAACCAGATCTATGGCATCCGACAGCCCCTTCCTCACGTCATCGAAGATCTCCGCGAACGATCCTTCAGCAGCTGGGTCCAACCGTTTGGTCGAAGTCATATCTGATTTCATTCGAATCCTCTCCCGTAGTGCTCTTGCCAGGCTACGAGATCCAGCGCGCCCTTGGCGATCGGAGGGTTGAGAACCTCAGATCACAGACCACCTGGACGACGCACCACGTCCCGTCGGCGCCAGTCTCCCGGAGTTACGCAGCTTCTGAGCGGCCCACCGTGTGTCGTACTGCCACGTATAGAAGAGATCTCCACTGGCGCGAAGCTCGGACTCGTGTCGTCGCCATATCTCTCGGCTGACCTCGACGACAGTGCCCGATCCACCTATGCCCTTGATGGCATCAAGGACGAGTTCGGGTAGGTCGGACTTGGTGATCACGAGCTCCAGCCTCGCATGACATCATCGAGCTGTCAGCCGAATCGCGAAGCAGTGACACGGCCCTCACACCGAGGACGCCACCCACTCCCTCATCCGCGCATTCCTCGCGTGCAGGAACTCCATGCATGCGGCCCGATACTGCTCGTACTCGGCGACCGTCTTCGGAATGGCCGGCCTGCGGAAGTCATCGAACTCCGTGCAAAATCGGACCTCGCCGCTCTGCGTGACCGCGTCCTGCAACAGCCAGAAGTCCACATATCCGGCGAAGTCGTCGAAGAGTGCGAAGAAGTGTGCATACCTGTCGAAGACCTCCGACAAGGGGCTGGTCTCGCCGGCGTAGTGGCGACGAACGCACTCCAGAGTCAGGTCGAACCGATCGGAGATCTTGCGATAGAAGCCACGCGCTCCGTTGATGGTCATCTTCCCGTCGATGCGGCCCGCGGGCCACAGGACGAACCCGCCGATCGTGTAGCCGAGCGCGAGGAACTCCTCGACGGGCTGCGTGCCGACCTCTGCGATCAACTGCTGCGTCGCGCCGTATCGACTGTAGGTGGCCACAACACTGTCGCTGGCGAGCCAGAGCTCCTCGGCTCCGCCTCGATGGATCAGGTACTTTCCGTCGTTACTACTGCCCAGGTCGAACCGCGTCCCGTTCGGCAACGGCTTGGTCCACAACATCTTGTGGTAACGGTGCAGGGTCGGGCTGAACGTGTCCGGGTCCTTGCCACCGGCGTCGGTGCGCACGTCATAGGTGGTGTCGAAGTCGAGCGCAGTCACGCGCGTTCCTCTCTGAGAAGTGACGATTTCTCTCCCGACCAGCTGACCGCCAGCACATCGCGGGCGCGGGTGGCCGCGACGTAGAGCAATGACCGCTCGCGCAACATCGCGTCGGCGAAGTCCTGGTCGCTGGACTTGTAGTCCTTGAGTGAGTGTGGCACCGACCCCTCGTGCACGCCGAAGAGCAACACGTGCGTGAATTCCAAACCTTTGGCCCGATGCATCGTCATCACCAACGGCTTCCCGGGTTTGGCGTTCTCCTGATCGACCGATCGGACATCCACACCACGGTCTGCCAGGCCACTGACGACGGTCTGTCGTCGGTACCTGTCACGCACGAGCACAGCGATCGCCTCCGGCGCCGGAGCTCGATCCGAAGGGTCGGAGGCGTCGGGCAGCCAGGATCGGATCAGCTCGGCGGCCTTGTCCAGCTCCTCGCTCATCGACTGTGCGGGGTGCAATATCGGCTTTGGCCCCGTCCTGGCCGAGTGGTATGTGTGCTCCTCCTGCTCACCTTCGAGGTCCGTGAAGTCGCCCCCGGAGAGAATGTGTCGAGCCCACTCGAGGTTCTGCGCGGTGGTGCGGTAGTTGAGGGTGAGTCTGCGGGACCGACCGCGAATCTCGATGCCGACGTGCGACAGCACGATCTTCTGCCCGTAGATGCGCTGGTGCGAGTCCTCGCAGATGAACAGATCGTTGTCGCCCGGCCTCACGAGAGCACGCAGGAACCGCAACTGTGACGGGTTGAGGTCCTGCGCCTCGTCCACCAGCACATGGTCGAAGAAGTGACGATCGTTCAGCTCGAGCCAGGCGGCGGCGATCTCTGCCTTCTCCTGGAAGTCGGTGGTGTCGTTCGCGCGGCTGATGGCCCGATACCGCTCGATCACCTTCCACACCTGCAGCCGCTTGGTCCGGTCGAGCGCCACTCCTCGTCCGGCGCGGCGGACTCGGATGTATGCCGTGGGAGTCGTGATCCGCTTCGGCAGCACGATCAGCCCGTACTCCGCCTCGAAGAAGGCCGGTGTCGCGAGCTCTGACGGCAGGTCGACCTGCGCGTCGGCGATGGCCTCCTTCCACACCGAGCTCTTGGTCACGCCGGTGACAGCGGTTCGACTCTCGCCGAGAACATGTGCCGATGCCTCGTCGGCATCAGCACCGGCCTTCTGCAGCACGGCCCGCACGACCTGGTCGACCCCCTTGACCTGCACGCCCGACTCGTCCAGGTGGCGCGCGAGCGCGATCCTGTCGTCCAGCCGATTGAGCCCGACCGCCAGATCATCCGCGAGATTGCGCGTGAAGGTCGTCAGGAGCGTCCGAGCATCCGGCTCGGCGGCCGCGAGACGTCGCGCGCGGTGCAGGGCGACAACGGTCTTACCGGTGCCTGCACCTCCCGAGACCCGGAAGGGGCCCTTCCAGTCGCCCTCCACATACCGACGCTGCTCGGGGTGCAAGAAGATCCGCCAGGCGACGAGGTCACCGGCCTCGACGATGCGGCGCAACTCGGTGTTGTCGTCGATCCAGTGGAACGACGCCTGTGCGGCGGGATGTTGCAGACTCTTCAGCAGCTGCTCGTCCTCACTGCCGTGGCCCAGGTCGACGTGCTCGTCCAGTCGGTATGCCGTGCGCACCTCGCCCAACGTCTTGCCCGTCGCGAGTTCGAGCAGCGCCTCACCCTGCCACTGCACGGGAGCCACGGCGACGACCTCCAGCAACCGCTCGACCGAGGGTGCCGCCAGGGCGGTCTCGGAAAGCTCCGTCGCGATCCCGAGCTGTTCGTAGAGCTGCTCGGCGGTCAACCCGTCGCGCCACGCGGGCGCCTCGACCGCGAGTTCTGGCTCCTCGGCGGGAGCGGCCGAGACGGTGTCCCCACCGGAGACCACCGGCTCGGACGGCGTCGGCGCAACCCGCTCGGCGGCAGCCGCCCCGGGCGGAGTCGCCGCGGCCTTCTCGACCTTGCGGAGCACGTTCTTGACCTCTGGGACACCCGTGATCGGGTTCATCGACAGTTGCACGGATTCCGCGATCTTGTTGGCCTTGTCGTGTGGCCAGATGCCGTGTACGACATACACCGGGTCGCCGCTGCCGACGATCTTGAAGAGGACGCAGCGATATCCGTCGTCGACCCGTCCGGTGCGGACTCTCGAGTCCGCCGATCCCTTGATCGGTTCGACGTGCAGGCCGGGTCGGGTGTCGTCTTCTTGAAGCTTCTCCAGGAAGGCGTAGGCCTTCTTCTTCACCGACGCGTCGAGGTCGTCCTTGACCTTGCTCCAGATGAGGACCGGCATGTCATCCCTTCTTCGTGGTGGCCAGCGCCGCACGTATCTCGTTCACGAGGTCTTCCGTCGAGCCATCCGCCCGGATGACGATCCATCCGGCACCTGTCAGAGCATCGAGGTCGTCATCGGGCATGCCGGGGTCGAGGACGGCGACCTTCTGCTCCTTCCAGGAGAGATCGACCATGATGCCGTCACCGACCTCGTCGAGCACCTGTGCCCGCTCGATGCCGACCTCGGACAGGGCCGGCACGAGATCGAGCACCGGCGACTCGAGTCCGTCGAGATTCGCGCCCGTCCACGCCCCGGTCAGCACGGCCTGTTCCGCGTGCCCGGCCGGGGCCGCTGCGCTCTCGGTGTCCACGAGGGAACGCACGGTGATGTCGGCGTCGATGCCGCTGCAGGCGAGCACATTCGACAGGCGTAGCCACTCGCG
Organism: uncultured Intrasporangiaceae bacterium; assembly: GCA_964566985.1. Classification (GTDB taxonomy): domain Bacteria; phylum Actinomycetota; class Actinomycetes; order Actinomycetales; family Dermatophilaceae; genus Leekyejoonella. Next base: position 12,039 of record CAZMLG010000075.1, read on the forward strand.
CCAGGCGTCGGCGTGCATATCGGATGCCAACGCCTCGTCCCGGTCGTCCAGCACCAGCGCGCCCTGCACGGCAGACGTACCTTGCATGCGGCCGGCGAAGACCAGGTGTGGCACCTGCCAGGTGATCAGGTAGTCGCCGGTGACGGGCCGGTCGCGTGGCGACCCGTCGAGCAGCCCGGCGGCGATCGCCGGCAGGTGCTCGTCCGACGCGATTCGTCCCATCGAGGCCTCGGGGCGCTTGGCGAGCAGGAGCGCGAGGTTGTCGGCGAGCGTCCGTCGCGGCGTGGCGGAGGGTTCGGTCACGATGCCCTCCAGCAGAGCGAGTGATCCACCGCCGATCTCGGCGACGGCGCCCTGGGAGATGCCGGCGCCCTGTGAGCTCTTCATCAGGCCCGCGATCACCTGCGGGTCGAGCCAGTCGGGGCTCGTCGGGCCATCGAGATCGCTCCACGGCACCGAGATCACGCGGATTCCGTGGTCACGCAGCACCTCCCGCTTTGCCGCGTCGTCGGCGAGTCGGTTGTTCGCCTCGATGGCGTGGTAGGCGTGCCCGTCGGTGTAGATCGCATACCTCTCGGCGCCGCCGGCCGTCAGCACGAAGTCGGCTCGGGTCCCGTGCATCTGCACCTGCGGCTGCAGGCGCCAGGTGCGGTGCTCCGCGCCGGCGATGCGCAGCTCGACTCCGCCGGAGCCGGTGGACTCCTGCACCGTCGTGACCTTGGCAAGACGCTCTGCGAACGTGCTGCGGAACTTCTGCTCCAGCGGTGACTCCCCCCACCCGGGGTCGACCGGCTGATCGCGGACGGTCCAGGTCGGCACGTCCGGGTCGAGCGCGGCGACGAGCTCCTCCTCGTCGGGGTCCAGCAGGACGCGCAATGCGCGCAGTGCGTCGACCCGGGTGACCACGGAGGTGTCCCGCGTGAACGGCAGCAGGCACCGGTGACAGGCGGAGCGGTCCTCGAACTGGCACTCGCAGTCCTCCAGCGTCTGCGCGGCGCGCAGCAATACGGCCCAGAGGCGCACCGGGGACGCGAGGTCGGTGAGGTATCCCGTGCCGCCGGGGACCGTGTCGTGCAGCAGCAACGCCTCGCGCACCTGCCCGTCGGCCGTACCCAACGGGTGCGGCACGGTCTCGATGCGAAGGTGGTCGGGTGAACCGCCCATGGTCTCGCGCAGCCCGAGGAGCAGGGCGGCTTGGAGGCTCGGCACCGCATACCGGTCGCCGGTGACACTTGGCGGCAGGCTGATCGCGACGGCCTGGGTGACCAGCTCTCGTCCGAGGGCGAGCTCGCGAGTGTGCTCTTGGATCGAGCTGCGGTGCGGACACCAGGCGCGGTGCTCGCGGGCCGAGTTGGTGCCGGCCTCGAGATCGAGCTTGCCGCAGGCCTCGCACACCCGAAAGAGCGGAGCGGTCAGCTCTCGACCTGCCATCACGCGAGGACTGGACGACCCGGACACTTGCCCGAGGTTGAACCAGCGCACCGGCAGCATCCGATAGTGCGCGACCCCGAGTCCGATGTGCTCGACGGACCATTGGGTGACGAGTCGTGAGGGATCGAAGTCGACGGCCGTCAACACCTCGAAGCGGGTGGACCGCCGCAGGTCGTCGCTGTCGGTGATCTTCGCGTCGTCCCGGCGCACCTCGGAGAAGACCCGTTTGAGCCGGACGGCCTCGAACCGCTGGCCCGTATCGGCGATGCCGGTGCTGCCGCAACGAGGACAGACCGAGGGTGACGGGTCCGACGGCGTCTCCATCGTCGCCAGATGACCGCACGCGTCGCACACCACATGCGTGCGCAGTTCCGTCTGGTCCTGGTCGATCTCGATGCCGTCGACCCGCAGCTCCAGGCCGTGCGTATAGAAGTGGGTGCCCGGTGCGAGCTCGGTGAGGGCCCGAGAGGATCCGCGGTCGACGACCAGAGGGTCGCTGTTGAACTTCTCGGTCTCCGGGTCGACCCACGTGACGTGAGCGTCGAGCTCGACGGTGTCGTCAAGCAGGGAGTAGTTGGGCAGCAACCCGCGCATCTCGAGGCCACTGATCCACGTCGCCTGGTTGAGGTCGGACAAGAGCTTCTTGAGCAGCTTCTGCGTGCCGCGCGCGGCGTGCCAGGCGGCCTTGTCGTCGTCGCTCGCCGCAGGCAGGTTCGCGCGCTCTCGCAGGTCCGGGATCGCGTCGACGACCTGCTTGCGCCGTCGCTGCAGGTCCTCGACCTCGCGCTGGTGATCGAGCACGGCCCGATAGATGGTGGGAGCGAACGAGTCGTCGTCCGAGCCGAGGGCCCAGTCCCGAAAGGTGGTCAGGCCGACGGTCTCCTGATCGGAGAAGGTGCCGACGAAGTCGCGCACCAATCGTCGACCGTGGTCACGCACGTGGTCGATCACGTCCCCGAGGAAGCTCCCCTCGTCCGCCGACCTCAGCGCTTCTCCCGAGCGATCCGGGACACCGGCGTATCCGGTGCGCAC
>CAZMLG010000076.1:0-14165 GCA_964566985.1 uncultured Intrasporangiaceae bacterium
CAGCGCCGACAAGGCCGCGCGCTTCATCTGGATGTGCGACGCCTACTCGATCCCGTTGATCTATCTGGCCGACGTGCCCGGATTCATGATCGGCTCCGAGGTCGAGCGAGGCGGGATCATCCGGCACGGCGCCAAACTCGTCTCCGCGGTGTCGGAGGCCACGGTGCCGCAGTTCTGCATCGTGGTGCGCAAGGCCTACGGTGCCGGACTGTATGCCATGGGCGGGCCGGGCTTCGGCCCCGACGCCACGCTCGCCCTGCCGAACGCACGGATCGCCGTGATGGGCCCCGAGGCCGCCGTCAACGCCGTCTACGCCAACAAGATCGCGGCGATCGAGGACGAGACCGAGCGGGAGACCTTCGTCCAGGCCAAGCGCGACGAATATCTCGAAGACGTCGACCTCGAGCGGCTCGGATCCGATCTGGTCATCGACGGAATCGTCGAATCGGCCGACCTGCGACGGGAGCTGCTGCATCGTATGCGCTATGCCGCCCGCCGCGACCGTCACTTCAGCGAGCGCCGTCGGGCCATCCCGCCGGTCTGAGCGGTGCCGTCGACCGGGCCTGCCGGCAGGTATGCCGACTGGTCACGAACGCACGGTGTGTCCCTGCCCGGACCATGTCTCCGTGACCACTCGCTCGATCGACCCGCCGCTCCGACGCTCGGGTGTGGATAACTCGACTCGCGATGTGGTGTCGTGTGCCACGCTCCTGCGATGCTGCCACCGGGGAGCGCATTCAGCCACTGGACCGGAGCCGACCTGTATCGCCTGCCCACGCCCTACCGCACCGATACGGATCTGCACGTCACGCTTCCTCCGGGGGCGAACCGCATACGGCGACCGGGGGTGCACTGTCACCGTGCGAGGCGGCCGATCGTCCGGCACTCCAGTGGTCTTCCCGTCGTGGCGCCGGCAGCCATCTGGCTCGACCTGGCCGGGCTGATCGCCTTGGTCGACGTGGTCATCCTCGGCGACGCGATCGCGGCCAGGGAGGCATCCGTGGACTCGCTCACGGATGCCGTCGCCGCCGGCGGCGGACGACGCGGGGTGGCACGCGCTCGGGCGGCGCTGGAGCTGGTGCGTGTCGGGAGTGGCTCCCCGCAGGAGACCAGGGGACGGTTGGTGTTCCGCGACTGGGGCCTGCCGGAGCCGGAGCTCAACATCGATCTGCACGACGAGACGGGATGGCTGGCCACCGCCGACTACCTGTGGCGTGAGCGACGGGTCGTCGGTGAATACTACGGCGAGGTGCACGCTGCGAGTTGGCGACAGGACCTCGGACGCACCGGCATCCTGGAAGACGCCGGCTTCACCGTCGTCGTGATGACCAAGCGCGACTTCGGCCCGGGGCGCGGGCGGCTCCGTGCGCGCCTGGAGCGACTGTTGCGATGATGTCATCGGCCACTGGTCACGAACGCACGGTGCCCCGCGGGCGTGACCGTGCGTTCGTGACCACTCGGGCGCTACCGGTCGAGTGTCGTGCGCAGCTCGTGCCAGGCGACACCGATCTCGGCGAGCATCTCGCGCACCACCGGCAGGCTGAGACCCACCACATTGTGATGGTCGCCCTCGATGCGGGTGACGTAGGGCCCGCCGAGGCCGTCGATCGTGAACGCCCCTGCGACGTGGAGCGGTTCGCCGGTCGCGACATACGCGTCGATCTCGGAGTCATCGATGTCGGCGAACTCGACCCGCGTCGAGGCGACCGTCCCGAACGTCGCCCCGGTGCCGTTGTCACGCTCGTCGATCACCCAATGGCCGGTATGCAGTGTGCCCGCGTGACCGCGCAGGCGCCGCCAGCGCTCGGCGGCGACCTCGGGCGTCCCGGGCTTGCCGTGGACGGTGCCCTCGAACTCCAGCACCGAATCGCACCCCAGCACCAGGGCGTCGTCGGCGTCGCGCGCCACTGTTTCGCACTTCGCCCGCGCGAGCAGCAACGGGACGTCCACCGGCTCGAGGGCGCCGTGCTCGTGCTCCGCGGCGGCGATGACCGCGGGTTCGTCGACGTGCGAGACGATCACCTCCGGGTCGACGCCCGCGCTGCGCAGGGTGGTCAGGCGGGCGGGGGAGGACGAGGCCAGGATGAATCGCACCCGGCGAGCCTACCTGGCCGGCTATCCGAGCAACTGGTGGCGATAACACCACCGCCACAGCTCGCCCTCCTCGAACGACTGCACGACGGGATGACCGGTCTTCTTGTGGTGCTGTGTCGCATGGCGCCCGATCGACGAGTCGCAGCAGCCGACGTGCCCACAGGACAGACAGATCCGCAGGTGGACCGGTTCGGTGCCCTCGGTGACGCACTCCTCGCAGATCAGGCTCTGGGGCTCTGGCAGGGCGTGCTCGCTCGCCTCCGCGAGGTCCGGGCACTCTCCGGCCACCGACGCCGGTGTGCGCAGTTCGGCGCCGCGGAGCGTCTCGATGCGGTCGGCCGCGCGGTCGAGCATCGACTCCTCGATGTCCAAGGCGGCGATCACGTGCTGCAGCACGACGTGGTCGACGTGGCCCTGGTCGCGGATGCGCAAGACCTCCTCGCGCTCGGCCTGCAGCATGCGCAGCCGCGCACCGCTGTAGACCTCGCTCGGCGTCGGCGGGGCGTCGCGGCCCGATCCGCCGAGCTGTTCCCACACGCCGTCGACCCGTCGTTCGGACCGCCGGCGCAACTCGTCCGCGACCCGATCGTCCACCGGATGGGTGTCGTCCCGCCGGGCGGCCTCCAGGAACCGCAGTCCGGCGAGCGAGGCCGACCGCATGACCTGGGCCTCCTGCAGGGCGTCCTCCATCGGGTCCGGCCCTCGCGCGCCGACCAGGCGGGCGAACCACGGAAGGGTCGAGCCTTGCACCAGCAGTGTCCCGGCCACGACGACCAGGGCCGCGAGCACCAGTGCGCCGCGGTGGGGTGTCTCCGGCGGCAGCGCAAAGGCCGCGGCCAGCGTGACCACGCCGCGCATCCCGGCATACGACAACACCGCGGCGTCGCGGCCGGACAGCCCGCTGGGGTTGAGGCCTCGCACCCGCAGCACGGTGCGGTAGCTGAGGATCCAGATGGGCCGCAGCAGGACGGTGGCGACGAACACCGCGGCGCATCCGAGCACGATCTGGCCCCACGAGATCGACGCGTCGTGCGCGTGCTGGATCACGCTGCGCACCTGCAGCCCGATCAGCAGGAAGACGACGTTTTCCAGCAGATACTGGATCGTCGCCCAGTTGGTGCGCTGGCCCAACCGAGTCGTCGCCGTCTGCTCGACCGGGGAGCGGTGGGCCAGCAGCAGGCCCGCGACGACGACGGCGAGCACCCCGGAGGCGTGGATCCCCTCGGCCGGCAGGTAGGCGAGGTAGGGCGTGAGGAAACTCAGCGCCGTGCTCGGCACCGCCTCGGTGACGCGGCGGCGCACGAAACCGACCACCCGTGCGACGACGACGCCGACGACCAGGCCGCCCACCGCCGAGAGCGCGAACCCGCCGGCGACGTCGGCGAACGACACCGCTCCGACGATCGCCGCGGCGGACGTGCGCAGCAGCACGATCGCGGTCGCGTCGTTGATCAGCGACTCGCCCTCCAACAGGGTGACGACCGGCCTCGGCAGGCCGATGCGCCGGCCGATCGCGGTTGCCGCGACCGCATCCGGCGGGCCGACCACGGAGCCCAGGGCGATGGCGGCCGCGAACGGCACCGGCAGCAGCCACCACGCGACCAGGCCGACCCCGATCGCGGTGAAGACCACCAGACCGACCGACAGCATGAGGATGGGGATCTTGAAGTTCTGGAAGTCCACGAGCGAGGCCTGGATCGCCGCGGCATACAGCAGCGGCGGGAGCAGCCCGACCAGGACGAGATCGGGGGAGAGGACCACCTGCGGGATCCCGGGCACGAACGAGGCGACGAGACCGACCACGACGAGGGCCAGGGGCGCGGCGATCCCGAGGCGTTTGCCGGCCAGGGTGACGATCAGGACGGTCGCACCGATCGCGACGATCCAGCCCGCATCATCCATGCGGTGATCCTTGCAGATCGCCGGGCCCGGTGCGTGAGGGTCCGGCGGAGCGTCCGTGCGTCAGTCGGCCGGATCGATGAGGACGCAGCAGCGCCCTTCGGCCGGCTCCAGCCGCGCCCGGCGCGGATCGTCGTGGGCCTGCAGCACCCCGTCGATCAGGTCGAGATTGAGCCCGCACACCAAGGTGGTGTGTGTCTGCATCAACTGGTGGAACGGGCAGTTGCGCATCGAGGTGGTGCCGTCGGCGTCCTGCTGCGGCTCGTAGCCGCACTCGCGCAGGTCATCCATGACGTCGCGGCCCACTCCCACGCCGTGACCGCAGGCGCGTGCCACCTCACCGGCCCGCTGGCGCGCCTCCCCGCTCGGGTCGGCCTCGATGGCCCCGGCGAGCACCTGGGCCATGAGCAGGTAGCTGCGCGCGGGCACGCTGACGTGCAACTCGCGAGCGGCGCGCACGTACCGTTTGGCCGGTCGGCCGGCGCCGGGGCCACCGCGGCCCTCCGGGCGGGCGTAGTCGGCGTCGAGCAGTCCGGCGTCGGTGAGCTTGTCCAGGTGGTAGGCGACCAGTCCGCGGGCGGCGCCGACCGAGGTCGCGGCCTCCTCGCGGGTGACCGGCCGGTGCTGCGCGCAGACGAACTCGTAGAGCGACCGGCGCAGGGGGTCCGCGAGGCTGCTCAGCTCGGTCAGATCATCGCTCGACATACCGACACTCTATCACTAATCGAAGTTGACAAATAGGGGACGCTGCGGGATTCTCGGCAGTGTCCATTCGCTTCGACAGCAAGGATCCGTGATGTCCGCGATCGTCCCCGACACGAGCACGCCGCTGCACCTGGTCAGCCCCTCGGAGGTCGACCTCGACCGGGCCGAGGCGGCGGCGGCCGACTTCCTGCGCGCGCTCGGCGTGGACATCGATGACCCCGACCTGCGGCGCACGCCGCACCGGATGGCGCACGCCTACGGCGAGATGCTGCGCGCCCGCGAATTCACGCCGACGACCTTCCGCAACGACGAGGGATACGACCAACTCGTGCTCGCTCGCTCGATTCCGATGCGATCGGTCTGCGAGCACCACCTGCTGCCGTTCACCGGGATCGCCCACGTCGGCTATCTGCCGGGGGAGCGCATCATCGGGCTGTCCAAGCTCGCCCGCGTCGTCGAGCACTTCGCCTGCCGTCCCCAGGTCCAGGAGCGCCTGACGCAACAGATCGCCGACTGGCTGCAGGAGCACCTGAACCCGGCTGGGGTCGGGGTGCTGATCGAGGCCGAACACTCCTGTATGACGTTGCGCGGCGTGCAGGCCACCGGCTCGACGACCGTGACCTCGGCGCTGGTCGGCGCACTGCGCACCGACCCGACGGCCCGCGGGGAGTTCCTCTCCCTCGCCCGCGGGGCCTGACAGGCACATTCCGCCGAAACAGGCATGCATACCCGCCCGTCTCGGGCGAATGTGCCTGGTCGGCGAGTTCAGAGCGTGCCGAGGACGGCCTCCTTGAGGGTGTCGAGCCCGACGCCGCCGATGTCGAGGGCGCGGCGGTGGAACGCCTTCAGATCGAAGCTCGCGCCCGCCGCCTGCTCGGCGTCCTGGCGCAACTGCATCCAGATGCGCTCGCCGACCTTGTAGGCCGGGGCCTGGCCGGGCCAGCCGAGGTAGCGATCCAACTCGAACCGCAAGAATCCCTCCGCCATGTCGCAGTGGTTGTTGAGGAACTCCCACGCCTTCTCGTAGGTCCACGACCCGCCGCCCACCTCGGCCGGCGCCTCGAAGCCGCAGTGCACGCCGATGTCGAGGACGACGCGGGCGGCCCGCAGCGACTGCCCGTCCAGCATGCCGAGCCGGTTGCCGGGATCGGACTGGAACCCGAGCTCGTCCATGAGCCGCTCGGCATACAGCGCCCAGCCCTCGCCGTGACCGGAGGTCCACGCGTCCATCCGCCGCCACGCGTTGAGCAGGCCGGAGCGATACATGGTCTGGCCGACCTGCAGATGGTGCCCGGGCACGCCCTCGTGGTAGACGGTGGTCAACTCACGCCAGGTGCCGAACTGCTCCACGCCCTTGGGCACCGACCACCACATGCGGCCCGGACGGGAGAAGTCCTCGCTGGGTCCGGTGTAGTAGATCCCGCCGGACTGGGTCGGCGCGATCATGCACTCGATGGTGCGCACCGGGGCCGGGATGTCGAAGTGGGTGCCGGCGAGCGCGTCGATCGCCTCGTCCGCCTTCTCCTGCATCCAGGCCTGCAGCGCGTCGGTGCCGTGCAGTTGATAGGCCGGATCCTGCTCCAGGCGCCTCATGGCGTCCTTGACGCCGCCGCCGGGCAGGATCTGGTCGGCCACCCGCTGCTGTTCGGCGGTGATGCGTGCCAGCTCGGCCTGTCCCCACGCGTAGGTCTCCTCCAGGTCGACGCTTGCCCCGAGGAACTCGCGCGAATACAGCGGATAGACGTCGCGTCCGCACGCATCGGACTCCGGCGCCTGCTCCAGCAGGCTCTCCTGCAGCCACCGCCCGGTCTCCTCGTAGGCCGTGGCGGCGGTCCGGGCCGCGTCCGCGAGGGTCGGGTGCTGCCCGGCGAGCGTGGCGAAGTAGCCGCCCTCGGCGGTGTGGTCGCGGGTTTGCCGGATGCAGGCCTCGACCTGCCGGCGCGCCGCGACGCGGCCCTGTGCCGCCGCGGACTGCAGGGATGCGCGCCATCCCTGCAGGGCGGCGGGCATCGCGCGCAACCGTTCGCCGACGGTGGCCACCTGCTCGTCGGTCTCGGTGGGCATCAGGTCGAGGATGTCGCGGATCTCCTGCAGCGGGGAGGCGATCACGTTGAGCGTCATGGCGTCCAGGCCCGCCTCGTGCATCTCGACCTGGAGACCGAGGCGTTCGCGCATCGCGGCGACGGTCACCTTGTCGATGTCGTCGGCCGGTGTCGCGCCGTCCAGCGCGGCGAGGGTCTCGCGCGCGAGGTCCGCCTCGGCCGCCAGGCCGGCGGGGGAGAAGTCGTCGAGTTCGCCGTCGTGCCCGGGGATACCGAGGTAGGTGGCGGTGATCGGGCTGAGCGTCACCGTCCTGTCGTGGTGTGCATCGGCGACGGCATCGATCGCCGTGGGTGTTCTCGTGTCTTCAGTCACACCGCCGAACGTACCGGACCGGCCGCTCGCGCCACGAGTGCCGTCGCCGGGGTGCTCCGAGTGACGTCTCGGTGGTTCTGCGGCACCACTCGGTGGTGCTGCGTGACGTCTCGGCGCCGGACTCTAGCCTGGGTGTCGTGAATCACGCTCTCGACGGTGAGTTGCTGCGGCGCCGGCTGGCCTCCACGACGTGGCACGACACGACGGTCGTCGAGCAGGTGGACTCGACGAATGCCGAGCTGTTGCGTGACCCGCGCCCGTGGCGGGTGATCCTCGCCGACCATCAGACCGCCGCGCGCGGTCGCAGAGACCGCGCCTGGGAGGTGCCCGCCGGCCTCGGGGTGGCACTGTCGGTCGTGCTGCCGTTGCCGGCCGACCCGACGCGATGGGGGTGGGTCCCCCTGCTGGTGGGGCGGGCCGTCGTGTCGGCCGTGCGGGCCCTCTGCGCGGTGCCGGTCACGCTCAAATGGCCCAACGACGTGCTCGCCCGCGAGACACCCGACGGCCCGTGGCGCAAGGTCGCCGGCATCCTGTGCAGCGCCACCGGCGGCGACCACCCGGTGGTGGTGGCCGGGATCGGCCTGAACGTGCACCAGACCCGGGCCCAGCTCCCGCTGGACCGCGCCACCTCGCTCGACCTGTGCGGCGCACGGGTCACCCGTGAGGAACTGACCCTGGCGATCCTCGAGGAACTGACCGAGATCGAACGTTCGTGGGACGGCCCGACGCTCGACGACTCCTATCGGGCCGACTGCATGACGCTCGGGCAGGTGGTGCGCATCGAGCGGGCGGAGGGTGACAGCCGCGGTGGGACGGCGGTGGACATCGACCCACTCGGCCGGCTGGTGCTCGAGACCTCCGACGGCAGGGTCCCCCACGCCGTCGGCGACGTCGTCCACGTGCGTCCGTCGCAGGAGCCGGCCGGCTCCTCCGACGATGCCTCGCGCTCGTCCGCCACCGACCGCGCGGCCTTCGTCGACCGGCAGGAGGAGCGGCTCATGGGTTTCCCGAGGACCCTGCGCCGCGCGGACGTCGGCGCCGCCGCGAAGGTCTCCCAGGTCGACGCCCGCCGTTTCTGGCGTGCCCTGGGGTTCGCCAACGCCCGCGACGAGGACGTGGTCTTCAGCCCCGCCGACGTCGAGGCGCTCGAACGGGTCGTCTCGATCGTCCACGACGGGCTGCTCGACGAGCGGACCGCGCTCGGCCTCGCCCGGGCAATCGGGCGGTCCACCGACCGGATGGCCATGTGGTCGCTGCAACTGGTCACCGACATGGTCAGCGGAGAGCGGATCGCCGAGGTCGACGACAATCTTGCCCGGGTCTCCGCGGAGCGCACCGTGGAGCTCATCGACCGACTCGAGCCGCTGGTCACCTACGTCTTCCGGCGCAACGTCGGCGTCGCGATCTCCCGGATGGTCGCCGACTCCGAGCCGGAGACGCACATCGGTGTCGTGCGCACGGTCGGGTTCGCCGACCTGGTGAGTTATACCCGACTGGTGCGGCGACTCAGCGAGCGCGACCTGGCCGCACTGGTGCTGCGGTTCGAGGCGCTGGCCTCCGACATCGTGAGCCTGCACGGCGGAGCCGTCGTCAAGACGGTCGGGGACGAGGTGTTGTTCTCCCACACCAGCTCCGAGGGCGCGGTCGACATCGCCTTCGACCTGCTGGAGGCGACCGAGAACGACGAGGTGATTCCGCAGATGCGTGTGGGGATGGCATCCGGCCGGGTGCTCGCCCGGCTGGGGGACATCTACGGCACCACGGTCAACCGCGCCAGCCGCCTGACGGCCATCGCCCAGCCCAACACCGTGCTCGTCGACCCGATCGTCGCCACAGAGGTGAAAGACCTGGCGACGGTCGACGCGCGACCGACCGAGGAGATCGACCTGCGCGGCATCGGCCTGATCGAGCCCTGGCAGCTGCGACGAGTCGACGGGTGACCGGCCGAAGGCGGTGACGCACCGGCGCACCCGGCCCGTGCACGGCGATCGGGCCGATACCATCGCGACCATGACCCGCGTGTTACTGGCCGAGGACGACCCGGCGATATCCGAACCGTTGGCCCGAGCGCTCCGACGCGAGGGCTACGAGGTCGACGTGCACGAGGACGGCCCGTCCGCGCTCGCCGGCGGCCAGGAGGGCCCGGATCTGCTGATTCTCGACCTCGGACTGCCCGAGATGGACGGCCTGGAGGTATGCCGTCGACTGCGGTCCGGCGGGTCGACGATGCCGGTGCTCATTCTCACCGCCCGGGCCGACGAGGTGGACACCGTCGTCGGGCTCGACGCCGGAGCCGACGACTACGTGACCAAGCCGTTCCGGTTGGCCGAACTGCTCGCGCGCACCCGTGCCCTGATGCGGCGGACCCCGCACGAGGCCGAGGAGAGCGGCCCGCTGATCCGACTCGACCCGGACGCCCGGCGCGCGTTCGTCGGTGACGAGGAGTTGCAGCTGACCGTCAAGGAGTTCGACCTGCTGCGCGTCCTCATGCGCGAGCGCGGCAAGGTCGTGTCCCGAGAGCAGCTGATGCGCGAGATCTGGGAGACCGCCTGGCTCGGCTCGACGAAGACGTTGGATATGCACGTGTCGGTGCTGCGTCGCAAGCTCGGCGACGATGCGGCACAACCGCGTTTCATCACGACGGTCCGGGGAGTCGGATTCCGCTTTGAGCCAGAACACGGGGCGTGAGCACCTGAGGCGACGACTGGCGCGCGCCGCCGCCAGACCGGTGGCACTCGCGCTGGTGGTGGTCGTCGTGCCCCTGGTGGTGCTGTTGCCGGGGTGGCGCGACCGCCTGCTGGCCCTCGGGCTGGGCCTCGTCGCGGCCGGCGCGAGTTGGTGGCTGCTGCGGCACGAGGTGCAGAAGGTCGCCGGGCCGATCACGGACCTGACCGAACGCGCCGAACGATCGGGTGACGGTCCCGTGGTCTTCCAGCCCATACGCACCGGCATCGACGAGATCGACCGCATCTCACAAGTTTTCGAACGCCGCGCCGGCGACCTGACCCGCACGCTCGCCTCGGAGCGAGAATTCGCCTCGGACGCGAGCCACCAGCTGCGCACCCCTCTCACGGCGCTGTTGATGCGGCTGGACGAGATCTCCACCACCGACGATCTGGCACTCGCTCGCGAGGAGGCGACGGTCGGGATCGCCCAGGTGGAGCGATTGACGACGGTGGTCGACGACCTCCTCCAGCGCGCACGGCATACCCCGTCCGGCCACCTGCCGACGATCTCGCTGGACTCGGTGATCGCCGCGCTGCAGCGCGAGTGGCAGCCCGCCTTCGAGGACGCCCGCCGCAGCGTCCGGGTCGGCGGGGAGCGCGGGCTGTTCGTCGTCTCCCACCGCAGCGCCTTGTCCCAGATCATGTCGACCCTGTTCGAGAACGCCCTGGCCCACGGGAGTGGCACGGTGGAGGTGATGGCTCGCCGAAGCGGCCCGTCGGTGGTCATCGAGGTCTCCGACGGCGGGGAAGGGGTCGACCCGGCGATCGCGCCGCGCATCTTCGAGCGCCGGTTCAGCACCAAGGGCAGCGGGCTCGGGCTCGCCCTCGCGCGTGATCTCGCACAGGCCAACGGCGGCCGCCTCGAGCTACGCAGCTCCCAGCCGGCCGTGTTCGCGCTGTTCTTGTCCGAGGGGCGGCCGCCCGGCTGACCGGGACGCCGACGCCGCGCTCAGGCCGGGCCGCGTCTCGACGGCCGTGCGCGGCGGTCAGGCGGCGTCGTCGGCGCAGGTGTCCTCGGGTTCCACGATCGGCTCGTGCATGAAGACGAACTGGCGGTAGGTCCAAAAGCGGAACAGCGTGCCCATGGCGATCCCGAGGAAGGCATGCACGTTGAGCCACAGTGCACTCTGGGCGCCGAGCACATAGTGGGCGAACGCGACCCAGGCGGCGGAGATGGCCAGCGCGATGCCGTTGACGAGGAAGAACAGCAGCGCCTCGTGGTGCACCGGACGATTGCGGCGATGGCGGAACGTCCAATACCGGTTGCCGATCCAGGAGAACACGGTCGCGACGCCGCCGCTGACGATCTTGGCGGTCGTCACCTTGTGCGAGAGCGGCCCGCCCACCAGCCAGTTGAATCCACCGAGGTCGATGACGAACGCGACCGCGCCGATGATGCCGAACTTGATCAGTTCGCGCCACAGCACGGAGACCGCACGCCGAAGTCTGTCGATGAGCACGGGGTAGAGGGTACGTCGCACCCGCCGCCGCCCCGATAAGGTGTGCTCGTGAAGCACCCCACGAAGTCCTCCCTCGTCCCCGCGACACACCCCGTACCCGCTCCCGGAGGGTTCCCCGTCGTCGGCATCATCGGAGGCGGACAGCTGGCACGGATGTGCCAGCCTCCGGCCGTCGGGCTGTGCATCACCCTCTCGGTGCTGAGCGAATCCGACACGGCCGCCGCGGCGCTCGCGGTGCCGTCCGCACCGGTCGGACAGAAGGACGACCTGGAGGCGATTCGCGCGTTCGCGAAGGCCTGCGACGTCGTCACGTTCGACCACGAACTCGTGCCGCCGCAGATCCTGCAGCAACTCGAGGCGGACGGCGTGCCGATGCATCCCGGCCCTGCCGCGCTGCGGTTCGCCCAGGACAAGCTGGCGATGCGCGAGCGCCTGACCGCGCTCGGCATACCGTGCCCCGCCTGGGCGAAGGTCGACAGCGTCGAGGACCTTGCCGCGTTCGGTGACGTGCACGGGTCGCCGGTGATTCTCAAGACCCCGCGCGGCGGATACGACGGTCGCGGAGTGCGCGTGATCCAGGACCCGGCCGACGCCCAGGACTGGTTCGACCGAGGCGAGCCGCTGCTCGCCGAGGAGGCCGTGCCCTTCACCCGGGAACTCGCGGTGATGGTCGCGCGCAGCCCGTCCGGGCAGGCGGCGGTCTGGCCCGTCGTGCACACGGTGCAGACCGACGGCATCTGCACCGAGGTGATCGCTCCGGCCCCCGACCTCGACGAGAGGTTGAGTGCCCGGGTGAGCCAGGCCGCGCTGCGCATCGCCGGGGAACTGGACGTGACCGGCGTCATGGCCGTGGAGCTCTTCGAGATCCAGGGGCAGGACGGACCGGGTTTCGTGGTCAACGAGCTGGCCATGCGTCCGCACAACAGCGGTCACTGGAGCATCGACGGGTCCGTCACCAGCCAGTTCGAGCAGCACCTGCGTGCCGTGCTCGACCTGCCGCTCGGCGACGTGACCCCGCGCAGCCGCTGGACGGTGATGGGCAACGTCCTGGGCGGGGACCACCCGGAGCTGTACTCGGCCTACCGCCACCTGCTGGCCCGTGACCCCGGCCTGAAGATGCATCTCTATGGCAAGCAGGTGCGGCCGGGCCGCAAGATCGGCCACGTCACCGTGTGCGGCGACGACCTGGAGGACCTGCGCGTCCGTGCCCGGCACGCGGCGGACTACCTGCGTGGCACGATCACCGAGTGAGGAAGAGGACTGCGACATGAGTGACTGGGCGCCGGTCGTCGGACTGGTCATGGGCAGCGATTCCGACTGGCCGGTCATGGGCCAGGCGGCGCAGGTGCTGGACGACTTCGAGGTGGCCTACGAGGCCGACGTCGTCTCGGCACACCGGATGCCGCACGAGATGGTCGACTACGGCAGTCGCGCCGCGCAGCGAGGGCTGCGGGTCGTCATCGCCGGCGCCGGGGGAGCGGCCCACCTGCCCGGGATGCTGGCCTCCACCACCACGCTGCCGGTGATCGGGGTGCCGGTCCCGCTGAAATACCTCGACGGGATGGACTCGCTGCTGTCGATCGTGCAGATGCCCGGAGGTGTGCCGGTCGCGACGGTCTCGATCGGCGGCGCCAAGAACGCCGGATTGCTCGCGGTGCGGATGCTCGCCGCCGGGACCGACGAGGAGGCGGTGCGGCTGCGGGAGGCGATGGCCGACTACCAGGTCGACCTGGGACGGCAGGCGCACGCGAAGGGCGAGGCGCTGCGCTCGCGGGTGGCCCGGGCGGAAGGGGCGGAGTGAGATGAAGTTCGGGCTGTTCATTCCCCAGGGCTGGCGCTTCGACCTGGTCGGGATCGACCCGACCGACCACTGGGACGTCATGTCGAGCCTGGTCACCCGGGCCGACGAGCACGAGGGCTGGTCTTCGGCGTGGGTCTACGACCACTTCCATACGAGCCCGAAGGTGTCCGACGAGGCGACCCACGAGGCGTGGAGCCTGATGGCGGCGTTCGCCGCGATCACCTCACGGGTGCGGCTGGGTCAGATGTGCACGTGCATGAGCTACCGCAACCCCGCCTATCTGGCCAAGGCCGCCGCCACGATCGACGTGATCTCCGGCGGCAGGCTGGAGATGGGCATCGGCGGCGGATGGTACGAACACGAGTGGCGCGCCTACGGATACGGTTTCCCGTCGGCCGGCGACCGACTCGGGCGGCTCCGGGAAGGCGTGGAGATCTTCCGGCAGATGTGGACCACCGGCACCGCGACGCTCGATGGGGAGCACTATCAGGTCGACGGTGCCCGGATCGGCACGAGGCCGCTGCAGACCACCAGCGCGCGCAACGGCATACCGCTGTGGATCGCGGGCGGCGGGGAGCGAAAGACCCTGCGGATCGCGGCGGAGTATGCCGACTACACCAATTTCGACGGCACCCCGGACGTGTTCGTGCACAAGAGCGAGGTGCTGGCGCAGCACTGCCGGGAGATCGGGCGCGACGTCGACGAGATCGTCCGCACCGCGAACTACAACCCGGTGATCGGGGAGACCGAGCAGGAGGTCGAGGACAAGCTCGCCTGGTACGAGGCCCATCTGCGGGCCGCGCAGCGCTACGGCGTGGACCCGGCGCGAGCCGTGGCGGACCTGCGCGGGCAGCCCCTGGTCGGCACGGTCGAGCAAGTCGTCGAGAGGCTGGAGGCGCTGGCGCGCCACGGGCTGGCCCACGCCATCTTCTACTTCATCGATGCGGCCTACGACACGCGCTCGATCGACCTGTTCGAGCAGCAGGTGATCCCACACCTGGCAACTGCTGGGTAACCGGCCGGTAGGATCGCGGCGTGACTGGAAACAAGGACTTCGACCTGTTC
>CAZMLG010000077.1:0-14028 GCA_964566985.1 uncultured Intrasporangiaceae bacterium
CCGTAGGCGGCCGCGACGACCGAGCCGTCGCTCAGCTTCGCCGGGTAGGCGCCCAGGCGCATCGTGCCTCCCAGATCACCGGCTCCTTCGACGAAGGCCTTCTGCTCCTCCATGGTGGCGATGACGGGCGCGTCGGTGTCCGGGTCGAACTCGGTGGACGACGCCCCCGCGATCCCGGCGACCTCCCGCGCGTATTCGATCACCATGCACTGCAGGCCGAGACAGATGCCCAAGGTGGGGATGTGCCGAGTGCGCGCCCACGTCAGCGCGCCGAGCTTGCCCTCGATGCCGCGTATGCCGAAGCCGCCCGGCACGAGCACCGCGTCGACGCCGCCCAGTGCCTTCTGCGCGCCCGCCTCGGTCGCGCAGTCGTCGCTGGCCACCCAGCGGATGCGCACCTTGGCGTCGTGGTGGAAGCCACCGGCCCGCATCGCCTCGGTGACCGAGAGGTAGGCATCCGGCAGGTCGATGTATTTGCCCACCAGCGCGATCTCGACCTCGTATTCCGGCTGGTGCACGCGCCGGAGCAGTTCGTCCCAGGCGTGCCAGTCGACGTCGCGGAACGGCATCCCGAGGCGGCGCACGACATACGCGTCGAGTCCGCCGGAGTGGAGCACCTTCGGGATGTCGTAGATGCTCGGGGCGTCCACACACGCGGCCACGCCGGGCGACTCGACATCGCACATCCGCGAGATCTTGTCGCAGATCGCCTGCGGCAGTGCGCGATCCGCACGCAGGACCAGCCCGTCGGGTTGGATGCCGAGCTGGCGCAGGGCCGCCACGGAGTGCTGCGTCGGCTTCGTCTTCAACTCGCCGCTGGGGGCGAGGTAGGGCACCAGGGAGACGTGCAGGAAGAACACGTGGTCGCGCCCGAGATCCTGGCGCACCTGTCGAGCCGCCTCGAGGAACGGCAGCGACTCGATGTCGCCGACGGTGCCTCCGATCTCGGTGATGATCAGGTCGATGTCGGGACCGGCCTGGTCACGCATCTTCTCCTTGATCTCGTTGGTGATGTGCGGGATCACCTGCACGGTGTCCCCGAGATACTCGCCTCGGCGCTCCTTCGCGATGACCTCGCTGTAGACCTTGCCGGTCGTGACATTGGCACTGCCGACCAGGTTGACGTCGAGGAAGCGCTCGTAGTGCCCGATGTCCAGATCGGTCTCGGCGCCGTCCTCGGTGACGAACACCTCGCCGTGCTGAAAGGGGTTCATCGTGCCGGGGTCGACATTGATGTAGGGGTCCAGCTTCTGCATGGTCACGCGCAACCCCCGTGCGCGAAGCAGATGTCCGAGGCTCGAGGCCGTGAGCCCCTTACCGAGCGATGAGGCCACGCCTCCGGTCACAAATATGTGCTTCGTCTCCACCACGGGCTGCCAGTCTAGGGCATCGATGCGCCGCACAGCATGTGGTAGGCCCGTTCGGCGTGGTCGACCGCGGCATCCTCCTGCGGAAGCGTCTCCGCGCGGGCGATCGCACGGTGGCGCAGCTCCTGTGCGTAGGCCGGATCCTCCACGACGGCCCGCACCGCGGCGACGAGAGCGCGCGGGTCTCCGAACGGCACGAGCACCCCCGCCTCCTCGAGCAGGGCCGCCGTCCCGCCGACGTCGGTCGCCACCACCGCGGCACCGCACACCAGCGCCTCCTGCAGCCAGACCGGCTGCCCCTCCCAGGACGCGCTGGAGACGGCGACGTCGCAGGCCGCGAGCAGATCGGGCACGTCCTGCCGGTGGCCGAGCAGGGTGACGGGCGCGTCGAGGTCGCCGATGAGCTGTTCGAGGTCGGGGCGCAGCGGGCCGTCCCCGGCGATACACCACCGCAGTCCCGGCACGATGTCCCGCAGCGCCGCGGCGGCGCGCACGACCAGGTCCATCCGCTTCTGGGCGGCCAGGCGCCCGACGGCGAATGCGAGGTGTTCGGGGTCGCCCAACTCGGCCCGCACCTGCTCGCGCGAGCGGGACGGGCGGGACAGGTCACCCGCGGGGACGACGGCCAGCTCCGTATGGGCCGCACCCAGATCGTCCATGCGGGCCACCAGATCGTCGGACACACCGAGGACCAGGTCGGCACGAGCGGCGATGACCCGCTCCAGCGCACGGAACATCACTCGGGCGGCTCCGGAGTCCGGGGCCGCGTTGTGCAGCGTGACCACCACGGGTCGTTGTCGCACGGCCAACGCCGCCATCGCCCCTGCACGCAGCCCGTGTGCATGGACCACGTCGGCGTCCCTCCCGGCGAGCCGCAGCACCCGCATCGTGCGGGCGTCGGTGGCCGGGTGGGGGCGCTCGGCGATCTCCGCGGGCACGATATCGGCTCCGGTGCCCGCCAGGTCGTATGCCGTGGCGACCGATTCGGGACAGGCGATCGTCACCGGATGACCACGACCGACCAGTCCGGCAGCGATCGAACGGACATGGTGGCCCGCGCCCCCGGCCACCATGCCGACGACGAACAGGACGGCCTCCGCGCTCATCGAGCGGCCCCCGGGAGCCTGCTGCGCACGGCCCGCCGCAGGTGCGCATCGGTCACCGGATCACCGAGATGCAGCGCGGCGGCGAAGATCAAGATGGTCACGAAGGCCGATGCTACGACCACTCCGGCAGAGGCACCGAGCCCGTGCGGCGACAGGGCGTGCCCCAGGCCGGACCCGGCGGCCGCCGCGAGTGTCGCGCCCACGACCGACACGACCAGCGTGCGCCCGGCGGGGCGCAGCACCGCCGGGCCCCAACAGCGCCCGACGATGACCGCGAGGCCGGCCGCGGCCACGGTCATGCCCAGGGCACTGCACCATCCCAGGACGCTCAACGCCGTTCGCGCGGACGGTGCCGCTCCGGCGAGCAGGACCGGTGGCAGGACCGCGGACAGCAGCCATCCACCCGCGACGGTGAGGCCGCCGGGCCAGGCGCGGCCCGCGGCATACGCCGTGCGCAGCAGGAGCGCGATGAGGCAGAACCCGGGCAGGCCGCACGCGTAGGCGATCGTGGCGGCCTCCATCGCGGGGACCGGGGAGGACCCGCCGTGCCGGCTGGCGTCCAACGCCTCGAAGAAGCCGGTCGCGGGCCCGGCGACCGCCACGAGCAGCGCCGCCCCGACCGCACCCGCCGCCACCACGGCCGGCAGCGTCGCCTCGAACACCGCGTGGCTGCGGCCGACGAGGTGGGGGAACGCGGACATCGCCAGCGGCACGGCCAGCACGGCATACGGGAGTTGATACATCGCCTGCACGTAGGTGTAGACGTTGACCGAACCGGTGGTGCCCCGGTGGTTGGCGACCCAGATGGTCACGAGCACGGCGATCTGCTGCGCGGCCAGCGCCACGATCCCGGCCGCCGCGAGATGCGCCGCGCGGCGCCCCATGCCGAGCGGGAAGTGCCAGGTGGGCCCCAGGCGCACACCCGCGCGCCGCACCGGCACCAGGAGGGGCAGGCTGAGGGCGGCGACCCCGAGGGTGGTGCCACCGGCCAGGGCGGTGATCGCCGCCGCCGACAGCGCGTTCGGGCGTGCGCCGAGCCCCTGCGCGAGCTGCCCGTAGGCCGCGTAGGACGCGATGACGACGATGCTGGACAGCAGCGGGGCCAGCGCGGCGGCGAAGAAGCGCCGGTGCGCCTGCAGGATCCCGGACAAGGTGATGCCGATGCCGTAGAGGAGCACCTGCGGCGCGAACACCACGATCATCGTGGCTCCCAGGGCCCGGGCGCCCTCGCCGTCGCAACCGGCTCCACCGTCGCCGATCATCGCCCGCGAGAGCGGCCCGGCGGCCGCGGCCAGCAGGACCGCCAGGGGCAGCAGGATGGTCACCGCCCAGGTGAGCATCGCCCGTGCGGCCGCGTCCGCCCGCGGACGGTCTCCCGCATCGAGCGCCTCGGCGACGAGCGGCACCACCACCGCGGCGAGCGCTCCGCCGGCGGCGACCTCGTAGAGGACGTTGGGCAACTGGTTCGCGGTGCCGTAGACCTCCCCGACACAGGTGCTGCCGACCGCGTGGGAGAACACGAGCCATCGGCCGAAGCCCACCGCGCGAGCGACCAGGGTGACGGCGGCGATCATGCCGGCCGCGCCCGCAACCCCCGCCGCCCGGGAGTGCCGGACGGTCACCCCCGGCCCCAGGCGTCCAGTTCTCGCAGCACGGGGGTGTCGGCGATGACCTGGGAGAAGCTCACCTTCTCCGAGGCCAGAGTGAGACCGACCGTCACGAGGAGCGCCAGGGCACGCCCGCGGGTCCCGGCGCGCTCGGTGAGCGCGGCCCCGATCATCGCGCCGAGGGCATTGGCCCCCGTGTCGCCCATCATCGACCGTCCGCGCAGATCGCAGGCCACGACGGCACCGCCTGCTCCGGTCGCGACGGCGGCCGGGATCGACCCGGAGGCGGCCAGCGGCACCGCGACGAGGGAGGACACCTTGAGGGCGCGGCCCGGCCGCAGGTCGAAGAGGTTCGCCAGGTTGGCGCTCGTCGCCACGAGCAGGGCGCCGGTCGTCGTCCGCAGGGGGCGGCCGGTCCTCCCGTCGATGAGGATCGCGGCCACGATCCCGGTGGCCGCGAGTCCGCCCAGTTTCAAGGTGCCGGTCGTCACCTCACCGCGGCGCAGTGCCCGCAGGTGTCCGCGCAGTCCCTTGCTGCTGGCGCTGCCGGCCAGGTCGTCGAACAGGCCGACCGCGCCCGCTCCCCCGGCGGCCACGGCATACGCAGGCCCGTGCGCCACGCCGGTCAGCAGACCCGCCACGAGCGCCGGTCCCTCGGCGAGCGTGACCCGCGCTCCGGAGAAGTTGGTCCGCTCCAGTGCGGGGGCCACGGGGGTCAGCCGCTGCAGGAGTTCGTGGCACGCCCGGGTGACGGCCCCTGCGGCGAGCGCTGCGGCGAGGTGGCGCACGTCAGTTCACCGCGTCCTTGGGGAAGGTGCTCGTCGCGTCATGTCCGACACCGTACTGCCCGGAGTGCCCGTCCAACTCGGAACGCATGGCCAGCACGAGCGCGGCCTTGCCCATGGCCAGCCGGCCGTCGTCGACGGTGCTCATCCGGGCGGCGGAGTCCGGGGTGCGGCGCAATGACGACACCAGACCGTCGGCTGCGGCGGGGTCGTCCTTGTCAGGGCCTTCGGACACTCCCACGACTCCGTCCGTGCTCGCGCCGATCGCGGCGACGGTCGTCGTCCATCCCGTGATCTGGTCGGCCTGGTCGTCCTCGTTCATCGGCGGCCACAACACCACGATCCCGGACGCCAGATCGGGATGCTGTGGGGTGACGGTCACGAGCTTGTCCTGGCGCAGATGCGGCAGCACGGCCGCGGCCTTCGACGTGTCGTCGGCCGCGCTCCCGGTCACCACGGCCCGGCCCAGCACCAGTCCGGCCAGCCGGTTCTGCGGGACGGTGCTCGTGTCGATGTGGAGGGCACGGGCCTGCTTGCGGAAGTTCTGCTTCTTGGCAAAACCCGGGCTGATCCAGTCCTTGGAGAGGTAGACGGTGGAGGCGACGGTGCCGTCGGCCTTGCCGATCGCATCCTTGGTCGAGTTGACGAAGGACGGGTCGGTGCCCGGCAGCACGACGATCGCGATGGTCTGCCCGGTCAGCTCCTTGTCGACCATGGTGGGCAGCATCCCGTCGATGAACTGGTCGCGCTTCTTCATGGCGGAGGCCGATTGGTCCGCCTGGCCACGCAGCGCGTTCTTCTCCGAACGCAGTTGGGTGACCTGCTTGTTCAACGATTCGCCGACCTCGCCCTGGAGCGAGAACCCGCCGATGACGATGCCGATCGCCAACGCCAGGAACACCGCCACCAGCGACACGATGTGATACCGGAAATCGATCATCTGAATATCCCCACGATCCACGACCACAAGTCGTCCCAGCGCGAACCCAACACCTGCAGCGCCGCCGACCCACCCGGGGTGGCTGACATCGCCACCACGAGGGCACCGATCCCGACCACCAGGAGCAGCAACAGCCAAGGCCCGCCGATCCGGGAGCGGTAGAGCTGGCTGACGCCCTTGGCGTCCACGAGCTTGCCGCCGACGCGCAGGCGGGTCAGGAAGGTGCTGGCCATGCCGGCCCGCCCCTTGTCGAGGAACTCGATGAGGGTCACGTGCGTCCCGACGGCCACGATCAGCGTGGCGCCCCGGGCGTCCGCGAGCAGCATGGCGATGTCCTCGCTCGTGCCGGTGGCCGGGAACACCACCGGGTCCTTGATCCCGAGGCCCTCGACGCGGGCGAGGCCCGGCGCGCGCCCGTCACGATAGGCGTGCACGACGACCTCCGCCCCGCAGGTCAAGGTGTCGTCGCCGACGGAGTCCATGTCCCCCACGATCATGTCCGGCCGATACCCCGCCTCGACGAGGGCGTCGGCCCCGCCGTCGACGCCGATCAGGACCGGCCGGTAGTCGCGGATGAACGAGCGCAGGGCCGCCAAGTCCTCCTTGTAGTGGTAGCCGCGCACCACGATGAGCACGTGCCGACCGTCGATGTCGGTGCGCACGTCGGGCACGCCCGCGTCGCCGAGCAGCAGCTCCCGCTCCTGACGCAGGTAGTCCATGGTGTTCTCGGCGAACGCCTCGATCTGCACCCCGAGGCCCGCCCGGGCACGTTCCATCGCCGCCGTCACCGCGTCCTCGTCCAGCAACGTGCCCTGCGCGACGACCTGTTCTCCCAGCAGGATGCGATCGCCGTCGATGCGGGCCTGGGCGCCCTCGGGGACCAGGGTCATCACCTGTTCTCCCACCGCGTCGACGAGCGGGATCCCGGCGCGCACCAGGATGCCGGGACCGAGATTGGGGTAGCGCCCGCTGCTGGACTGCGCGGCGTTGACGACGGCGGAGGGCTGGCACGCCACGAGAGCCTCGGCACTCACCCGGTCCAGGTCGCGGTGGTTGATCACCGCGATGTCGCCCGGCCGGAGTCGTTTGGTGAGGTTCTTGGTGCGCGGATCCACCCGCACGAGGCCGCCGATCTGCGGGTCGCGACGGCGCACCCGGTCCCAGATCGAGGTCTTCACATCACTCATCGTGCCAGTCTGGTGAGCTCGTCGGCATGGGACAACGCCGCCTTGCTGTCGCTCACCCCGGCGAGCATGCGCGCCAGCTCGGTGCGACGTGCCTCCCCGTCGACGACGTCGATGTCGCTGCGGCCGACGTGTCCGTCGCGGTGTTTGTGCACGACCAGGTGCCGGTCTCCGTAGGCCGCGACCTGTGCCAGGTGGGTGACGACGATGACCTGCGCGTGCCTGGCCAGCGACTGCAGCCGTGCGCCGACGTCGAGCGCCGCCGCGCCGCCGACACCGGCGTCGACCTCGTCGAACACGAAGGTCGGCACCCCACCGCCGGCGGTGACCACTTCGAGGGCGAGCATGACCCGGGAGAGCTCGCCGCCGGAGGCGGCCTTGGCGACGCTGCGGGCGGGCGCGCCTTTGCTGGAGGCGAAGAGGATCTCGACCTCGTCGACGCCGTGTCGCCCGTAGTGGCCGGGCGAGTCACGCACCTCGACGAGCACGCGGGCCGAGCCGAGCGCGAGGTGGGCGAGTTCGCCGGTCACCCGGCGCTGCATCCGTGCCGCAGCCTTGCGGCGGGCGGCGGTGAGGGCCTCGGCGTGCTCACGCAGGGTGACCGCCAGGGTCGCCTCCTGCTGTTCCAGGGCCACGATGCGCTCGTCGGAGCCGGCCAGCGAGTCGGCCTCGCGGGCGGCGTCCTTCGCCCAGTGGAGCACCTCCTCGCTGGTGGCGCCGTAGCGGCGCATCAGTCCCGCCAGCTCGGCGCGCCGTTGCTGCACCTCGTCCAGGCGACCCGGGTCGATCTCGAGATCGGCCAGGTAGGCCGACAGGTCCGCGGCGATGTCGGTCGCCAGGATGCCGAGTTCGGCGACGCGTGCGTCGAGCGCCGCCAACTGGTCGTCGTGGTCGCGGGCCCCACTCAGGCTGTGCCGTGCCGTGGCCACCAGCTCGAGCAGGTTGGTCACCTCGAGATCGTCGTCACCGACCAGCGCGCGGTGAGCCCCCGCGGCGCCCTCGCGCAGGCTCTCGCCGTGCACGAGGCGCTCGGACTCCTGGGCGAGCGCATCCTCCTCCCCGACCTGAGGATCGACGCGTTCGATCTCCTGCAGCCCTGCGGTGAGCAGGTCGAGACGCTGCGCACGTTCGCGGGAACGCTCCCGCAGCATCGTGAGCTCCTCGCGCGTCTCACGCCACTGCGCATAGGTCCGCTCGTAGGCTCGTACAGCGCTGCGCAGCGGTTTGCCGCCGAACGCATCGAGCACGCCCCGGTGCTGCTCGGGCCGCTGCAGCCGCCACTGGTCCGACTGGCCGTGGACCGCGACGAGATGCTCGGCGAGTTCACCCAGGACGCCGATCGGCGCCGCGCGGCCGCCGACATGTGCCCGCGAGCGGCCGTGTGCCGCGATGGTGCGCGCGAGGATCAGGCCGTCACGCGCCGCCTCCTGCGCATCCGCACCGGCCTGCTCGGCGCGGACCAGCGCCGGATGGCCCGTCGGCAGGTCCAGGATGCCTTCGACGGCCGCCGTGCTGCTGCCGGCGCGCACCAGCCCGGGGTCCGCACGGCCTCCGAGCAGCAGATCGAGGCCCTGGACGATCATGGTCTTGCCGGCGCCCGTCTCGCCGGTGATGACGTTGAGCCCCTCGGACAGTTCGAGGACGGCGTCTTCGATCACCCCGAGCCCCTGGATCCGGATCTCGCGCAACACGGGTGGCCCTCAGCCGTCGTGGGGCGGGCGGCTGCCACGCCAGCCGGAGACGGACAGGTCGAACTTCGCGACGAGCCGGCCGCTGAAGGGCACATCGCTCAGGCGTGCCAGGCGCACGGGAAGACCGCTGCGTCGCACCTCGATCCGCGCACCGGGCGGCAGCGGAGTCGAGCGGCGTCCATCGCACCACAGCACTCCGCCGCCACCGTCGACGTGCGGCAGCAGGCTGACGGCGATGTGCGCGTCGTGGCTGAGCACGAGCGGCCGCGCGAACAGCGCGTGTGCCGAGATCGGCACGAGCAGCAGGGCCTCGACCGCCGGCCACACGACCGGTCCCCCGGCGGAGAAGGCGTAGGCCGTCGAGCCGGTCGGCGTGGCCATGATCACGCCGTCGCCGGCCCATCGGGACAACGGGCGGCCGTCGATCTCGACGATCACGTCGACCATGCGGTCGCGTTCGGTCTTCTCGACGGTGGCCTCGTTGAGGGCCCAGCCGGTCCAGACCGGCTCGCCGTCCCTGGTCACCTCGACCTCGAGGGTTTCGCGTTCCTCGACCGACCACGTCCGGTCGGCGATGCCGGCGACCGTGGTGTGTATGTCGTCCCGCTCGGCCTCGGCGAGGAAGCCCACGTGGCCCAGGTTGATACCCAGCAGCGGGGTGCCGCTGGGGCGCACGAGCTCCGCGCCTCGCAGGATCGTGCCGTCGCCCCCGAGCACGACGGCGAGTTCACAGCCGCGCGACGGATCGTCGGGGTCGGCACGATCCACATGGGGCGCTTCACGCAGCCCGAAGGCCGTGAGCTCCTCGGCCTTGCCGACGACCTGGATGTCGCGTGCCCCCAGGTCGCGCACCAACCGTGACGCCACCTGCAGGGCCTCGGGGCGCGCGGGGTGGCCCACCAGCAGGATGCGGCGATGACCGGACGCGGATGTGGTCATATCGCGTCGTCACCTCGACCGATGGCCTCGAGTGGAGTCTGCACGTCTGCCATCTTGCCTGCCGGCGCGTGGCGAGCCCACAGCAGGTATTCCCGGTTGCCCGAGGCGCCGACCAGGGGGCTGGTCGCCAGGCCGTGCGGGTGCAGTCCGCAGTCGACGGCGCTGCACACCACCTGCTCGACAGCCCTGCGGCGTTCGGCGGGATCACGTACGACTCCGCCGTGCCCGAGCCGCTCGCGGCCCACCTCGAACTGGGGCTTGATGAGGGCGAGCAGGTCGCCGTCGGCCGCGGTCAGTGCCGCGAGAGTCGGCAACACCAGGGTGAGGGAGATGAAACTGAGGTCGCAGACCACCAGTTCCACCGGATCGAGGGTGAGCCGGCCACCGGAGTCCGGTGCCACGGTCACGTCGCGGATGCTGGTCCCGGAGCGGTCCTCGACCCGGGGATCGTCGCGTACCTCGGCGGCCAGCTGAGCGTGACCGACGTCGAGCGCCACGACGTGTCGGGCGCCGTGGTGCAGGAGCACCTGGGTGAAGCCGCCGGTGGAGGCACCCACGTCGACACAGCGCCGCCCCCGTGGATCGAGCCCGTCGAACATCTCGAGCGCGCCGAGGAGCTTGTGCGCCGCGCGCCCGACCCACTCCTGCGCCGGGCGCTCGACCCGCAGATGCTGGTCCGGGGCGACGGGGGTCGCCGGCTTGCGCAGTGCGCGTCCGTCCACCGTCACCCGGCCCTCCCGGATCAGGTCGGTGGCCACACGGCGAGACCGGGCCAGGCCGCGTGCGACGAGTGCTTGATCTGCGCGGCGGGTGGCGCCGTCGGTCACGGCGACAGGTCGGAGAGCCGCTGCTGCAACGCTCGGTGCACCTCGGTGACCCGGTCGATGTGTTCTGCGAGGTCGACCTCGTCCCCCTCGGCCACACCGGGCACCGCCGGAAGCGACCGCACGGCGGCGTCCACGACGTCGTCGCCGGTGAAGGGCTGGGACGCCGCCTGTCCGGGCTCGGGCTCAGCCATGGCGCGTGCTCTTGCGGGCGGTGGACTTCGTGGCGGTCGACGTGCTCCTGGTGCTCTTGGTCGGTGCCTTCTTGGTGGTCTTCTTCGCAGGGGTCTTGCGCGCCGCGGCCTGCTTCGTCGTGCGGGCCGCCGTCTTCTTCGCGGGGGTCTTGCGCGCCGTGCTCGCCGACGCCGCGGCCGGAGCATCGGCAGGGATCTCGGCACGAAGAGTGGCGACTTCGACCTGGAGGCGGTCGATCTCCTCGCGCAGTGCCGCGACATCGCTCGTCGTGGCGACGCCCACGCGCTGCATCTGGTTCTCGATCTCCTGGGTCACCAGGCTGCGGACCATCTCACGGTTGGCCGCGGCGGCGGCGACGAGTTCGTCGGCGAGATTGCTGACCTGGCCGGCCGCCTGGGTCGCCCGGGCCGCTGTCGGGCCGACACCCGGAAGCGCCAACAGGTTGCCCGCGGCCTCCAAGGCCTTGGTGCGCGTCAGCTCGCCGGCGCCGGTGACGATCTGCAAGGCTGCGCGGACACTGTCTATCCCCATGTCGATCTCCTCGTGCTCGTGTGCCGTCCGGCGGTGCGTGGCGTCGGGTCACGCCTCACGCTACTGCCTCGTACGGTAGCGCGGCCACCGCCTGCTCCGCGTCCAGTTCTCCACGGTCTCGCGCCTCCCACAGCAGGGCGAGAGCCAACCGCAGCGCCACCATCGGGTCCGGGCGCCCGCCGGCCGTCCCGGCATACCGCACCCGCGGCCGCGCCTCGTCGGTGAGTTCGGCGACCGACCCACCGGCCTCCCACCGTCGGGCCGCGCGCCGATGCGGTGCCTCGTACGGCGTCAGGAGCACCGACAGGTCGGCGCCCACGTATCGGGGGCGCAGCTCGGCCGGGGCGGCGACCAGGTCCGCCGCCGTGTGCACGCCGGTGAGGACGTGGAGGGCGTCCAGGCCGGCGGCGTGAGCCCCGGCGACGTCGGTCTCCAAGCGGTCCCCGATGGCGAGGATCGTCGCGTCGCCGCGGCCGAGATCGGCGGCGGCCTGCTCATACATCAACGGCCCCGGCTTGCCCACGACCTCGGGCTCGCGTCCGGTCGCCCTCGCCACGGCGGCGACCAACGTGCCGTTGCCCGGCGCGACACCGCGGTCGGTCGGCAGCGTCTGATCGGCGTTGGTGGCGACCCAGCGTGCCCCCTGCTCGACGGCATACGCGGCCTCCGAGAGGTCGCTCACGGTCACGTCCGCCCCGTAGCCTTGGAGAACGGCGGCCGGCGTCCGCCCGTCGGCCCCCGCCGGGGCGATCGCGGTCAGCCCCTCGCCGTGCAGGGCCGCGGTCACGCCCGGGCCCCCGACCGCCAGCACCGGCGATCGGGAGGGGAGTCCTCGGGCGAGCAGGCGCGCCCCGGTGACGGCGCTGGTGAGCACGTCGCCGGGCCGAGCCGGGACACCGAAGGACTCCAGGATCCGGGCGACGTGCTCGGGGGGACGGGAGGCGTTGTTGGTGGCGAACACCAGCCCGACACCCCGCCGGCGCACCTCGCCGAGCGCTTCCGCGGCACCGGCCACCGCTGTGCCTCCCCGATAGACCACCCCGTCGAGATCGCAGACCAGCCCGTGGTAGTCGTCGATGAGGCTGTGCATGCAGCCATTGTGCCCGGAGGCGGTCAGCCGGTGCGTCGCAGCCTGCGCACCCGGCGCGCCTCGACCTCGCAGAGGCTGGCGACCCCCGCCTGGGAACGCCAGAAACGTCGTCGTAGCGCCCCGTCGACCTCGATCGTCTCGTCCAGATGGACCGCCTTCGCACTGCGCCGGGACCGCGCCGACCAGCACACCACGTCGATGGCGTCGACGCCGCGGCGCCCGCGTCGACCACCACGAGGGCGCTGCACCACGACGCGCAACGACACGATCGTGTCGCCGCTGGGCAGCGTGCGTTCGACCGGGGTCATGCTCGCGCGCCCGACCAGATGCACTTCGTTGACCGGCCCGTCGGCCTGGTCTCGACCGACATCTCTCCTCGTCTCGGACATCTCTCCTCCTGCCGTCGGTTCGTCCGAGCATGGCGGGAGCGTCCGGCATCAAGCGCGGCCCCGGAGGGTCTGTGGACGGCCGACCGCGCACAGGCGGTCCCCGGCCGAGGTGTGGACGGCGCTCAGGACTGCGAGCCGTCGGCCGCCGAACCGTCCTGCCCGCCGTCCTCTCGCTCCGGTTGCTCCCCGTCGTCGTCCTCGTCCTCGTCCTCGAGCAGGTCGGTCATCACGACGCCGTCGAGCTCGTCGAGCCGGTCCGCCGCATCGGTCTCACCCGCACGGTCGGCGTCGAGGGCCTTCGCGAACCAGTCGCGAGCTCCCCCGTCGTCGCCGGTGGCGAGCAGCGCGTCGGCATACGCATAGAAGAGCCGGGCCGCCCAAGGTTGTGTGGTGGCCTTGCGCAGCGCAGGGATCCGTAGACCGACGACGGCCGCATCGGCCTGCCCCAGATCGCGTCGCACGCCGGACACGACGATGGCCAACTCGATGCGATCGGCTTGCGACAGCGACTCGGACTCCTTCGACGCCGCGAGTTCCAGCGCACGGTCCAGCCGGCCCAGGCCGCGCTCGCAGTCGACCATGTGCGGAAGCAGGTGGTTCGAGCCGGACAGCCGCCGGGCCGTGCGGAACTCGCGCAGCGCGTCGGCATACTCTCCGCGTCGGTACCGCACCAGTCCCAACGCCTCTCGCACGCCTGCCACGCGCCCTGCCCGGCGCGCGGCGTGCTCGGCGTGTTCCAGCGCACGGTCCGGATCCTCCTCGAGGAACGCGGCCGAGGCCACCAGATGACGCGCGACCCCCTCCGCATTCTCCTTCGTCAGGGTCCGAAGCTGCGTCCAGACGGACCGGTCCAGTTCCTTGCCCGTGATCTCGTCGGGCACCGGCGGCTCCCTACGCGAGTCCTTCGACCGATCCGCAGACCCGTCGCGACGATCCCAACTGCGCGGGCCCCGCGTCGGGCGCCCCTCCCGAGAGCGCTCACCACGCTCGCGCCCAGGACCGGGCCCTCCGCCGTCACGTCGCTCCCCTGCGCCACGCTGAGCACGGCCCGGACCCCCACGACGCGAACCGTCACGGTCCGAGCCCCGGCCGGCCCGATCCCGAGGTCTTCCGCGACCCCGGTCCTCAGGGGCACCACCACGACCACGGCCCGCGCTCTCCCACCGGCCACTGCGACTCGGCCGTTTCGGGCCCTCGTCGTCGCGTCTCTCGTCACCCACGCTGTTCATCCTCATCCCTCGAAGCGACCCTCCCGGATCACCGGAAAAGCGAAGAGGTGGAGTGTGCCGACCAGGTCGTCCTGGGGGCTCACTCCACCTCTTCCTACGTGTAGTTCGGCGGTGTCCTACTCTCCCACACCCTACCGAGTGCAGTACCATC
>CAZMLG010000078.1:0-14021 GCA_964566985.1 uncultured Intrasporangiaceae bacterium
GATCTGCCTCGACCTCTCGCAGCACCCGATCACCTTGATGACCGGATATCAGGGTGACGAGGAGCGCAATGCCCAGGCGATGGCCGGTGGCTACTACCACACCGGTGACGTGGCCTCCCGGGACGAGCACGGCTACATCACCTACATCGGTCGCACCGACGACGTGTTCAAGGCCTCCGACTACAAGGTCAGCCCCTTCGAGCTGGAGAGCGTCCTGATCGAGCACCCGGCCGTCGCCGAGGCGGCGATCGTGCCGGCGCCGGACGACGTGCGCCTCGCGGTGCCGAAGGCCTACGTCACTCTCGTGGCCGGATACGACCCGACCGAGGAGACGGCGCTGTCGATCCTCGGCTACGCGCGCGATCACCTGCCGCCCTACCTTCGGGTGCGGCGGATCGAGTTCGCCGAGCTGCCCAAGACGATCTCGGGCAAGATCCGCCGGGTCGAGCTGCGCCACCGGGAGGAGGCCGAGCAGGGCCACCGGATCACGGGTGAGTACCGCGACGACGCACTGCGCGGCGGCGACGCCTGATCACGTCATGAATCGGCGGGCGTGAAGTCGCCGGAGGCATATTCGCTCGCGGCCTGCGCGCGCGCCTTGTAGTGCACCTTCTTGCCGGTCGCGGTGAGCGGGAGGCTGTCGACGAATCGGTAGGCGCGGGGCCGCTTGTAGTTGGCAAGCATCGGGTGCTCGCGGCAGTGTCGTTCGCACTCGGCCACCGTCAGGGAGTCGTCGGCGCGCACGATATAGGCCACGACGCGCTCCCCGTAGGTGTCGTCGGCGACGGCGGTGACCAGCGAATCGGCGATCTTCGGGTGTGCGTTGAGGGCCTCCTCGACCTGGACGGGGTGCACGTTCTCCCCGCCGGAGACGATCATGTCGTCCTTGCGGCCGACGATCGTGACGTATTCGCCCTCGTCCCAGGTCGCGAGATCACCGATGTAGAGCCAGCCGTCGTGATATTTCGCCTTCTGCTGTTCCGGCGAGTTCGCATACATCATGCCGCCCTTGGGGGAGCGCACGATGACTTCGCCGACCTCGGTGCCGTCCTTCGTGACGTAGTCGGTCGGCGCCGCGAGCCGATCGGGATAGACGTGCACGACCGCCACGTCGTCGTCGGTGCATGCCCGTCCGGCCGAACCGGCGTGCTGCGGCAGGTCGCTCGGTCGCAGGAAGGTGTTCCAGAAGGCCTCGGTGGTGCCGTAGCCGTTGAAGATTCGCGGATTGAGCACGTCCTGGTAGCGCAGGCAGGCCTCGCGCTCCAGCGGGGCACCCATCGTGACGATACCGCGCAGGGTCGACAGGTCGCGCTGTGTCTTTTCCTGCTCGGCGGCGAGCATCGCGAGGTTCGGTGGAGCGCCGACAAGATACGTGAGGCCCTCCTGTTCGACCAGGTCCAGCACCCGCGCCGGGTCGAAGGTGGGCAGCGGGACGACCGACGCCCCCACGTAGAACGCCGGGTTGGGCCCGCCGGCATAGAGCCCGCCGCGGTGGAACCACGGGCTCATGTTGAGCGTGCGATCCTCCGGGGTGAGGGGGAAGTGCATGATCACGTCGTGGGCGGTGAACAGCTCCACCATGCTGGGCAGTGGCACTCCCTTGGGCATACCGGTGGTGCCCGAGGTGTAGAGCCGTGTCGTCTCGTCGTAGACGCTGTCCGCCGGCTGGAGCGGGCGGGCCTTCGCCTCGAGCATGCCGTCGAACGATTCGAATCCCTCCGGCAGAGCGAGGTCGCCGGTCGCCGCGACCACTCTCGGGTGATGTGTCGCGTGCTCGAGGGCGGCCTGGGCGTCGGCGATCAGCGAACGGTCGCAGACGAACATCGCCGGACGACTGTCGTCCAGCACGTAGGCTGTCTCGCCCGGGGCGAGCCGGAAGTTGATCGGCGAGCCGATCGCGCCGCAGGCCTGCGTCGCCAGGTAGAGCAGTGCGAACTCGACGCTGTTGTAGAGCTGGTAGACGACGACGTCGCCTCGGTGCACGCCGAGGTCGGCCAGGCCCGTGGCCAGTCGGTCGACCAGATCTCCGAACTCTGCGTAGGTGAGTGTCGTGTCGGCGGCAGGATCACGGACGGCGATGCGGTCCGCATACCGATGGGTGTTGCGGCGAAATCCCGCGAGGTAGGTGAATTCGTGCTCGAAATAGCGGCGATAGGCCTCGGCGTCATAGCCGGTCACGGCGATCACTTCCTGGTCCGGTGGGTAGGTATGGGTCCAGGGGCGGGATGGCGGGAAGGCCACGGCGCATGGCCGGCGCGACCGTCTCCGACCTCCCTTGCAGCATAAGCCCGATCGCGGCGGGGTGGCGGCGATTTCGCCCAGACGGCGGCGTCGGCCGGAGCGACACGGTGTTGGGCGAACCGACCATATGCTCGTCGGAAGGAGTCCGGCCGTCGTGGAAACCGGATCCCTACCGCCTCCCCACACCGGTCGGTTCGCCCACTGGGTCCAGCATCCTCACATTTGACCGAGGAGTCAATAGTTAAACTAGAGGTCAATCATATACTTTCGAGTAGGTTTTCGGGCGTGGAAAGGGGTGCAGGCGTGGTGGCAGCGGCGGAGAGTCGAGCCGAGCCCGCGTCGTCGCGGAGGGTCCAGCGCAAGCGGGGGCGCAGAGTGCGTCAGATCGTGCGCACTGCCGCTGATCTGTTCGGCGAGCGGGGCTACGAGGCGGTCAACCTCGAGGACGTGGCCGACGCGCTGGACGTCACGAAGGGGTCCCTCTACTACTACTTCTCCAGCAAGAGCGAGTTGGGCACGGCGGCGATCGAGACGCTCGGCAACGAATGGATCGACCGGCTCGCGGCATTGGCGGACGCCTGCGAGGGCGGCCCGGACGTGCGACTGCGAGCCCTCATCACGGAGCATCTGCGGATCGCCGTCTGCGAATACCCTGCGGTGCACCGGTTGTTCCTGATGCCGCAGGACTGGCCCGCTGAGCAGTCGCAACGGGTCAAAGATCTGCGTCGGCGGCACGACGCGGTGTTCCGGGCGAGTGTCGAGGAGGGCCTGGCATCCGGCGTCTTCGACGTCGTGTCGGTCGACGCGACGCTGCAGTGCATGCACGCCGCCATGACGCAGACCCCGCGGTGGTGTGCGCGGCTCGACGACGCGGCACGGATGGCGGCGATCGACGAGGTCACCGACACGCTCATGCGGATGTTCCGCTCACCCGGCGGCGGCACCGCCGAAAATGGGTGACCACGCCGAGCGCTGTGATCGCCCTGCCTGCGCTACGGTGGCCGCGTCACTGATGTTACTGAGCGGTAGTCCGAGAAGGACCGGATCGTCGCACACGCGGGAGGCACCATGAGTCAGCAGCATCCAGAGCCCAAGGCCGCGCCGAGCTCGGATCTCAACGCCCGGCAGGAGGCCCTGCTGTGGGCGGTCGCCGACGTGGGGTTCTTCGTGCTCCTGGTGTTGATCAGCGCCGCGTTCCGACCGGACCATTCGAGCTTCCCCGGTCCGGGGTGGCTCACCGCGCCGGTGATCGGGTGGGTCGTCGGCAACCTGATCGCGGTCGCGATCCGCCCGCGCAACCTGACCGTCCCGTCCTACGTCGTCGTCGCCGTGGGGCTGGTGGTCGTGGCGGTATGCAGTGTGATCTTCCGCGGCGACTCGGTGGAGTGGGGTCGTGCGGTCGCCGCCCTGGTCATCGGGCTGGGCTGTGGCGCGCTGTTCCTTCGGGCCTGGGCGGCCCATCAGGCGGGTCGGCACGCGGGCTGAACCGGGCCGCGCGCCGGCGAGGTCGGCTCAGTCGCCGTCGAGCGCGACGAGGATCAGACCGCCGAGCAGTGCCGCGTTCTTGAGGAACTGGGTGCGCTGCGCCTTGCGCTGCAGCGGGTCGTCGACCGTCCAGAACGCGTGACCGGCGATCGTCGTCGGCACGAGCGATCCGGCGATCGCGAGCGCGGACGTCCGTGGCAGCACGCTGAGGGCGAGAGTCGTGCCCGCGACCGCCTGCGTCGCGCCGTTGACCCGCACCAGCAGCTCGTCGTCCTGCGGCAGCGGCACCACGGAGCGGATCGCCTCCAGCGTGGGACCGGCCGTGTCCACCCGCCCGCCAGGGGTGCGGAACGCATCGTAGCCCAGCACGGCATACGCCGATCCGGTGAGCAGCCTGGCCACGCCTCGCGCAATTCTCATTCCACACTCCTTCGGGTCGATTCCTCACCCTAGGTGATCGCTCCTCGCTAGCATCCGAGGTATGCCGAGGAAGCTCCCGACGGTCAAGCGCATCAAGGTCGACGACCGGGTCCAGGTGGCCGCCGCGTCGCCCGGCCGCAGTGTCTATCCGCGCACGAGCGCGGGCATGCAGTGGGGGCCCGACCGCGACAACGGCCCGCAGGAGATCCTCGTGCGTATCCTGTTGACGTCGATCGCCCAAGGGGCGCGCCGCACAGTCGGCAAGCGCAGCGGATGGAAGGTGGCGGTGCTCGAGGCGCGTGACGGCGGCGGCTACAAGGACCTGCACCACGAGCGGGTGCCGCCCGAGGAGGTCGATGTGGCGATGGACCGCCTCGTCCGCCACGCCCATGCAGGCGAATTTTCCCGCCACTGAGAGAAGGTCGACGTGTTGCACGTCTTCGACGCCCTGACGCCCGTGCATTTCCTCGATCGATCCGCCCGGGTCTTCCGGGACCGGACGGCCGTGGTCGACGGCGAGCGCGAATTCACGTATGCCGACCTCGCGCGCCGCGCGGAGGCGCTGACGGGGATGCTCGCGGCACGGGGGATCGATCCGGGGGACCGGGTCGCGGCGCTGTGCTCCAACAGTCACGTGATGCTCGAACTGCACCACGCCGTGCCGATGCGTGGCGGGGTGCTCGTGGCGATGAACGTCCGGTTGTCCGAAGGTGAGCTCGCCTATGTCCTGGAGCATTCCGGTGCGTCGCTGCTGGTGGCGACCCGGGACTTCGCCGACGTCGCCGCACGGCTGGGGCGGATGGCGGGCATCCCGGTCCTGCAGGCGGACACCGACGATTTCGAGGAGGAACTGTCGACGGCCGAGCCGGCGCGGGTGCCGGTCGAGGACGAGCGCGGCATGATCGCCATCGACTACACGAGCGGCACCACCGGGCGGCCCAAGGGGGTCATGTATCACCACCGCGGTGCGTATCTGCAGGCGCTCGCGATGGCCTATCACATGGATCTGCGGCCGGATTCGCGTTATCTGTGGACCTTGCCGATGTTCCATTGCAACGGGTGGTGTTTCCCGTGGGCGGTGACCGCGGCGGGTGGGGTGCATGTGTGCCTGCGCACGATGGATCCGGGCGAGATATGGCGGCGTCTGCGAGAAGGGGTCACGCACTTCTGCGCGGCGCCGACCGTGCTCACGATGATCGCCGAGCATCCGCAGGCGAAGGGCGACGCGCTCACCCAGCGAGTGCACGCGGCGACCGGAGGCGCTCCTCCTACGCCGACCATCTTGGCGCGGATGGACGGGCTGAACGTCCACGTCACCCACCTCTACGGGCTCACCGAGACGTTCGGCCCGGCCATCGTCAACGAGTGGCAACCCGAGTGGGATCGGCTGCCGCATGACGAGATTGCCGAGCTGAAGGCTCGACAGGGCGTCGCCAACGTCATCGCGAGTCCGGCCCGGGTGGTCGACCCGACCGGCCAGGACGTGCCGGCCGACGCCACGACGATCGGCGAACTCGTGCTGCAAGGCAACGATGTGATGCTCGGCTACTACCGCGATCCGGCGGCCACCGACGCGGCGGAGATCGACGGTTGGTTCCGCACCGGAGACCTGGGCGTGGTCCATCCGGACGGATACGTCGAGGTGCGAGACCGGCTCAAGGACGTGATCATCTCCGGAGGTGAAAACATCGCCTCACTGGAGATCGAGCGCATCCTGGACAGTCATCCCGCCGTCGTCGAGAGCGCCGTGGTCAGTGCGCCGGACCCGACCTGGGGAGAGGTGCCGGTCGCCTACGTCACTGTGCGCGACGACGTGGATGCCGAGGTGCTGCAGGCCCACGTGCGGGAGCGGACCGCGTCGTTCAAGGTGCCAAGGCGGATCGTCTTCGGTCCGCTGCCGCGCACGTCGACCGGCAAGATCCAGAAGAACGTGCTTCGTCGCCAGGAACGGGGCGATGCGCAATAACTGTAGGATTGTCGACAAACCTGTTGCCGGACCCTGCGACCTGCGCTAGCGTCAGCATGTGCCCTCGACCGTCCGTATGCCGCAGAATGACGGGTCGCCCGTGACCTCCGTCGGCTCGATCGTGCGACGGAGCGGCCGTGCGGACGCTGCGAGGTCGACGCGGCATTCGCCCTCACCGAGGTATCGAAATGGTAACGAAGATATCGGTCGACAAGCGTGTGACAGCCGTGTCGCGTGTGAGCGTCAAAATCTGCATTTCCGCAGGTCAACGGCCTTATCGGGCGCTAGCGGCACCGATGGTCAGTGCGCCGACATGCTGGTTTCGTTCCAATTGAAGATGCCTCGATCGGCACCTAGCCTCCCAGATATCCGATTCCTCCAGGGGGCGCGTGACGCGTGGCTCCCACTGTGTCGAAAGGCCTGAGCATGAAGCTGCGTACACGTCGCACCACCGCCGTTGCCGCCGTCATGACCGCGAGCGTGATTGCGTTGGCAGGGTGTGGGTCCGACTCGGGCGGTTCGGGCTCGAGTGAGAGTGCCGGAGGCAGTGGCGGCAGCGGGGGCGGTGGCAACTCCACCCTCGCCAAGCTGAAGGACGCCGGCAAGGTCACGGTGGGGATCAACGGCGAGAACCCCTACAGCTACTTCGACAAGGACAACAAGCTGACCGGCGCGACGATCGCGCTCGACAAGGCCGTCTACAAGAAGCTCGGCATCGACACGGTCGAGGGCAAGAAGGTCGACTGGAACTCGCTGATCCCGGGCCTGAACGCCAACCAGTACGACGAGGTCAGTGCCGGCATGTCCGTCCTGCCCGACCGGTGCAAGAAGGCCGCCTTCAGCTACCCCGAGATCGTCTACAAGACGGCACTGCTGGTCCCCAAGGGCAACCCGAAGGACCTGCACAACATGGCGGACATCAAGAAGGCGGGCGTCAACCTGGTCACCGAGACCGGTGCGATCGAGGACGGATACGCCAAGAAGATGGGCATCCAGACCCAGTCGGTCGGCTCTCCGCAGGATGGTCTGCAGGCCGTCGAGAGCGGCCGCGCGGACGTCTTCGCGTTGACCGCCATCTCGCTGCGCAAGCTGGTCGAGGCCCAGAACGCCGGCGACAAGGTCGAGGTCACCGACGCCTTCACCGCCGTGGTGAAGGGCAAGAAGCAGATCGGTGCCGGCGCTGCCGTCTTCCGCAAGAGCGACAAGAAGCTGCTTGCGGCCTACAACAAGGAACTGAAGAAGATCGTCAACAACAAGGACGAGTTCCTCAAGATCGTCGGCAAGTTCGGCTTCACCGAGGCGGAGCGCCCCAAGGGCAAGACCGCGGACACCAAGTACCTGTGCTCCGGCAAGCTCCCCAACGCGTAGTCGCCCCGGGCTCGTGCGCTGATCGTGTCTGAACTCTTCGTCGCACCCACCGGTGCGCTCGGCATATCGCAAGAGCAGTGGGGACATCTGCTCGACGGCCTGAAGATGACGGTCGAGTTGTCGATCCTCGGCGGGGTGCTGGCGTTCTGTATCGCTGTCGTGCTCGGAGTGGCGGCGATGACGCGCTTCGCGGTGCTCCAGGTGATCTCCCGGATCATCGTCGAGTTCTTCCGGGGCACGTCGCTGGTCGTCCAGGTGTTCTTCTTCGTCTACGTCCCGCCGCAGGTCTTCGACATGAAGCCGCACCCGATGCTCTTCTGCATCATCGCGCTCGGCCTGAACTTCGGCGCCTACGGCGCCGAGGTGATCCGCGGCGGGCTCACGGCGGTGCCGCCCGGGCAGTGGGAGACCACCACCGCGCTGTCGATGCCGTGGCTGACCAAGATCCGCCGCATCATCTGGCCGCAGGCGTGGGCGTTGATGCTGCCGGGCCTCAACAGCCTGATGGTCATGCTGGTGAAGGGCACGGCGGTGGCGTTCTTCGTCTCGCTGATCGACCTCACCGCGGGTGCCGATGACCTGCGCAAGCAGGGCGTGTCGACGCTCACGATCTATGGGATCTCCTTCGTGCTCTACTACCTCATCGCGATGGCCTTCTCGGCTCTCCTGCGCAGACTCGAGGTGCGGGCACAGCGGCGGCTCGGGTTCAAGCCGAGCAAGACCGACGCGAGCCGCGTGACGGAGAAGGCGGTCGCCTGATGGATCTCTGGGATTGGAGCATTGTCCGGGAGGCCTTCCCGCCGATGATCAAGGCCTTCCTCGAGGTGACCCTGCTGGTCACCGTGGTCGCGTCGATCCTCTCGGCCGTGCTCGGGCTCATCTGGGCGATCGGACTGCGCGAGCTCCCCACAGTCCTCGGCAAGCCGCTCACGTTCATCCTGAGTCTGCTGCGCAATACGCCGATTCCGCTGCAGTTGCTGATCGCCGAATACGGGATCGTCCAGCCGACCGGGTGGATCTCGCACACCAGCGGCCTCGATCAACTGAACCACCGACTGATGATCATCGGTATCGTCGTCTTCGCTCTGCAGTACTCCACCTATATGGCGGAGTCCTACCGAGGCGGTATCGAGTCGATCCGCGCGGGGCAGTGGGAGGCCGCGACCGCGCTGTCGCTGCCGCGCAGTCGCACCTGGCAAGCGGTGATCATCCCGCAGGCCCTACGCGTGGCCATCCCGTCGATGGGCAACTGGGCCATCGCGATGTTCAAGGACACGCCCTACCTGTTCGCGATCTCCGTGCCCGAGATGGTGTTCGAGGCCCACTACATCGGTGGCAACCACTTCCACTACATCGAGGTCTACACCCTTGCGGGGCTGATCTTCCTGGCGGCGAGCTACCCGACCGCCATCCTCATGCGCACATTGGAGAAGAAGCTTGTCTACTGACCAGACCGGAGCCACGCCGGGTCCCGACCTGTCGAAGGCCTCCTCGGCCGACCCGAACGGCAAGCCTCGCATCGTCTTCGAGGACGTCGAGAAGCGGTTCGGTGACAATGTCGTCCTCAACGGACTCAATTTCGAGGTCGCCAAGGGCGAACGGGTGACCCTCATCGGCCCGAGCGGCTCCGGCAAGACGACGATCCTGCGCCTGCTGATGACGCTCGAAGAGCTCAGCGGCGGCTACATCTACGTCGACGGCGAACCGCTGACCCACAAGAAGGCCGACAACGGCAAGCGCGTCGCGTTGCGCCCGAAGGAGGTCGCGCTGATCCGGCGCCGGATCGGGATGGTCTTCCAGCAGTTCAACCTCTTCCCCAACATGTCGGTGATGGAAAACATCATCGAGGCGCCGGTGCACGTGCTCGGGCAGTCCAAGGAGCAGGCCCGGGAGAACGCACAACGCCTCCTCGAACAGGTCGGCCTCGGGGATCGCGGTGACGAGCACCCGACGCGCCTGTCCGGTGGTCAGCAGCAGCGTGTGGCCATCGCGCGGGCCCTTGCGATGGAGCCCGAGATCCTGTTGCTCGACGAGGTCACCTCGGCCCTCGACCCCGAGCTGGTCGGCGACGTGCTGGGGGTGCTGCGCGACATCGCCGAGCAGACCGACATCACCATGCTGTTGGTCACGCACGAGATGCAGTTCGCACGGGATGTCTCCCATCGGGTCATGATGTTCGACCAGGGGCACGTCATCGAAGAGGACAAGCCCGACGCGATCTTCACGAACCCGCAGCAGGAGCGAACCAAGAAGTTCCTTCAGGCGATCCTCTGACCGTCAGTGCTCGGCGACGAGCACGACGAGGCCGAGCAGGAGGGCGATCCCCAGCAGGACGAGGACGAGGCGGGGGAGCCACCACCGCAGATCCCGGCCGAACTGCCTCCAGGTCTTGGGCTGGTTCGTGACGCGGACGCGCATGCCACCATGATGTCACCGTCCGGGCTCGATCGGCGCGCTCACCTGACCTCGAAAGTGCCCAGACCCTGCGGTGCGGTGTCGCGGACCTCGACGTCGTCGACTTGCGCGCGCCTCGGGCCGTCATGGCACCAGTCGACGAACTCCTCGACCGCATCCGGGTCGCCTTCGGCATGCGCATGCACCGACCCGTCCGCCTCGTTGCGGACCCATCCATGGATGCCGAGCACCCGTGCGCGGTCCTCGCAGCTCCCGCGGAAGAACACGCCCTGCACTCGTCCGGTGACCCTCAGTTCGACTGCTCGGGTGGCCATGCGGACCATGATCGCATCCGAGGGGGTCGACTGATGGACGGCCATCGCACGGCCGCGTCCCGTGTGCGACCCTGAGCCAATGCCCGACGTGACCGCCGACGATATCGACCAGGCCGCCGCGCGACTGGCGGACGCGGTCCGCACCACACCCCTCCAGCACAGTCCGAGGCTGTCCGAGTTGACCGGGCTCGAGGTCTGGCTCAAACGCGAGGACCTGCAACCGGTGCGGTCCTACAAGCTGCGTGGGGCCTACAACTTCGTGGCGCAACTCGACCCCGAGGAATCCGCCCGTGGTGTCGTCTGCGCGAGCGCCGGCAACCACGCACAGGGCCTGGCCTTCGCCGCCGCCGCGCTCGGCGTGCGGGCGCGAATCTATCTGCCGCGCACCACCCCGCACCAGAAGCGCGAACGGGTGCGGATCATCGGGGGCGAGCACGTCGAGATGATCGTCGGCGGTGACACCTACGACGACGCCTCGGACGCCGCCCGGGAGGACGCGGCACGGACGGGTGCGGTCGTCGTGCCGGCGTTCGACCATCCGCGGACGATCGCCGGGCAGGGGACACTCACCCGCGAGGCGGTGGACCAACTGGGCCGGGCACCGGACGCGCTCGTCGTGCCCGTCGGGGGCGGCGGGCTCATCTCGGGTGCGCTCACCTGGCTCGCCGAGCGGCATCCCGGCACGCGGGTCATCGGGGCCGAGCCGCTCGACGCGGCCGGCATGAAGGCGGCCGTCGGTGCCGGCCGGCCGGTGGAACTGGCCGACCTGGACCCGTTCGTCGACGGGGCCGCCGTCCGCCGCGTCGGCGACGCGACCTACCGGATCGTCGCCCGGCACCGGCCGACGCTGCTGGAGATACCGCCCGGCCTGATCTGCCTCGAGATGCTGGACCTGTATCAGTCCGACGGCATCATCGCCGAGCCCGCCGGTGCCCTGGCGCTCGCCGCGCTGCGGCAGGGGGTCGACCGGCCGGCCGGATCGAGGGTGATCGCCGTGCTCTCCGGAGGCAACAACGACGTCAGCCGGTATGCCGAGATTGTCGAGCGCGCGCTCGTCCACGAGGGGCGCAAGCACTACTTCCTCGTGGAGTTCTCGCAGGAACCGGGCGCGTTGCGACGCTTCCTCGACGAGGTGCTCGGGCCCGACGACGACATCACGCGCTTCGAATACGTCAAGCGCAACAATCGGGAACTCGGGCCGGCACTGGTCGGTATCGAACTCGGCGCGCCCGACGATCTCGAGC
This sequence comes from uncultured Intrasporangiaceae bacterium, assembly GCA_964566985.1. Lineage (GTDB taxonomy): Bacteria > Actinomycetota > Actinomycetes > Actinomycetales > Dermatophilaceae > Leekyejoonella. Next base: position 11,454 of record CAZMLG010000078.1, read on the forward strand.
CGCTGCTGACCCGGATGAAGGATGCCCCACCGCAGATCACGCGGGTCTATCCGGACAGCCCCCTCTTCCAGTTCCTCACCTGACCCGGCGGCGTACCGGGCGTCACTCAGGAGGCGAGTTCCGCGGGCTTCTCGTCGGTCGGCTGCTCCGTGGTGTGCTCATGCTTCTTCATCTGTCCGATACGACGCTGCCGCATGAGCAGTCGCTGCGTCGTGGCACTGACAATCCGTGAGGATCGAGGCATCCAGGCTCCCTTCGTCGTTTCGAGTGCACACCGCACGTCGGTCGCCGGCCAGAAAGGCCGACCGCAGATGCCCGACGGTTCGCGGATCGGAAGCGAGCCCGATCCCTGTGTGCTCGGTCACACGGTTCAACGACGCCGCGTTGGATTTTGTTCCCGGCGCTGTGACTTTGTGTTGACTCAGGAGGAGAGGAATTGTCGGATCGTGGCCAGATCGCTGTCGATGTTGGCCGACGCCTCGATGACCTGATCCAGCAATTCATCGCGCTGCGAGGTGGATTCGGCGTCCAGTGACCGGCCGTCGGCCACCGTCTTGACCCAGCGGGTGACCGTGGCCGTCCGGTGCTGGAAGTGCAAGGTGCGCTGACGGAACTGGTCGGCGAGCGTGGGGTCCATCAGGTCACCCATGTGGACGACGCCGTCGTTGACCTGCTCCTCGGCATACACCGCTGCGGCGACCGCGGCGAGCTGCCGGCGCTCCCCGTCGTCGTCTCCGGGGACGAACGCGTCCGTCAGCGGGCCGACACACACGGTGATCTCGTCGAATTCCCGCACCTGCTGCGGGTCGAGTCCGGCCTGCGGATCGAAGTCACGGACGGCGGCGCCGACACGATCGATCATCGGGGACAGCCGGTCGAGCGCGCCCTGATCGACCGGTTCGCCCAGGAGGCGCAGCATCGTGCGGTAGTCGTGGGCGCGCCGCAGATAGGCATAGAGCAGCACGAGCCCGTTGAGCTGCAGCTTGGTGTCCACTGTGGGCAACCTCCGGTGGCGTCATCGCGGCGGCGAACGGTGACTCAGCCTACCGGCCGCGTCGGCGAGGCCGGCTGCAGCCGCGGCTTCGACACCTGTGGTGACACGGCGATGGTGGTAAGACGGATGGTGTAGCGCCAATCGGTCGAGTGGGTCAGGAGCGGTGATGCAGATTGCAGTGCCGAAAGAGATCAAGAACAACGAATATCGCGTCGCCATCACCCCGCCGGGTGTCCACGAGCTGACGCGTCGCGGCCACCGGGTCAGCGTCGAACGCGGCGCGGGAACCGGTTCGTCGATCTCGGATGACGAGTATGCCGAGGCCGGGGCCACGATCGTCCGGTCGGCCGAGGACGCCTGGCAATCCGGCGAGCTCGTGCTCAAGGTGAAGGAGCCGATCGAGCAGGAGTACGACCGGATGCAGGACGGGCAGGTGTTGTTCACCTACCTGCACCTGGCGGCGGCCGAAGGTCTCACGAAAGAGCTGCTGAGCCGGGGTGTCACGGCGATCGCCTACGAGACGGTGCAGACCGACGCCGGAGCGCTGCCGTTGCTGGCGCCGATGAGCGAGGTCGCCGGCAAACTCGCGGTCCAGGTCGGCGCCTACCACCTGATGCGGGCCGGGGGAGGCCGTGGCGTGCTGCTCGGCGGCGTGCCCGGGGTGAAGGCGGCGAAGGTGGTCGTCATCGGGGCGGGCACCTCCGGCATCAACGCCGCCGACGTCGCGCTCGGCATGCAGGCCCAGGTCGTCGTGCTCGACACCGACATCGGCAAACTCCGGGCCGCCGACCGCATTCACCAGGGGCGCGTGCAGACCATCGCATCCAACGCCTACCACGTCGCCGAGGCCCTGAAGGACGCCGACCTGGTCATCGGGGCGGTGCTGCTCGCCGGTGCCAAGGCGCCGATGGTCGTTCCGCACGAGCTGGTCGGTTCGATGCGGCCCGGCTCGGTGCTCGTCGACATCGCCATCGACCAAGGTGGATGCTTCGAGGACTCGCACCCGACGACGCACGAGGACCCGACCTTCCCCGTCGAGCAGTCGGTGTTCTATTGCGTCGCCAACATGCCCGGTGCCGTCCCCAACACGTCCACCTACGCCCTGACCAACGTGACCCTGCCGTATGCCGTGGCGATCGCGGAGCACGGATGGCGCGACGCGCTGGGTCGGGACCCGGTGCTCGCCCGCGGGCTCAACACGCACGCCGGGAAGCTGACCAACGGGCCGGTCGCGGAGGCGCACGGCCTGGAGCACACACCGGTGGAGGACGCGCTGCGCTGAGCCGCGCCACGGCCTACCGAACTCGTGGTGCGGGCGGATCGCGTCGTAGGGTCGGGGCATGGAATTTCGTCACCTCGGCAACAGCGGACTGCGCATCTCGGAACTGGCCTACGGCAACTGGCTGACCCATGGGTCGCAGGTGGAGCAGGAGCAGGCGCTCGCCTGTGTGCGTGCCGCACTCGACGTCGGCATCACGACCTTCGACACGGCCGACGTGTATGCCGGCACGCGTGCCGAGGCGGTCCTCGGCGAGGCGCTCGACGGGCAACGGCGTGAGTCGCTCGAGATCTTC
>CAZMLG010000079.1:0-13810 GCA_964566985.1 uncultured Intrasporangiaceae bacterium
TCCGGCTACTCCCCCATCGGCGCGATGATCGCCAGCGACCGGCTCTTCGAGCCGTTCAAGAAGGGCGATGCCATGTTCGCGCACGGGTACACCTTCGGCGGCCACCCGGTGTCGTCGGCGGTCGCACTGGCGAACCTCGACCTGTTCGAGCAGGAAGGCCTGAATCAGCGGGTGCACGAGAACGCGCCCGCCTTCCGCACGACCCTCGAGAAGCTGTTGGACCTGCCCATCGTCGGCGACGTCCGCGGCGAGGGCTACTTCTACGGCATCGAGTTGGTCAAGGACAAGCAGACTCGCGAGACCTTCACCGACGAGGAGGCCTCCCGCCTGCTTTTCGAGTTCATGTCACCCGCCCTCTTCGAGGCCGGTATCTACTGCCGGGCGGACGACCGCGGCGACCCGGTCATCCAACTGGCTCCGCCGCTGATCATCGGTCAGGCGGAGTTCGACGAGATCGAGCAGAAGCTGCGCGCCGTGCTCACCGAGGCCTGGTCGCGCCTCTGATCGGCCCGAGCCGTCCCACGCCTCGCCCGTCCGCCCGCATCGGGTCGAGGGGCGAGGCGTGGTCCGCTCCCGGCTAGGGTCGACGCATGCCGCAACGCGATCTCGACCTCGTCCTCTTCGGCGCCACCGGCTTCGTCGGCGCCTTGACCGCGCGCCATCTCGCCGAGCACGCCCCGTCCGGGCTGCGCGTGGCGCTCGCCGGACGCAACCGAGAGCGACTGGCAGCCGTGCGCGCGGACCTTCCCGGCGCCGCACGGGACTGGCCCCTGCTCATCGCCGACTCCGGCGACGCCGAGTCCCTCCAGCGGCTCGCGCGTCGCACGAGGGCGGTCACGACGACGGTCGGACCGTATGCCGCACGCGGACTCCCACTCGTGGATGCCTGCGCCCGCGCGGGGACCGACTACGTCGACCTGACGGGCGAGGTGCTCTTCGTGCGCCGCTCGATCGACCTCTTCGACAGCATCGCGCGCGACACCGGCGCCCGCATCGTGCACAGTTGCGGGTTCGATTCGATCCCCTCCGATCTGGCCGTCTTGAATGCCGCCGACCGGGCAGCGGACGACGGCGCCGGAACCCTCGGGGAAACCGTGCTGTTGGCGACCATCAAGGGAGGCTTCAGCGGTGGAACCATCGCGTCGGCGATGCTGCAGGCCGACGAGATCCGCTCGGACCGCGCAGCGCGGCGCCTGGCGGCCGACCCGTTCGCGCTGTCGTCCGACCGCGACTCCGAACCGGTCGCCGAACACCGCGACTCCTTCAGTGTCGACTACGACGGCAGACGCCATACCTGGGTCGCCCCCTTCGTCATGGCGTCGTTCAACACCCGCGTGGTGCGCCGCAGCAACGCCCTGATGCACCATCGCTACGGCGAGTCGTTCCGATACCGCGAAGTGATGCGTACCGGTGACGGTGTCAAGGGACACCTGGCGGCCCAGGCGGTCCGCGCCGCGCTCGCCGGCGGATTCACCGCCATGGCGACCCCGAGAGCACGCCCCCTGATGACCACGCTGCTGCCGAGCCCCGGGCAGGGACCGACCCCGGAGAAGCAGGCGGACGGGTTCTTCCGGATGGACGTCCGCGCGGAGACGACCGGCGGGACGGCATACCGCTCGATCGTGAGTGCCCAAGGCGACCCGGGATATGCCGCCACCGCCGTCATGCTCGGCGCAAGTGCGCTGTCGCTGCTGGTCGACCGGCAGGCCCTCCCCGCGCTTCCGGACGGAGCCGACGGTGGGGTCCTCACACCCGCCGTCGCGCTGGGCGACGCCCTCTCGACTCGCCTGCGCGAGCGCGGATTCACGATCACCGTCGACGCGGAGGACTGACCGCTGCGCAGCTGCTCGGCGTCGAGCCCGACGACGGCGACACGAGCGCACGCCGTGTCCCCGTCGTTCCGGGCCGCCCACGAGCCGGTGCCCTAGGGTTGTCGCGTGAGTGCCGAGAGCCGGAACGCGCCGAACGACGAGATCGCGCGAGGGAGAAACCGGGCGACTCTCACCACCATCCGGGATCTGAGTATCGCGGAGTTCGCGTTCGTCATGGCCACCGGCATCATTTCCTCGGATCTGTGGATGATCGGCCAGGAGACCCTGTCCCGCATCCTCATGGTCATCGCCCTGGTGGCGTTCGTCTTCCTGTGCGGTACGCACCTGCTGCGCCTGGTGTTCTGGCTGCCGCGAGTCCTCACCGAGGTCGTCGGCCCCCGCGGCTTCACCTTCATCACCTTCACCGCGGCATCCAACGTGCTGTCCACCCGCATGAGCATCTCGGGCCACACGATCTGGGCATCGATCTTCCTGGCGATCGGGTTCGTGTCGTGGATCGTCCTCGGCTACGGCGTCCCGCTCGGGATGATCGCGCACGCCAAACTGCACACCACCTTGGACCCGATCAACGGCACCTGGTTCATCTGGGTCGTCGGGACACAGTCGGTCGCGGTCGCGTCGGCCAGCCTCGCCGATGCCTTCCACTACTACCCTCTGGAGGTGCTCGGCGGCATCTGCTGGGGCATCGGCCTCCTGCAATATCTGCTGCTGGCGTCGGTCGAGTTCCTCCGACTGCTGCTCCGGCGGATCAGCCCACGCGAATCCATCGCGCCCTACTGGGTGTTCATGGGCTCGGCAGCCATCACGATCCTCGCCGGCGCACGGCTGCTCGAACTCCGTCAGGCCGAGCATCTGATCCTGCCCGACGTCGTCGAGAGCCTGTCGATGATCCTGTGGTCGTTCGCGACCTGGCTGATCCCCTTCCTGCTGGCTCTGGCGATCTGGCGCACGGCACAACGTCATCGGCAGGTCGAATACCGCACCGAATGGTGGGCGATCGTCTTCCCCGTCGGCATGTATGCGACCGCCACCCGCACGCTCGGCCATGTGAACGAGGAGCACTGGCTGATCGACATCGGCAGTTGGGGTTCGTGGATCGCGGTGACCGTGTGGACCGTGGTCGTCGTGATGCTGATCGTCCACGAGTACCGGAACCGGCGGGCGCGGTCAGCCGAGTCACGACCCGCCTGACCCCGCACGAGGTGGATGGCCGTGGGCGGCGACCGGCGTCCCCCGATGGCGCCGCTCGCCGCCCACGGCCGAGCATCGACCTGCCGCGTCCCCGCCGACATCTGGAAGACTTCTGAGGTCCACCGAAGGTTGGCGCCCTCCACGAGTCGTCACCGGATCGTGACCTTCGCCGTCCGCCCACGAGCCGGCACGGCACCCGGGCAGGATGGGGTCATGGAACACCGGGAGATCGACTCGCTGTCCGACCTGGACGCGGCACTGCGCGACCGACGCACGCTGCGCGGCCTCCGTCTGCAGGATCTCGACCTTCGCGATCGCCAGGACGCCTTGCTGGCCCACGAGGACATGGAGGGCCTCGTCGTCCTCGGCGGGCGGCTCCCTGACCAGCTCGCAGCACACCTTCGGGCCCGCGGCGCCCTGATCTTCCCCACCGACCCCGGCCTTCCGGTGAACCCCTATCGAGCCCACCTGTATCGGCCCACGGACCTGTATGCCGGGCTGACCGACCACGGCTACGCCAAGACCCCGGACGCGCTGGCCTACGCCTGGTCCCTGGATCGGGACCGCAGACGGGACGCCTACGCGACGCTCATGACCGCGATCCACGACGACTCGATCCTGGACGCGCTCGACGAGGTCACCGACGGTCGGCGCACCGTGGGGATCATGGGCGGACACGCCGTGCGCCGCGGATCCGCCGAGTATGCCGCCGCGGCGCGACTGGGCCACCACCTCGCCGGCGAGGGACTGCTCGTGGCGACCGGGGGCGGTCCAGGGGCGATGGAGGCGACGAACCTGGGCGCCTACGTCGGCGACGGCGCCGCCCTCGAGGAGGCACTTCGCGAACTCTCCCGTGCGCCGGGATTCACCGACGGCATCGACGACTGGGCGCTGCCCGCGCTACGGCTGCACGACCGCCTCGCCCCGGACGCTCGCCTCCCGGCACGCAGCATCGGCGTCCCGACGTGGTTCTACGGGCACGAACCGCCCAACCTGTTCTGCCGGTGGCTGGCCAAATTCTTCAGCAACGCCATCCGGGAGGACGTCCTCCTGCAACGCTGCAACGCCGGGGTGATCGTCCTGCCCGGTGCGGCCGGCACGGTCCAGGAGATCTTCCAGACCGCGACGCGGATGTACTACGCCCCGGACGACGGAGCGGTCACGCCACTCGTGCTCGTCGGTCGCGACCAATGGTCGGCCCGTGTTCCCGTCTGGGACGCGTTGCGCCGCCTGGCTCGGGGCCACCCCATGGAGGCCGCGATTCACCTCGTGGACCGGCACGAACAGGCTCTCGACCTCATCGACGGGTCCGCGCCCGCCTCAGCGGCGCGAGCGCCGGATCAGCCCTCGTCGAGCAGCGCGCCGAGCGTGCCGCCCAACTCGTAGGCACGCTCCAGCACGCCGTCGTCGAGGTCACCCATCACGTCCAGCACGTCGTAGGCCTGCCGCCACGGGAGGGCGCCGGTGATCGCGAGCACGGCACGCACCGCACCGGTCGTGTCATAACGACCGTGGACGTAGAGGCCGAACGGCTTCTTGACGCTCGCCGTGCTCGTGCCCGCGGCACCTCCTTCGCCCAGCGCCCCACCGACGTGCAGGAAGGTCGAGTCGAAGAAGTGCTTGAGCGCGCCACTCATGTAGCCGAAGTTCGCCGGCGTGCCGAGCAGGTATCCGTCCGCCGAGAGCACGTCGTCCGCCGTCGCCTCCAGCGCAGGCCGCTCGATCACCTCGACACCGTCGATGGCGTCGTCGCGGGCTCCGGAGAGCACCGCCTCGGTCAGCGCGCGCATCGTGCGTGTCGGCGAGTGGTGAACCACCAGCAGTCGTGTCACACCATCCTCCTTGCCTGGGAGCGTCTCCTTCCCAGGCTAGGCGGACACGGCGACGGATCACACCCGCGATCGTGCGAGTGTCGGTAGCATCGCCACCAGCAGTGTCGCCGAGTTCGACCAGGGCCGGGCGGGACGTCCCCGCCCGGCGTGCGAGGAGGCCCGCTCATGAGCGACGTCGACGCGCCTCGCGCGCGGCAGACCGAACCGACCACCCGCTCGCCCGGCCTGATGCTGACGGTCTGCACGCTCGGTTTCGTCGTCAACTTCTGGGCCTGGGCACTGCTCAGCCCGCTCGGTCCGGTGTTCCGAGACCGGGGCACGCTCGGCGCCCTGTCCGAGTCCGACGTCGCACTGCTGGTCGCCGTGCCCGTGGTCGTCGGCTCCCTGGGACGGATCGTCGTCGGGGCGCTCACCGACCGATTCGGCGGCCGCGTGATGTTCACCGTGGTCTCCGCGGCCACGATCGTGCCGGTGTTGTTCATCTCCTACGCGGCCTTGAGTTCGTATGCCCTGATGCTCGTCGGCGGATTCGTCCTCGGCATCGGTGGCACGGCCTTCGCCGTCGGGGTGCCCTTCGTGGGCGCCTGGTTCCCTCCGCAGCGCCGTGGGTTGGCTGTCGGAATCTTCGGTGCCGGCATGGGCGGCACCGCGATCAGCGCGCTGACCACCGTCCAGCTCTTCACCGACGTCGGTTCGCACGCCCCCTTCCTGATCACGGCCGTCCTGCTGGCGGTCTACGCCGTGGTCGCGTGGGTCGTGCTACGCGACGCCCCGGGGCGCGTCGTGCCCACGACCGGGCTCGTGACGCGTCTCACGGCGAACCTACGACTGCCGATCACCTGGCAGGCGAGTGTCTTGTATGCCGTGGGTTTCGGCGGATACGTGGCCTTCTCGGTCTATCTACCCGCCTATCTCAAGACCGCGCACCATCTGACGACGACCGACGCCGCCAACCGGATGGCCGGGTTCGTCATCGTCGCCGTCTCCCTGCGCCCCGTCGGCGGGTGGCTGTCCGACCGGCTCGGGGCGGTCCCCGTCCTCGCGGTCGGCTTCGCCGTCGTCGCGGTGTGCGCGGCGATCGTCTCCCCGACCCCGCCGCTGCATGTGACCGGGACCGTCGCCTTTCTCGTGATGGCCGCCGCGCTCGGCACCGCGAGTGGCGCGACCTTCGCTCTCATCGCCCAGGTCACCGACCCGACGAGCGTCGGCGGAGTCACCGGGATCGTCGGCGCCGCCGGAGGGCTCGGCGGCTTCGTGCCGCCTCTGGTCATGGGATATATCTACGGACGCACCAGTTCCTACGCCATCGGCCTCTGGCTGCTCGCGGTCGTGGCGGCGCTCACGCTCGTGCTCACTGTCACCGTCGTGCGCCGCACCGCCGACGCACGCGCGTGACGACGCCTCGCACGCTCGATCCTCACGCCATCGTCGCTCAGTCGATTTACCCCCTGACCGAGCTCCCTTCGATACGCGCTCGTGCCTCACGCTACTCAGGACGCTGCCTCGCCGCTCCGGGCCTCGCACGCTCGATCCTCACGCCATCGTCGCTCAGTCGAAGACAATGGTGCGCTTGCCCCGCAGCACCACCCTGTGCTCCACATGCCAGCGCACGGCCCGCGCCAGCGCCATGGCCTCGAGTTCCTGCCCGGCGGTGGCCAACTGCGCCGGCGACATGCGATGGTCGACCCGCCGGAAGTCCTGTTCGATGATCGGTCCCTCGTCCAGGTCGGCGGTCACATAGTGTGCAGTGGCCCCGATGACCTTGACCCCCCGCTCGTGAGCCTGCCGATAGGGCTGTGCCCCTTTGAAACTGGGCAGCAAGGAATGATGAATGTTGATGATTCTGCCGGACATCCGGTGGCAGAGATCGGCAGACAGGATCTGCATGTACCTCGCCAGCACCACCGTGTCCACCCGATGCTGCTCGATGAGCCGACCCAACTCGGCCTCGGACTCGGCCTTCGTCTCGGGCGTGACCGGCACGTGATGGAACGGGATCCCGTGCCAGGACGCGATATCGGCCAGATCCGAGTGGTTCGAGACGACCCCGACGATCTCGGCGGCCAATTGCCCGCTCTGCCGGCGGAAGAGCAGATCCTGCAGGCAGTGCCCCTGCCGGGAAACCATCACCAGCAGCCGGGCTCGTCCGGCCACGTCATGCACGCGCAGGTCCATGGCGAAGTCCGCCCGTGTCCGATCCAACGCCGCCGAGAGTGTGCCCACATCCAGCGGACCCCCTTCACGCACCAGGTGCATCCGCAGGTGGAACTCGCCCGAGGTGGCGTCGGCGAACTGCTGACTGTCGGCGATCGTCAGATCGTGGCTCAGGACGACGCCGGTGACCGCGTGCACGATGCCGCGGCGCTCCGGACAGGAGACCGTGAGGATGAACTCACGACCGGGATCGACACAGCGGGGCACGCCTCGCAGTGTAGGCCGTGGCGCCCGCGCGGGCGCGGGGACCTCACGCCGTGGACGCGGCCAGTTGGCCACACGCGCCGTCGATGTCCGAGCCCCTGGTGTCGCGCACCGTGGTCGGGATCCCGTGCGCGCGCAGCCGCTCGACGAACTGCTGCTCGACTCCCTTGCGTGACGCGGTCCAGATCGAGCCCGGTGTCGGGTTGAGCGGGATCGGGTTGACGTGCACCCAGCCCTTGCCCCGCTGCGTGAGCTTCTCGCCGAGCAGGTCGGCCCGCCAGGCCTGGTCGTTCATGTCCTTGATCAGTGCATACTCGATGGACACCCGCCGGCCTGTCGTGTCGAAGTATCTGCGCGCCGCATCCAGCGCCTCGTCGACGGTCCAGCGCGTGTTGATCGGCACAAGTTCGTTGCGCAGTTCGTCGTCCGGCGCGTGCAGCGACAGCGCGAGCGTGACCGGCAGGTGCTCCCGGGCGAACTTGTCGATCGCGGGCACGAGCCCGACCGTCGACATGGTGACCCCTCGGGCGCTCATGCCCAGGCCCCTGGGCGCCGGGTCGATCAGCCGGTGGATCGCATCGATCGCCCGGCGGTAGTTCGCGAGGGCCTCCCCCATACCCATGAACACGACGTTGGACACCCGCTGGGGCGCCTCGCGCTCGGAGGCATCGGTCCCGGCGATCGCGCCGTCCCGGAGCATGCGTGCTCCCGCGACGACCTGCTCGACGATCTCCGCGGTGGACAGATTGCGCGTGAGGCCTTCCTGACCGGTGGCGCAGAACGGGCAGTTCATCCCGCAGCCGGCCTGGCTGGAGATGCACATGGTGACCCGACCCGGATAGCTCATGAGGACGGACTCGACCAGCGCGCCGTCGTGGAGGCGCCACACCTGCTTGATCGTCCGCCCGTCGTCGGCGACCAGCGACCGCACGGAGGTGAGCAACTGCGGCATCATGCCGTCGACGAGTTCGGTCCGCCCGGCCTTGGGCAGGTCCGTCATCTGCTCGGGATCGGTGGTGTAGCGCTCGAAATAGTGTGCAGACAACTGCTTGGCTCGAAACTTCTTGAACCCCAGCGCCGCCACGGCCTCACCCCGGGCCGCGAGGTCCAGGTCGGCGAGGTGCTGCGGCGGCTTACCACGGCGCGGAGCCCGGAACGTCAGCTGGCCCGGCTCCGGGCGGCGGGAGGGAGTCGGCAGATCGGTCGGCATGGCACCAGGGTAGGCCGTTCCGGGCCGCGGGATCACCGCAGCCGTCCGCCGAACTCCCGCTCCAACAACCGGTGCCAGGGACCGGCTCCCAACTCGGGGTGGAGCAGGGCCGTGCCCACGGCATACTTGCTCATGCGGACCGGCCGGATCCCCAGCCTCTTGAGCGCGGCATCGACGCGACCCTGACCGGTGGTCTTCGTCTCCAGGAGGATCTTGTCCGGCCCCACGCGGTCGGCCCCGCCGGCCGACCAGGCCAACTCGACGTCGCAGGTGAGCCGTTCGCCGCCCACCGGGTCCACCAGTGTGCATCGACGGTAGCGGGATTCCATCACCGGCACCAGCGGAGGTACCCAGTGGCCGTATTCGCGCCGGATCACCGCGTCGACGAAGGCCGAGGAGCGTGAGCTCAGCGCATCGGCGCGGCCATCGTGCGGGATGCGGTGTTTGACCGTCGCACCCCGGTGCCCCTTGGTCTTCACCTCGATGAACCGGGCCCCGTCGTCGACGTAGGTGCGCACGCGCACCTTGCAGCGACGGCGACGGCCCTGCCGGTGAGCCCGGTAGAAGGCCAGATCGTGGGTGTCGTAGTACACCGAGGAGTACTCGGACAGGCGGCGACCGTCGATCTGCAGCACGTGGAACCCCTCTCCCAGAGCCCGGTCGAGTCGGGCGAACTCCTCGACCGTCACGAGATATTTGCGGTCGACGCGCGTCTGCAGTGCCGCGGCGGCATCGACCTGCTCGAGTGAGATCGGCGCACGACCGTGGGCGACCCGCAACACGCCCTCGGCGGCGTTCGGGGTGACCGGTTCGAACGTGCGGGGCATGCGCTCGGCGCAGGCGGAGGTGGCCTTCATCGCGTCCCCACCATCGAAGGGGAACCACCCAGCTTGGACTGGAGGGCGGCGGTGTCCCAGCGCGGCACGCGGAAGCGGACGTCCGCGATCGTGATGTCTCGCACCAGGTCGAGTTCGCTGACCGTCACCTGGAGGATCTCGGCCCCGAGGAGCTGCGACAGAGCGCGGCGCAGTTCCGGCTCGTGCGGGTAGGCGCGATCGAGGGTGATGACCTGACGGCGCGTCCGCGCGGCGATGCGTGGGTGGTCGGCCAGGAGCATCATCACGACCAGCAGCCCGGTCACCGTCGGCGCGAGCCACATCGGCGCCGGGTTCAGGCCGTTCACCAGGCCCATCGCGAGCGCGATGAAGTAGTAGGCGACTTCTTCTTGCGACATGGCGTCGGAACGCAGCCGGATGATGGACAGCACGCCGAAGAGTCCCATGCCCAGGCCGATTCCTGCACCGCTGCCGGCCAGCACCGCGGTCACCGCCATGATGCCGATGTTGAGCGCCGTGTAGGCCAGGATCAGGTCGCGGCGGTGGTGGTAGCGCAGGTAGACGCCGAAGACGAGCAAGGTGATGCCCGCGATGTCGGCGATGATCGGGACCAGTGTGGTCATGAGAACTCCTCAGCAGACGTGTTTCCTTGATTCCACGTAAACTCTGTCCGCCGCGGATGAGTGAGCTACGAGTTCTCCATGAGAAGACTCTCATCTGCCCTCGAACCGCACGTGATTCGCGTCACGTGCCCTCCCGAGCACCGGCATCGCCGGCCCCATCCGGGGCATCGGCCCTGGTCATCCGACGACCATGCGGTAGCCCATACCACGCACCGTCTCGATGCGCTCAGAGCCGAGTTTGCGCCGCAGATACCGGATGTAGACCTCGACCACGTTCGAGCCCGGGTCGAAATCGAGCCCCCACACCTGCGAGAGCAACTGCTCGCGGGAGAGCACCTGGTCGGGGTGGCGGCAGAACGCCTCGGCCAACGCGAATTCGCGGGCGGACAGATCGACCGGTCGGCCCGCCACCTCGGCACGCCGGGTCCTCAGGTCGAGCGTGAGGTCCCCGACCTGCAGCACGGTGGACTCCGTGGTCTGATCGTCCTTGAGCCGCAGCCTGACGCGGGCCAGTAGCTCGTCGAACGCGAACGGCTTGACGACGTAGTCGTTGGCGCCACCCGCGAGCCCGGCGACCCGGTCCTCGACGCTGTCCCGCGCGGTGAGCACCAGGACCGGAAGCGTCGCTCCGTCCTCGCGGAGCCGACGAAGCACGGTGAATCCGTCCTGGCCCGGAAGGCCGATGTCCAAGATCATCAGGTCGTAGTTGCCGTGGCGCGCCTCGTCATAGGCCTGCAGCCCGTCGCCGACGACCGAGGTGACGAATCCCTTGCTGCGCAAGCCCTTCTCGACGAAGGACGCGATGCGGTCCTCGTCCTCGGCGATCAGGATCCGAGCCATGGGGGAAGCCTCCTTCGACGCGGGCGGGCGCTTCGGACCATCATGACGTAGGGCTCGCGGGCGGGCGCGCCGGGATCACGATCTCGAAGCGCGCCCCGGGTCCGGGCCGGTACGCGAGGCGGGCCGTTCCGCCGTGCGCCCGCGCGATCGAGTCGACGATCGACAACCCCAGACCGGCACCGTCCACCCGCCGGCCGCCGGTGCCCCGCTGGAACCGCTCGAAGATGTGCGGCGCGTCCTTCGGGGTGACACCGTGGCCGCTGTCGTCGACCCACAACGTCAGGTGATGCCCGTCGTAGGCCGATCCGACCGCGATCCGGTCGCCGTCCCGAGTGTGCCGCACCGCGTTGGAGACCAGTTGCACCATCGCCTGGGTCAGGCGTTGACCGTCGGCGACGATCGTGCCCTCCGCGACGGCGTCGACCGCCCAGCGGCGGTCGGCCATGACCTTCACCGTCGTCAGCAGGTCGACGGTCAGGTCCGCCAGGTCGACGTCCCCGACACTGAGGAAGTCGGGCCGCTGGGCGCGCGCCAGCTCGGTCAGGTCGTCGACGATGCGACGCATCCGGTCCAACTCGTCGAGCACGAGAGATCGCGTCGCCTCCCGTTCTGCCGGATCGTCGCCCATGAGTTCGACGTGACCGCGGATCACCGTGATCGGCGTGCGCAGTTCGTGGGTGGTGTCGTCGAGGAACTCGCGCTGGGTCGCGAAGGCTCCTTCGAGGCGGTCCAGCATGTGATTGAAGGTCATCGACAGGCGGGCGACGTCGTCGTGCCCGCTGACCGGGATCCGGCGAGTCAGATCGGACTCACTGATCTGGTCGGCGGTCTGGCGCATCAGGCGCACCGGTTCGAGCACCTTGCCCGCCACCAACCAGCTCGCCAGGGCGGCACCGGCCAAGGTGGCGGCGGCCACCAGGCCGAAGATGCGCACCGCCTCCTTCAACGGCTTGGCCATGACGTCACGGAATTCGACGATGACCAGCTCCCCGTGGTGCGAGTCGCCCTGGACGCTGACGGGGATCACCCCGTAGCGCACCTTCCCGGCCCCCGACTCCCACCACCCGGCCTTCGGATCCTCGGCGTGCGCGATGTGCGCGATGAATGCGTGGTCGTTGTCGAGGCGAGCCGGAGGACCGACCGAGCTGCGTCGGTGCGGCGTGCCGTCGACGACGGTGAAGAACGTCTCCGCGCTGTCCGGGACGGTGTCGGTGAGGTAGCGGGTGAGCAGCCCGTCGACGGACGTCTGGGCGCGACCGGTGGGTGATCGAACGTAGGTGTGGAAGCTGTCGGACTCGTGGTTGAGAGCCTCGGTCGCGAGCGAGTCCGCCCGCAGCGACATGATCTTGGCGGTCGCCAGCACCGATCCTCCCAGCGCAATGCCCACGAGCAGGACCATCCAGCCGATGATCCGGACCCGAGCCGTCAGCCGCACGCCGCCCTAGTCCTCCTCGTGGTCGTCACCGTCGTCATCGTCCCAGTCGTGATCGTCATCATCGTCGTCGTCATCATCCCAGTCGTCGTCCCCGGCCGCGGGAGGTGCCTGCTTGACCTTGGGCGCGCCGTTGGACGTGGACCTGGGCGCGGCCGGCGGCCGGTCGGCGGGTGGCCGGTCGGCCGACCCGCGGTGGTCCGTGCCGGAGGAGTCGCCGCCCCCCTCGAGCCCGCCGCGGTCGTGCCGGTGGTCGGGTGCCGATTCACTGCTCGGCTTCGCGGGCGACGTCGAGCGCTTCGGCGGCGTGGGCGACGGGGGATGCGGCACGGGCGTGACCTGGACCGACTCGCCCAGCTCGGCGTCATTGTCCACGCCGAGCGCGCGCACACCGACGATGCCGACCATGACGGCGACCAGGACGGCCAGCAGAATCCATCGTGACGATCTCACGGATCCATCGTGCCCGGCGTAACGGCCTGTTCCGATGAGCCGAGGATGAGAGACCTCTCATCTGGGCCGGTCCGTTGGTCCATGGCCGTCAGGAGGCCGCGACGAACGCCGTCAGGATCGCCCACGCGACCGGCACGGCCAGCAACAACGAGTCCAGGCGGTCCATGACGCCGCCGTGCCCGGGGATGAGGGTGCCCATGTCCTTGATCCCCAGGTCGCGCTTGATCATCGACTCGCACAGATCCCCGATGGTCGCGGCGAGCACGGTGAGCACCCCGAGGATCGCTCCGATCCACCACCGGCCGTCGAGGATCAGCCACACCCCGAGGGCACCGGCCGCGACGCAGCACAGGACCGACCCGGCGAATCCCTCCCACGACTTCTTCGGCGAGACGCGCGGCGCCATCGGGTGCTTGCCCGCGATGACGCCCAGGGTGTAGCCCCCGATGTCACTGCAGATGGTGACCAGGATGAACACGACGATGCGCTGCGGACCGTCCGGCTCGTGCAGCAGCAGCATCGCGAACGACGCCAGGGCCGGCACGTAGAGCACGACCAGCCCACCCCCGGCCACGTCCGCGAGCGCGTCCTCCAGCGGCCCGAACGACCGCCAGATCATGATGATCACCATCGCGGCCACGACCCCCGCCGCCATCGCCTCCGCTCCCCAGAGGTAGGCGATGACCGGCAGCGCCGCGGCCGCCACCAGGCTCGGGACGGCCGGTGGCGCGATCCGACCGTGGGCCATGGCGCGCAGCAGCTCGAAGACGCCCGCGACCGAGGCCGCGCAGACCACGACGACGAACGCCTCCTTGCGGGTGAAGAGCGTCACCAGCACGAGGGCGCCCAGCAGGACGCCGGTGCCGATCGCGGCATACAGGTTGCGCCCGGCCCGCGGAGTGGGGTTGTCGCGGCCCGCGGCAGGGGACTCACCGCCGCGTGCTGCGCGGGCGTCCCGACGGGACGACGGATCGGACATCACAGGTGCCGGCCTCTAGACCTCGAGCAGGTCGGCTTCCTTGCTCTTGAGCAATTCGTCGATCTCGTCGACATACTTCTTGGTCCGGGACTCCAACTCCTTCTCGGCGCGCGAGCCCTCGTCCTCACCGACGTCGCCGTCCTTGACGTGACGCTGGATCTCGT
>CAZMLG010000080.1:0-13804 GCA_964566985.1 uncultured Intrasporangiaceae bacterium
ACCTCGTCGGCGACCAGGTGCGGCATCATCACCTCGCGCAGGTTGCCCAGGTGGATCGGCCCGGACGGCGAGAGCCCCGAGGCGCAGACGACCGTGGTCCCCTGCTTCTGTGCCTCCGCGATCACGTCGTCGGCCAGTCGGGACACCCAGTCGTCGAGCTGCTGATTCGTCACAGCAGCACAGTTTAGGGGGCACCCGTGATCGGTCGGCTTCGTGCCGCTCGCAAGAGAGCCCCGAGATGTCTCCGCGTGGCATGTATCACCCACGCCCCACGGCGCTCTGTGATGGATGAGGGCAACGGGGTGTCCTCGATCGAGCGCTTCGGTCGCGGATCCGGGGCCGGTCGAATCACGACGGCGGCGACCGGCCAGGGACGCGGGCGGGCGTATTTCGTGGCAGGAGGGAAAGCCACGAATTCGATGGCATGGTGGGATCGGCGGCACCGTCCGTGGCCGCCGATCCCACCATCGCGCACGACCCACGACCCACGACCACGACCACGACGCAGGATGGACAACCGATGACCTCGACCGGCCCGCTGGCCCAGTGCCGCACCCTCGACCCCACGTCGACCGCGACCGTGGCAGGTATCGATCCCGCCGGCACCGTGTATGTCGGGCCGCGCCTGCTGCTGTCCACGGGAGCGGACGCCGACGCCGTGCTCCGGCAGTTGGAGCAGGCGGCCGAGCCGCTCGGCTGGAGCATCGAGGCGGACCTGCCCGACACGAACGACGCAGGGCAGCACCTCGCACGGTGCCAGGGCGCCGACGGCGAGCTCGGGGTCACCCGCGTGCACCTTCGGGTGCGCGCCGGCGCGGCCACCGCCGCACCGGACGGATGGACGCTGTTGCAGCATGCGAGGGCCCGGTTCGGCGCCGAGGCGCTGCACGCCGTCGCACTCGACCACGTCCTCACCGTGGCCGATGTGGAACCGGACCCCGTCGAGCAGACCAACCCGGTCGAGCAGACGAATCCGGTCGAGCAGACCAACCCCGTGGAGCAGACCAACCCTGCCGGCACCGACGACCCACAGTCCCTGCGCCAGGCCAGCCCCGGGGTCACGGCCTACGCCCGATTGGGCACCGGCGGCCGACAGCCGATCGCGTATGCCGGGCCTCGGCCGGTGCGCCGACCCGACACGCAGATCGAGGGGCGGCGGCCCGTCGTCGCGGTGCTCGACACCGGCTGCGGGGCCCACCCGTGGCTCGACGAGGTGGTGCGCACCGACGTGACCCTCGACGGCGTGCCCATCGGGGACACCGACCCGCGCACCGACCCGGAGACCCGCGGCGACCTGTCCGGAGCACTCGACGGCAGCATCGACCAGTTGGCCGGGCACGGCACCTTCATCGCCGGGCTCGTCCACCAGGGCTGCCCGGACGCCGACATCCTCGCCTGGCGGACCGTCGCGTCGAACGGGCGGATCGTCGAATCGGACTGGCTCGACGCGATCACCCGCATCGCCGAACTCGCGCGGCGCCATGCGGCGGGCGAACCAGGAGGTCATCCCATCGACGTGCTCAACCTGTCGATGGGCTACTACCACGAGACGCCCGACGACCTGTTGTTCGACCCGACGCTGCACGAGGTGCTTCGCGTGCTCGGCCGCAGCGGCACGGCCGTCGTCTGCTCGGCCGGCAACGACGCCACCGCCCGCCGGTTCTATCCCGCCGCTTTCGCCGGCTCGCCCGAGTGCGACGACGTCGTCCCGGTGACCTCCGTCGGTGCCCTGAACCCGTCCGGACACAGCGTCGCGATGTTCAGCAACACCGGGCCGTGGGTGCGCGCCTATGCGCCGGGCGCCAGCTTGTTCAGCACGCTGCCGGCATTCCAGGGCGGGCTCGACCCGACAATGCGCACCGCGGCCTACGGCCACCTGCGCGAGACCATCGATCCGGACGACTTCCGAGGGGGCTTCGCCGTCTGGAGCGGCACCTCCTTCGCAGCACCCGTCGTCGCCGGAGGCATCGCGGCACGCCTCGTCGACCACCTGCCCGAGCGGGACGACGCGCGGCGCGCCGTGCGGCGGGCCCGAGCCGCCGTGTCGGCGGAGGTCGCGCGTAGGTCATCATGAGAGAGTGCTCAGCGCGTCCGAACTCCATCAGCGAGGGTTCGCTGCGAGCAGCGCCGGTCGGCACGCCACCGCCCGGAAGCTCTTCGAGAAGGCGCTGACCCGCTCCCCCGACCATGCGACGCGGGCCCGGATCGAGTTGAGCCTGGCCTACACCGAGGCCGAACTCGACACCGTCGAGCAGGGACTCGCCCGATGCCGGCACGCCCTCACCCTGCCGGATGTGCCGCGCCATGTGCAGGGTCTGATCTGGTCACAGATCGGGCTGTTGCACATGCGGGCCGGTGACGGCACGGCCGCGCTCGAAGCACTGGACCGGGCGGCGCCGATGATCGACCCCGCGTCGCACGAGGCCCTCGGAGCGCTCGAGATCAATCGCGGCAACGTCTATCTGCAGCGCGGTGAGCCCGAGCCGGCCATCACCGCCTTCAAGATCGGCGAGCGCGAGTTCGAGGCGGACGGTGACCCGCTCCGCCGCGACAAGGCCGTGCACAACCTCGGTTACGCCTATCTGCTCACCGGCGATCTCGTGCAGGCGCTGCAGTTGATGGACCGCGCCCATGACTCCTTCGTCGAACTCGGTCCGGTCTACGAGGCGGTCGGCAGTCAGGACCGCGCCGAGGCGCTGATCGCCGCCGGTATGCCGACCGAGGCGATGTCCGCGCTCCGCGCCGCCGCGGAGGCGTTCGCGCGGCGGCGGATGCGCAAGCGCCAGGCCGAGGCGCTGCTCGTGCTCGCGCGGTTGCTGCTGCAGCACGACCCGCGCGAGGGGATGCGGGTCGCCCGGCGTGCCGCTCGGCTGTTCACCGGCAACGGCAGCACGGTGTGGGCGCTGCGCGCCTCGGCCGTCGCGCTGGAGGCGCGGGTGTTGGACGGCGCCGACGCGCCTGGGCTCGTCGACGAGGCATGCAGCCTGGCAGACGACTTGCGCGATGCCGACCTGCCTCAGGATGCCGTCACGGCCTACCTGTATGCCGTGCGCTCGGCCGCGCGGCGCGGTGACCTCACGCTGGCTCACCGGTGCCTCGAGCAGGCGGATGTCGGACCCGAATCGCCGCTCCCGCTGCGTCTGCTGGACCAGCAGGTCGAGGCCGAACTGGACGCCATGCAAGGGGATCACGCTGCTGTCGCCCGCCGGGCCCGCGGTGGCCTGGCTGCATTGCACGAGTGGCAGGCGACCTTCGGCAGCCTCGATCTGCAGAGCTCCCTGGTCGGACACGGCCGGGGCCTGGCGCGTCTCGGCCTGCGCGCGGCACTGGAGGGCGGGCGTCCCGCGGACGTGTTCGAGTGGGCCGAGCGCGCGCGAGCGCTCGCCACGCGGGTGGTCCCGGTGCGGCCGGAGGTGCCCGCCGAGCGAGTCGACGCCCTCCGGCGCCTGCGCGAACTGCTCATCGCCACACCCGACCGCACGGACACCACCGAGTTGAGGAGCTTGCGACAGGAGATCCGCGAATCAGCCTGGCAACGCGACGGCTCGGGAGTCGTGGCCGAGCCGATGCAGCTCGACGAGGTGCAGGCGGAGTTGGGACGGCGCGAGGGCTGTGTCGTCGCCCACCTGGTCAGCGACGACCGGCTGCACGCCCTCGTCGTGACACCGACCGACGCACGGGTCGTGCCACTCGGCGGATTCCGCCCGGTCCAGAGCCTGCTGAACGGCCTGCAGGCGGACCTCGACGTGTCGGCGGCCCACCTGCCCGCAGCGATGCGCGACATCGTGCTCGGCACACTGTACGACCGGCTCGCGCGGCTCGCGGACCTTCTCGTCGCGCCGCTCGCGGGCCATCTGGACGGTCGCCGTGTCGCGCTGGTGGCCTCGGGGCCGCTCATCGGCGTGCCCTGGCACCTGCTCGACGGGCTTCGCGGCCTACCGATGACACTGCCACGATCGGTCAGTGCCCTCCTTCGGGAGCCGACGGCGGTGGCGCGCGACGGGCGTGCCGTGCTCGTCGCCGGACCGCACGTGCCGCGGGCCCAGGAGGAGGTGACGCGCGCAGCCGCGCCATGGGCTCGAGCCGAGACGCTGACCGGTGACCGGGCGACCACCGACGAGGTCGCCGCCGCAGCGCGCGACGCGGAGGTGCTCCATCTCGCCGCCCACGGCCGGCATTCGGCGGACAACCCGTTGTTCGCCGGCGTGCAACTGCAGGACGGCATGTGGTTCGGCTATGACATCGACGCCCTTCCCCGGGTGCCCGGCGCCGTGGTGCTGTCCGCCTGCGAACTGGGCCGATCGACCATACGATGGGCCGAGGAAGCGGTCGGTATGCCGTCCGCCTGGCTGCACGCCGGCGCCCGCGTCGTCATCGCCTCGCCGGCGAGCGTGGACGACGACGTCGCCTGCGAGGTGCTCGCCGCGGCCCACACCGGCCTCGCGCGCGGAGACCGCGCCGCCGACGCCCTCGCCGACGCGACCGGGTCGCACGGCTCCTGCGTGCCCAGCACGTTCACCTGCATCGGCGCCGGATGGTGACGTGACCTTCACCTGCATCGAGCCGCATCGGGTGTCGGAACGTGCCTCATACATCACGGCCCGTCACCCAACGGCCCCGCTGACCCGCGATGGTGACGTGGCAGACTGCCGAAGATGAACGAGGTGGACTGGCAGCGGCTGCTCGACGACGTGGCACACCGCTCGGCGGGCTATCTGGACACGATGACCGATCGCCGGGTTGCGCCGGACGACGCGGCGCTTCGCGGGCTCGACCGGTTCGACGAACCCCTCCCCGACCGGCCGTGCGATCCGCGAGAAACCCTCGCGCTGCTGGATGACGCCGGATCACCTGCAACGGTCGCCTCCACCGGCCCGCGCTACTTCGGCTTCGTGACCGGTGGCACCCACCCCACCGCACTGGCCGCCGGGTGGCTCGGCACGGCCTGGGACCAGAATGCGGCGCTCGAGGTGATGAGCCCGGTCGCCCACACCGTCCGCAGCGTGGTGCGTGCCTGGCTGCTCGACCTACTCGGAGTGCCCGGCGGGTGCGCGGTCTCGTTCGTGACCGGCGCGACGATGGCCAACGCGACCGCGCTGGTCGCGGCCCGGGACGCCCAGTTGGCGGCGGCCGGGTGGGATGTGCAGCACGACGGCCTGTTCGGCGCACCACCGGTCACCGTCGTCGTCGGCGAACGGGCACACTCGGTCATCTACAAGGCGCTCGGCATGATCGGGCTCGGCCGCCGTCGGGTGGCCACGGTCCCGGTCGATGACCAAGGGCGGATCCGCGCCGACGCCCTGCCGGACGTGGACGGCCCGGTGATCGTGTGCGCCCAGGCCGGTGAGGTCAATACCGGGGCGTTCGACCCGTTTCCCGACATCGCACGCTGGGCCGAGGGGCACCGCGCCTGGCTGCACGTCGACGGGGCGTTCGGGTTGTGGGCCGCCGCCGATCCGGCGCACCGGGACCTGTGCCGCGGCCTGGGCCGGGCGGACTCCTGGGCGACCGACGCCCACAAATGGCTCAACTGCAGCTACGACAGCGGCATCGCCTTCGTGCGGGACCCCGCGCACCTGGCGCGCAGCTTCTCGGCGGCCGCGGCCTACCTTCCCGACGCACCCGACGAGCCGATGAACCACGCCCCTCAATCCTCCCAGCGTGCCCGGCAACTCGAGATCTGGGCGGTCCTTCGCACGCTCGGCCGATCCGGCCTGGCCGACCTGGTGGCGAGGTCGTGCCGCCACGCCCGCCGCATCGCCGAGGCCCTGGACGCGGCGGGACTGCAGATCGTGAACGAGGTGGTCCTCAACCAGGTCCTCGTCGCCGCCGCGGACGACGAGACCACGACGGCGCTTCTGACCGCGATCCAGCGTGACGGCACGTGCTGGTGCGGCCCGAGCCGCTGGGGCGGCCGCGACGTGATCCGGATCAGTGTCTCCGGGTGGAACACCACCGACGACGACGTCGAACACAGCATCGACGCCATCGTGCGCTGCGCCCGCCAGGTGTCACGTCGACATCATTGACGCCAACCGGCCGGGGATTCGCGAGATCAGCGCCGATAGGCGGGCTCGCTCCCCTGGGCAGGCGTGAGTTCGTCGTAGAGCGGACCGAGCAGCTCGCGGCGCGCCCGGTCGTCGTCGTGGCCGCGAGTCACGGCATACAGGATCGCCCCGAGCACCAGCCAGACCAGCAGGATCACGTATTCGGCGGGCCATTGCAGCGACACGGATGTGCCCGGCCAGAGCGAGAAGCCGATCACGAAGAGCCCCGCGATCGCCCCCAGCGCGGGCAGCCACCGCTGCCGTACCCGGTACTCCCCACGCAGGTGCGGGTACCTGCGGGTCAGGCGGTAGAAGCACAGGACCCCGATCGCCCACGCGCACCCGACGAATACTCCCCCGGTGTCGAGGAACCAGGTGATGGCACCGGTGCCGAGCCAGCCGAGACCGAGCGTGATGATCAGGACGAACACCAGAGAGTGACGTGGGATCTGTCGGCTTCCGGTCAGGCGGCTGAGGCTGCCGGGCAACAGCCCGACACGACCCATGGCCAACACGATGCGTGAGGAGGCCATGAACAACCCGACGAAGCTGGTGAGCAGCCCGAGCAGCGCGATGACGTAGGCGCCCCAGCCGAGGACGTCGTATCCCGCCCTGCGGAAGGCATCGATCGTGCCCTTTTCCAGACCGGCGGTTTCCGTCCACGGGATCACCCACGCGGAGGCGAGAAGCACCAGGCAGTAGAAGCTTGCGGCGATGATCACGCTGAGCACGACGGCCCGGCCGATCCGGCGCGCGGAGGCCTTGGCGTCCTCGGCCAGGATCGCCACGAGACTGAACCCGGTCAAGAAGGTCAGCCCGGGGAGGATGAACCGGATGGTGGACGAGACGGCGGGGGTGTCGGATTCGTAGGGCGGCCAGAAGTTGTCGGGTGAGCCGTGGGTGAAGCCGACCACGATCAGCGTCAGGCCGAGCAGGACCATCACGCTGAACAGGACGATCTGGATGCTCGCCGACAAGGACGCACCGAACCAGTTCAAGCCGAAAACCACGAGTGTCAGAGCGATCCCGACGATCAGCACCGGAAGATAGACGGTCACGTCGTTGATCGTGTAGAGCGGGATGTCGTGCATCCAGGGAGCGACGTCGGCCAGCAGGAGCCCGAACGACGTGACGTAGAACGCCAGCGAGCTCACGAAGGCGCCCAGCAGGAACCACCCGGCGACGAACGCCACCGGCCTGTTGTATGCCGTGTATCCGTAGACGACTTCGCCGCCCGCCCGTGGGAGCTTGGACGCCAGCTCGCCATAGGCGATGGCGACGAAACTCACGAAGACGGCGGCGATCGCGAGGCCGAAGATCTCCCCGCCCGCACCGTACTTCGAGAAGAAGTCGCCGTTCGTGTAGATCCAGCTGGTGCCGACGACACCCGCGGCGCCGAGGGCGACCAGTTGCAGGGTTCCCAACGTCTTGGTCAATCCGGACATCGACACAGCCTACCTGGAGGGGGGACCTGCGTCGGGCGCTCGCGATCCGTCGAAATTCCCAGCGAAATCACGCAATAGCGCGATAAACCGTCACAGCCCGATCTGCGCCTCCTCGGACGGTGACGCTCCGTCACGCTATTGCGCGACGGAGTGTCACATGATGCCGATGGCCCAGTTCAGCAGGAACAGTCCCAACAGCAACGCCGGCACGGCGACGACCAGCAGGCAGCCGGCCTGGCCCTGTTTGCCCGACCTCGGCTGCCCTTCGGGCATGCCCCGGGCCGTCCGGCGCAGCCGCAGCGACCCCACCACGGCGGTGACGGCGCCACCCAGCACGATCACGGTCAACACCCAGAGGGTGATGACGAACGTCGTGGGTGGTGGCTTGCCCGAGCCCGTGTCGGTGAGCAGGCCGGCGACCAGGTTCACTTCTCGAGCAGGTCGTGACGCACGATGACTTCCTCCCGGCCGGGGCCGACGCCGATGACCGAGATGCGGGCGCCGATCCGCTCTTCCACGAACTCGACGTAGGCGCGGCAGGTCGCGGGCAACTCGTCATACGTGCGACATCCGCTGATGTCCTCGGACCACCCGGGCAATTCCTCGAAGACCGGCGTGGCGTGGTGGAAGTCGGACTGACTCATCGGCATCGACTCGATCCGCACGCCGTCGACGTCGTAGGCCACGCACACCGGCACCGTCTCCAGCCCGCCGAGCACGTCGAGCTTGGTGAGGACGAAATCGGTGACGCCGTTGACCCGTGTCGCGTAGCGCCCGATGACGGTGTCGATCCAGCCGCAGCGGCGGGGGCGGCCGGTCGTCACGCCGAATTCGGCACCCTGGTTGCGCAGGAAATCACCCTTTTCGCCCCGCAACTCGGTCGGGAACGGTCCCTCCCCCACCCGGGTCGTGTAGGCCTTGAAAATGGCGATGACCCGGTCGATACGCGTCGGGGGGATGCCGGCGCCGGTGCAGGCTCCGGCCGAGATCGCGTTGGAGGAGGTGACGTAGGGGTAGGTGCCGTGATCGACGTCGAGCAGGGTCGCCTGTCCGGCCTCGCACACGACGGTCCGGTCGTCGTCGAGCGCCTTCTCGAGCAGCAGCGAGGTGTCGGCGACCATGGGCTGCAGGCGCTCGGCATACTGCAGCAGGTCGGCGACGACCTCCTCGACATCGGGGGCCCGGCGGTTGTAGACCTTGACCAGCAGCTGGCTCTTGACGTCGAGCGCCGCCTCGACCTTCTGCCGCAGGATCGACTCGTCGAAGATGTCCTGCACGCGGATGCCGACGCGGCTCATCTTGTCGGCGTAGGTCGGCCCGATGCCGCGGCCCGTCGTGCCGATCTTGCGGTTGCCGAGGAAGCGCTCGGTCACCTTGTCGAGGGTGCGGTTGTAGGACGGGATCACGTGCGCGTTGCCGCTGACGACCAGCCGCGAGGTGTCGATGCCGCGTGCCTGCAGCGCATCGATCTCCTCGAAGAGCACGCCCAGGTCGACGACGACGCCGTTTGCGATGACCGGCACGACACCCTCGGTGAGGATGCCGCTCGGGAGCAGATGCAGCGCGTACTTCTCGCGGCTGCCGTCCGGCTGCTCGATGACGACCGTGTGGCCGGCGTTGTTGCCGCCGTTGAACTTGACGACGTAGTCGATCCGGCTGCCGAGCAGGTCCGTGGCCTTGCCCTTGCCTTCGTCACCCCACTGGGCACCGACGAGCACGATCGCTGGCATGTGGCCGCTCTCTTCCCATTGACTCCGCGTGCTGTGCCGCGAGACGACTGGTGATCGCACGCCGCGGCAGCCCACAGGCTACCGGGCGGCGGCCGCACCCCCATCCGCTCCCCAGCCGAGTGCGCGATTCGTGTCGGCCTGCCGGCGGCCGCTAGACGACGCGAATCGCGCACTCGGCCAGGTGACCGCGGGTCGAGGAACGCTCAGGGTGCCACGGCGTGGGCGGAGGCGGGCTTCACCATCTTGCGCACCGTCGACCCCTTGTGGAACTCGCCGAGGGCGCGCATCTGCCAGGTCTGCCCATCGGTCCGCCGCAACATCGCCATCAGCACCCCGGTCGCATGCTCGGCACCGGAGAGGTCGAAGCGCACGAGTTCGGCGCCACTGCCCTCGTCGATCAGGCGGCAGAAGGCTCGGCGCACCTGGTCGAACTTCTGGCCGCTGAACGAGTTGATCGTGAAGATCAGCGACTGCACCTCGTCGGGCAATGCCGAGAGGTCGACGTGGATCTGCTCGTCGTCCCCTTCGCCCTCCCCCGTCAGATTGTCGCCGGAGTGACGGATGGCGCCGCCGTAGGCCTTGGTCTTCATGAACCACACGGTCTTCAGCTTCTTGCCGGCCCGGTCGAACGCGATGACCGAGGCGTCCAGGTCGATGTTGCCCCGACCCGGCGCCGGATCCCACCCGAGTCCCATGATGACCTTCGAGAGGGGCGGGGCGCCCGTCTTGGTCAGGTCGACCCGGCCGGCCTTCCGCAGGTCGACCCGGCCCTTGTCGAGGTTGACCACCCCGGCCGGCGCCGGAGGCACGGGAGGAGTCGGGACCGGCGGGGCCGTCACGGGCGGCGCGGCCTGTGCCGCAGCCGGCGGCGGCTCCTCCTCGCCCACACTGATCCCGAAATCGGTGGCCAGGCCGGCCAGACCGGAGCTGTAGCCCTGGCCCACGGCGCGCAACTTCCAGCCCTCGCCGCGCCGGTAGAGCTCACCGGAGACGAATGCCGTCTCGACGGTCGCCGTCATCGGGAAGGTCGCCACCTGCTCGCCCGACCCGGCGTCGGCGACGACGAGGGTCAGCCCGTCGACCTGCCCGAACGTGCCGCCGTCGGCGGATGCGGCGAGCACGATCCGTGCGACGTCCGCTGACACTGCCACGAGGTCGATCCGCACGGTGTCGTGGCCGGGTTGCTTGCCCAGATGCCGCACGGTTCCGGACGGATGCTGCGGCTGGTTGTAGAACACGAAGTCGTCATCTCCGGCGACCTTGCCATCCTCACCCAGGAGCAACGCCGACGCATCCACATCGGGGCAGGCGGGCCCGGTGGTCCAGGTGAGGGTCGCCGTCACCGCATCCGCCGTCACCGCGGTGTTGCCGCCCTTGCTCATCTCGGTCATAGCTCATCCTCACATGCCGGTGGCTCGCGACCTCAACTCATCCCGACGGGCCGCGATTCCCAGTCTGTCGGCTCACGGCCACGTATCAGGTGAGCAACCGCACCGGGAGCGACGTCTCGACCGCGCGGCCGTTCTCCCGGTGCACGTGACACACCGGCCGGTCGGGTTGCTCGCAGATCGCCTCGACGAGCCGCCCGTCGCGCCACACCACGGCGGCATACTCGTCCACGGCATACCCCTCGGCCAGGCTGCCGTCGGCCACCCAGGCGAGGTATCGCTGCCTGCGCTCGGCCTCGCCGAGGTAGTGCGGGCAAGCACTGCCCGGCAGGAATCCCAGGCCGTCGCACAACGGCGCCAGCGGCCCGAACGAGTCGGTGGATGACGAATCGAACCAGCAGTTCATCCCGGCGCTGATCCCGGCGAGCACCGCGCCGTCCGCCGAGGCCTTCGCCAACAGGTCCGGTAGCCCGTGAATCCGCCAGACCGCCAACAGATTCGCGGTCGAGCCACCGCCGACATAAATGAGGTCCTGGTCGAGCAGCATCGACGGCTCGGTGTATCCCCACGGATCGCGACAGAAGAGGGACAGCACCGACGTGTCGGCGCGGTCGGCGAATGCCGACTTGAATCTCTCGGCATACTCCACCGCGTCCCCACTCGCGGTGGGAATGAAGCAGACTCGCGGACGGCTCGTGCCGGTGAGCTCGATCAGGTAGTCATCGATGGGCGAGGACCCGTCGTCCGGCATCGAGAATCCCCCACCGCCGAGGGTGACGATGGTGCCGTGGACGGATTCGTCAGGTGCGCTGGGGTGATCCATGCGGTCAGGCTGCCATGACGACACTCTCGGCCCATCGGCGGCCGAGAGCCGGTCACTCCGAGCGCAGGTGCCCGCGCGCGGCCAACTTCAGGGCGAGCTGGAAGCGGGTGTCGACCTCGTGCTCGGCCATGAGCGTGGCGATCCGGCGGCGCACCGTGCGCAGCGACACGCCGAGCACCCGGGCGATGGATTCGTCCTTGAGCCCTTGTTGCATCAGTTCCAGCAGACCGTCCGACCGCCCCGGCTGATCATCGATCGGTGCCGCGGACGACCACAGCCGGTCGAACAGCTCGATGAATGCCGCGACCACCATCGGATCGCGCAGCACGACGTAATCGCTGTCCGTGCTCCCCCACTCGGTGCTGCCGAGCGCCACGTCGCCGCCGAAGCAGGTGAACTCCGACGGAAGGTGCGCGCAGACCCGTTGCCGCTCCCCCGCATCCGCCCAATCACGGATCCACGTGGGCGAGTCCGCGGCCGCCTCCGGCGAATAGAGGGTGCGCTGCTCACGGCCTCCGGCGAGTTGGACCCGCACCGTCGGCAGGTCGTCGATCGACCGCGCGGGAGGTGTGCGGATCGCCCGGCGCACCGGGCCCACCGTCGAGGCCATGAGGTGCTCTTGCACCGCGACGAGCACCGCGCGGTCGACTCGCTCCCGAGTGGGCTGCGCCGCCGACGTCACCTCCTGGCCCATGCGGTGGTCGGCCGCGAACTGGTCGATGGCGTCGCGCACGCGCGCGAGATCCTGACGGCGGGTGGCCAGACGCGCCTCCTCAGCACTCACCACCCGCTCCAGTGCGGCCCGCGGGTGATCGGCGACCAACTCGCTCAGATCCGACACCCGCACGAGGCGCCGGGCACGCAACTGCTCCAGCGCATGCTCGGCCTCGTAGTCGGTCCAGCCGAGACGGGAGATGTGCGCCGCCAGGGTGAGCCCCGGCATACGCAGGATGTGCCGGTAGAGCTCCTCACCCTCCGGCCCGATGCCGAGCACCGCGAGTCGACCGTCCATGGGCACAGCCTACGAGCGTGGCGTGCCCGCACCGAGGTGATGGCGACCCGATCGGCGCCGACGTCAGCGACCTATGTCCGCCATCAGCGCCTGCCAGGAGAACCCGAGATCGATCTCCGGATCCTGATCCGGGTCGGTCCACGGCACCTGATCCTTCTTCTGCATGTAGTGGTTCTTGACCGGAGTGACCGGAGCGGGCGCCGAGCCGTCGAGCGCGCCCTTGACGCCCTCGACGAACTTGGAGAGGGCCTTCTGGTTGAACTTGCCGTCCATCATGGCCTTGCGCTGGCGCGGATCGGTGTCGACGGTGACCTCGATCGTCGGCTGCGCGCCCTCCCCCACGACCTGCACCGCATACACCTTGGGGTTGCTCATCTTGGACTTCTCCAGCGCGACCAGCTTGCGGCCCTGGTTGTGCACGGCCAGCAGCTGGAAGTTCTTGCCGTGCTGCACGACGCCGAGCGCTCCCTGGAACGCTTCATCGGCCGCGACCGAGACGGTGATCTCCTCATGGCGGGCGGATCCCACGGTGCCTCCTTGATGTCGGTTGGCCACCACGCTAACCGTGGCCGACCCGTCCCGCCACCGGACTGCCCGAAGACGCTGCGGCCGAACGGGTTCGCGGCCTGCGGGATCAGAGACCGAGTTCGCGGGCCGCCGTCACGGAGGAATCGCGCAAGAAATCGGCACAGCGCTGCTGCTCGTCGCTCTCGCCGATCTGCCCGGCCGCCTTCGACAGCGCCGCGAGCGCTCGCAGGAACCCGCGGTTCGGCGCGTGCTCCCACGGCACCGGGCCCTGCCCGCGCCACCCGGCACGACGCAGCGAGTCCAGTCCGCGGTGGTATCCGGTGCGCGCGAACGCGTAGCCCTCGACCAGTTCTCCCTCGTCGAGAGCGTCCTCCGCCAGCGTCGCCCAGACCACGCACGAGGCGGGGTAGGCACGGGCCAGGTCCCACGCGTCCACGCCCTCGTCGAGCCGCTCGGCCGCGGGGTCCTCGGGCAACTCGGTGGGCGGGATCCCCAGGAGGTTTTCACCGGTCATCCTCTGATCTGCTCCTTCGGTCGGCGCCGCGCGGCACGTCGTGACCACTCGGTGGCGCTGACGCACCACTCGGTGGCGCTGCGTGACTTCTCGGCGGTCTCAGGCGTGAGTGCCGGCGGAGCCGAGGTGCTCACAGGCCTCGACCACGCGGGCGGCCATGCTCTCCTCGGCGGCCTTGCCCCAGGCACGCGGGTCGTACTTCTTCTTGTTGCCGACCTCGCCGTCGATCTTGAGCACGCCGTCGTAGTTGGCGAGCATCCAGCCGGCGATCGGCCGGGTGAACGCATACTGGGTGTCGGTGTCGACGTTCATCTTGA
>CAZMLG010000081.1:0-12956 GCA_964566985.1 uncultured Intrasporangiaceae bacterium
TCATCCCCATGCTCTCCAGCAGGGTGAGTTCGATCTCCATGAACTCGATCGGCACCCGCTTGATGGTGATCTCGGATCCGGTCACCACGGCCGCGGACAGCAGGGACATCGCCTCGATCGGGTCCTCGGACGGGGAGTACTCGACGTCACGGTCGATCTGCTGGACACCTCGCACCTTCAAGGTGGTGGTGCCGATGCCCTCGATCTGCACACCGAGCTTCTGCAGGAAGAAGCACAGGTCCTGGACCATGTAGTTGGGGCTGGCGTTGCGGATTGTCGTCTCGGCCTCGATGCGTGCGGCCGCGAACAGCGCGTTCTCGGTGACCGTGTCGCCGCGCTCGGTCAGGATGATCTTGCGGTCTGTCTTGGCGTAGTCGGCCTCGTTGACCGAGGCGTTGTAGTAGCCGTGCGACGCGTTGACGCCCAGGCCGAACGCCTTCAGGGCGTGCAGATGCGGTTCGACCGTGCGCTCGCCCAGATCGCACCCCCCGGCATTCGGCAGCTTGAACTCACCGAATTCGTGCAGCAGGGGTCCGAGGAACATCAAGATGGTGCGGGTGCGGCGGGCCGCCGCCTCGTCCATGGAGTCGAGCGCGAGCGTCTTCGGCGGGGTGATCTCCAGGTCGCTGGAGTCGGGCAGCCATCGGGTGCGCACCCCGATGGACGTGAGCACCTCGGTGATCCGGTTGACCTCCTCGATGCGGGCCAGGTTGCGCAACGTGGTGCGCCCCTTGTTGAGCAGCGCGGCGCACAGGCAGGCCACGGCGGCATTCTTGCTCGTCCGCACGTCGATCGCCCCGGACAACTGGCGGCCCCCCTCGATCCGCAGATTCAGCGGGGTCGAGGAGGCCACGGCGACCACCTCGGTGTCCAGCGCCTCGCTGATGCGGGCGAGCGTCTCCAGACTCAGGTTCTGCTTGCCCTGCTCGATGCGGGCGACCGCGCTCTGGCTGGTTTGCAGCGCGGTCGCGAGCTCGCTCTGGGTCAGCTTCTTGTGGCGGCGCGCATCACGAATGAGCGTGCCGACTCGCACGAGGTAGTCATCAGCCATGCCAGCGAGTGTAGATCACATATGAGATATTTCGGCCGCATGGGTGGGCCGTTTCGCGCGAGGTGTTCGTCACAATCCTGCAACGCGCCGACCGGGCCCGCACACCCGGGCCGGCCGCCGCCCGCTCACCCCGTGCCGTCGGCCGGATGATCGTCGGCAGCCTGCAGGATGAGGGGCGTCGCCAGATCGATCTGCCACGGCCGGGCGCCCAATTGCGTCAGATCCGACCGTACGGCTTCGTCGTCCAACGGTGTTGTGCGGTGCCACAACACCGAGCGCAGGACGCTCGGGGTGAGCAGATTCTCCACGGGCACATGGTGCACGTCGGCGTAGTCCCCCAGGTGCTCGCGTACTTCGGCGAGCCGTGCGGCGGCCACCGGGTCGCGGTCGGCCCAGGCACGCGCCGGCGGCGGGGTGTCGGTGCGGATGGTGGCCGGGGGCAGTGCCTTGTCCGGCATCTGGCGGACACGGTCGACGGCCGCGAGCCACTCCTGCTGATGACGCAGCAGGCCGCGATGAGGTGACCTGCTGCGGCCGCGGGCGGAGGACGCCGTGTGCCCGAGGGCGCGTAGATCGGAGGTGGTGCGCGGTGCACTGTTGGCCATCGCCACGATGAGGGCGTCGGGAAGAACCCGACCCGGGGCCAGGTCACGGCGGCGCGCGATCGCGTCGCGGGTGCGCCAGAGTTCGCGCACCCGGGCCACGGCCCGTCGATCTCGGATGCGATGCATGCCGGAGGTGCGCCGCCACGGGTCCTTGCGTGTCGGGGGCCCCGTGAAGTGGGTCAGCGCCTCGAACTCCTGCGACGCCCAGTCCCACTTGCCTTGCGCGACCAGGTCATCCCGGACGTGGTCGCGCAGCTCGACGAGCACCTCGACGTCGAGCGCGGCATAGAACAGCCAGGAATCGGGAAGAGGCCGGGTCGACCAGTCGACGGCGGAGTGTTCCTTGGCCAAGGTGACCCCGAGATAGTGCTCGACCACAGTCGCCAGCGCCACACGGGGCAACCCCGCCAGCCGTGAGCCCAACTCGGTGTCGAACAAACGGTGCGGATGCAGGCCGAGCTCACCGAGACACGGCAGATCCTGAGTCGCGGCGTGCAAAACCCATTCGGCGTCACCGATCGCCTCCTGCAGCGGTGAGAGATCGGGGCAGGCCACCGGATCGATCAGTGCGGTGCCCGCACCTGCGCGGCGCAGTTGCACCAGATAGGCACCCGATCCGTAGCGGTAGCCGGAGGCCCGCTCCGCATCGAGGGCCACCGGTCCCGATCCCGCCGCGAAGCGCTCCGTGGCGGCCATCAGGGCCGATTCCTGCGCGATGACGTCCGGGAGCCCGTCGGAGGGCCGGTCCAGCAGAGGATAGGAGGGCTCGTCCGTCGACGCAGCGGCGGACGAAGACGAGGCCTTCGAGGTCATCGACGCTGACCCGGCAGCGCCACGACACCTTCGGGGAGCGGAGGGAGACCGGCGATGGTGCACAGCAGCGCACCCCATGCCTGCAAGTGTGTCGGGAGGTCCGGGTTCGTCGGGGTCCAGGAGGCCCGCACTTCCATCTCGACCGTCGTGTCGCCGTCGGCGAGACCGCCGTATCCATCGGATACCACGCGCGTGACCGTGCCGGCCTCGGCCGTGTAGGCCGCCTCGCACGACTGCAACGAGTCGGTCAACCAACTCCAGCCCACGTCGCCCAGCAACGGGTCGGAGGCGACCTCGGGCTCCAGCTCGGCCCGGGCGAAGGTCACGACGCGCCACGCGCCGTGCCACGGCTCAGGGCACTCCGGGTCGTGCAGCAGCACGAACCGGCCGGTCGCCAACTCGGCGTCGGGGTCGTCGGCCTGGATGACATCGGCCGACATCGCCACCGAATACGGGGCGATACGGCCCGGCGCGGGAACCTCCGTGAGACGGACTTCAGGGCGCAACCGGACCGACGCGAGGCCGGCGGTCGCGCGGGAGAAATCGGCCGCGGCGTCGCCGCGGATGTCGCTGGTGCCCACGTCATCCACCCTAGGTCGTCCCCGGCGAATCCGTCAGCGGCACGCCGAGTCACCCCACAAAGTCCTCCCTCCGCAGGCTCCGGTCGGTACTTCGCGGGGGCCCCGACGAGTCACCCCACAAAGTCCTCCCTGCGCAGGCTCCGGTCGGTACTTCGCGTGGCTTCGGACGCGCCCGACGCGGACGGCCGCGCAGTGACAGGATGAGCGTATGTCGCTCCCTTCTGTGCTACGTGATCGATTCCGCGAGCTGCATGACGCCGGATTCTTCGTCATCCCCAACCCGTTCGACGTCGGTTCGGCACGACTGCTGGAGTCCGCGGGCGCCGAGGCCGTGGCCACGACCAGTTCCGGATTCGCCGCCACCCAGGGATGGTCCGACGACAGCACGCCGCGTGCGGCGCTCGTCGCGCACGTGCGAGCAATCTGCGGCGCGGTGGAGATCCCGGTCAACGTCGACACCCAATGCTGCTTCCCGCAGGACGACGGAGGGGTCGCGCGCACCGTCGAGCTGATGGCCGAGGCCGGGGCCGCGGGACTGTCGATCGAGGACTACGACCCCGCGGCCGGTGGGGTGCTGCCCCTGGACGAGGCGCGGCGGCGCGTGGCCGAGGCCGCCGAGGCGGCCCACCGACACCGGATGGTGCTCACGGCGCGGGCGGAGAACTTCCTGCACGGCCGCCCGGACATCGAGGACACCGTCGCCCGACTGACGGCCTACCGTGACGAAGGAGCAGACGTGCTCTACGCCCCGGGGCTGTCCGCCGAGCGGGAGATCGCCCGGGTGGTCGACCTGGGTCGGCCGGTCAACGTGCTCGCCATGGGGTCGACCCCGCCGATCGCGCGACTGCGGGACCTCGGGGTGCGCCGGGTGTCCACCGGCGGTGCGCTCACCTGGGCGACCTACGAGGCCTTCCGCCGGGCCGCACACGCGCTGCTGGACGGCGGCGAGACCGCCTACCTGTCCGAAGGACTGCCGGGCGACCAGCGCCGGGTCCTCGACGGCTGAGCGTTGCTCGCACTACTCGCGCTGGCCTCCAGCGCCGTCTGGGGCACGTCCGACTTCGCCGGCGGCTGGTTCACCAAGCGCATCGCCGCGCTGCGCGTCGTGGCGATCTCGCAACTCGGCGGCCTCGTCGCCATGTCGGCCGCGATGATCGTCGCCACGGCGACCGGCCACCTCGCCGCTCCCGCCTGGCCCGCGGGCTGGCCGCTGTATGGCGTGCTGTCCGGTGTCGTCGGAGCGGTCGGTCTGTGCAGCTTCTACGCCGCACTGTCCAGCGGCACGATGGGAGTCGTCTCCCCGATCGCCGCCATCGGCGCGATCGTGCCGGTCACGCTCGGGTTGCTCACCGGCGACGAGATCGGGCTCGTGGTCGGGATCGGCCTCGGGCTCGCCATACTCGGTGCCGCGCTCGCGTCCGGGCCGGAGCTGTCGGGGGAGGTCAGCCGACGGCCGGTCCTGCTCGCGGTCGTGGCGGCGATCGGCTTCGGCCTCTCGCTCTTCTTCCTCGACCGCGGATCGGCCGACGATGTCGTCGGCACCCTGTGGAGTATGCGGGTCGCGAGCGTCGGGGTGCTTGCGACGGCGTGGGCGATGTGGCCCGGGGGACCGCCCGGAGGGTGTGCGGGGCGGCGAGACCTGCTGCCCCTCTTCGCCGTCGGCCTCGGTGATCTGGGCGCCAATGCGTTGTTCGCGGTCTCGACGGCCTACGGTGCGGTCAGTGTCGCCAGCGTGTTGGGGTCGCTCTATCCGGTGATGACGCTCGTGCTCGCCCGATTCATACTGCACGAGCGGTTGCGTGCCATCCAGACCCTCGGGGTCGGGTGCGCGATCCTCGGAGTGGTGCTGACCTCCGTCGGCTGAGTCGTGCCAGGGTGGTTGCATGACCTCCCTCACCCATGCCGTGCACGATGTCGCTCGTTACCTGCCCGCCTGGCTGGCCCGCCGCGTGGAGCGCACGCGGGTGCCGGGGGTGCAGGTCGCCGTGCGCCTCGACGGCAACCTGGTCTTCCACGACGCCCTGGGGCTGGCCGATGTGCAGACGCGACAACCGCTCACGACCGATCACCTCTTCCGCGTGGCCTCACACTCCAAATGGTTCACCACGACGGTGGTGATGCGCCTGATGGAGCGCGGCCTGCTGCGTCTGGACGACCGGCTGTCGGACCACGTCGCGGCCTACGGCGACACGCCTCTCGCCGACGTCACCGTGCGCGACCTGCTCGGGCATCGGGCCGGGGTGATCCGAGACGGTCTGCATGCCGACTTCTGGCAGTTGGAGGGCATGTTCCTCGATGCCGCCGGGCTGCTCGGCGTCGTCCGCGATCACGGCCGCGCCTTCGCGCCGCACGAATTCTTCAAGTACACCAACGTCGGGTTCTCGCTCGTCGGCCAGATCCTGGAGGCCGCTGCGGACACCGGATACCGCGACCTGATGATGCGCGAGATCTGTGATCCGCTCGGGCTGAGGCACACCATGCCGGAGTTCGATCCGCTCCGAGAGGATCGGTTCGTCTCGGGGCACGGTCGGGATCGCGGCGACGGGGGAGCACGACAGGTGCTCGCCCACATCGACACGCGTGCGATGGCACCGGCGACCGGGTTCTGTTCGACCGCAGAGGATCTGACGACATTCGCCTCCGTGCACGCGCTGGGGGACGCACGATTGATCACCGACTCCTCGCGCCGGCAGATGCAGCATCCGATGTCGACGATCGAGCGCCCCGGGAACACCGCCCACTACGGGCTGGGCACACAGATCGCCGATATCGGGGGCAGGCGGGTCGTCGGGCACAGTGGAGGCTTCCCCGGGCACATCACCCGCACCTGGGTCGACACCACGGACCGTCTGGCCCTCAGCGTGCTCACCAACGCGATCGACGGGCCGGCGGACCCCATCGCGACCGGCATACTCGAGCTCGTCGGCATCGCCGTCGGCGAGCCGGCACACGCTGCATCCACGACGCCGCAGGACGCCCGGATCGATCGTTTCGTCGGGCGCTACGAGAGCCTGTGGGGCAGCGTGGACGTCGTGCGGCTGGGCGAGCGTCTCGTCGCGATCGACCCGGACGCGCAGGATCCGACGCTCGGCCTCGAAGAGCTCACCGTGGTCGCTGCGGACCGGTGCACGGTCCCGCGCCGCAACTCGTATCACTCGGCGGGCGAACCCTTCCTCTTCGAGGGGGTCGACGACGGCCCCGCGCGATCGGTGCGGATCACCGGCGTGTCGCACCCGCGCACCGAGCACTCCTGGTGACCGATCGCATGCGAGGATCGGCCTGTGAGTGAAGCTTCCGCAGGACCTGGCCTGCCCGCAGACCCGTCCGACAGCGACCTCGTGCGCGCCGCGCGAGGCCTGCCGACCTCGCGGACCCCGGTGTGGTTCATGCGTCAGGCCGGGCGGTCCCTGCCGGAATACCGGCAGGTGCGTGCCGACGTGCCCATGCTGGCGGCCTGCCGCACTCCGGACCTGGTCGCCGAGATCACGCTGCAACCGGTCCGTCGCCACGGCGTCGACGCGGCCATCTTCTTCAGCGACATCGTCGTGCCGCTCGCGGCGGCGGGGGTCGATGTCGACATCGTGCCCGGTGTCGGGCCGGTCGTCCAACAACCCCTGCGCACCCGGGACGACGTCGATCGCCTGCCGACGCTGCACCCGGAGGACGTCCCCGATATCGACGAGGCGGTGCGCCTCCTCGTGGACGCCCTCGGCCCGACACCGCTCATCGGTTTTGCCGGCGCCCCCTTCACCTTGGCGAGCTATCTGATCGAAGGGGGCCCGTCGCGCAATCACGAGCACACCAAGGCGATGATGCACGGTGATCCTGAGACGTGGAACATCTTGTGCGACAAGCTGGCCGAGATATCCGGGTTGTTCCTCCGGGTGCAGGCGCAGGCGGGCGCGAGCGCCGTGCAACTCTTCGACTCGTGGGCCGGCGTCCTCTCCCTCGCGGACTATCGCCGCTTCGTGCAGCCGCATTCCACCCGGGCACTCGCCGCCGTCGCCGACCTCGATGTGCCCCGCATCCACTTCGGCGTCGGCACCGGAGAACTGCTCGCCGCGATGGGGGAGGCCGGAGCCGACGTCGTGGGCGTCGACTTCCGAGTGCCGCTCGACGTCGCCGCCGCGCGGCTGGGGGAGCAGTATGCCGTGCAGGGAAATCTCGACCCCGCCTTGTGCTTCGCGCCGCAGGAGGTCGTCGATCAGGCGGTCCGCCGCATCCTGCACGAGGGGTCGTGCGCGCCCGGACACATCTTCAATCTCGGGCACGGCGTGTTGCCGACGACGGACCCCGGTGTCCTCACGCACATCGTCGATCTGGTGCATCAGCACTCGGGCCATCGACACCCGACCGGATGACCGACTCACCCCGTCCAGGCAGGTCGACGATGAACACCTGCAGGAAGAACTGCACGAGCGGACCGATGCACAGGGCATAGATGACCGTGCCGGCGCCGAACGTGCCGCCCAGTGCCCACCCGGTGGCGAACACGGTCACTTCGAGCGAGGTGCGCACGACCCGCAGGCTCACGCCGGTGCGTTGGTGCAGTCCGGTCATGAGGCCGTCTCGGGGCCCTGGGCCGAGCTGACTGCCGATGTAGAGGCCGCCGGCCACGCCGTTGAGCACGACGCCGCCGAGCATCAGCGGGATACGCACGTCCAGCTGGGTCGGAACGGGCATCAGCCACAAGGCGATGTTGGTGGCGACGCCGATCCACAACGCATTCGCGATCGTTCCCAGGCCGGGCCACTGACGCAACGGGATCCACAGCAGCAGCACGAGCACGCTGACGGCGATCACGACGGTGCCGAAGTCCCAACCCAGGTGCAGCGTGAGCGCGTAGTGGAAGGTGTCCCAGGGATCCAGGCCGAGGTCGGCGCGCAGCATCATCGCCATGGAGGTGCCGTAGAGCGTCAGGCCGACGAACAACTGGGCCAGGCGGCGCGGCATGCGCCCGGCACGCAACTGCTGACGGGGTGTCAACTCGGCGAGGCGTCGAGCGGGGAGGGATCGGCGAGGCACCCGACCATTCTGCCGCGAAGTGGCCTTGAAATAAAGGACCACTTCGGTCAGAGTGGCCTCATGGCGACCCGGACCTCCGCGCATCGGTTGCGAGCCCTGCTCGGCGCACCGGCCGGGCCGGGGCCGACCTACCGCTGGCTGGCCGACCGGATCGTCACGCTGATCGGAGAAGGGCAGCTCGTGCCCGGCACACGCCTGCCCAGCGAACGGGAACTCGTCGCGGGCCTGGGCCTCAGCCGCACGACGGTGACCAGAGCCTACGGGATCGTGCGGGAGCGCGGATTCGCCTCGGCGCGGCACGGTTCCGGCACCGTGGTGCGTGTCCCCGGAGGTCCGGCCGGGGGCGGTGGGGAGCCGCTGCCACAGGATCTGGAGCCCGACCCCGGATCCGTCGTCGCCGACCTGCGCAGTGCCGCACCGGCCGCGCCGACCGGGCTGAATGCGGCGTATGCCGCGGCCATGGACCGGTTGCCGTCCTACACGAGCGGGATGGGCTATTTCCCGGCCGGCCTTCCCCCGCTGCGGCAGGCGATCGCCGACCACTACACCGCTCGGGGCGCACCGACCGGGCCCGAGCAGATCATCGTGACCACGGGCGCCCTGGCGGCTCAGGTCGCGGTCATCCACGGCGTCCTGCACCTCGGCGACCGCATCGCGATCGAGAGCCCGTCCTACCCGAACACCTTGGAGATGCTGAGAGATTCACGGATGCGCCTCCTTCCGGTGCCGGTGGGTCCGGAGGGCCCGGACCACGACGGGATCGAGCAGGCCCTGCGGGGAGGGGCGCGGGCGATGATCGCGCTGCCGGACTTCCACAATCCGACCGGTCTCTACCTGGACGACGACCACCGGGATCGGCTGGCGCGCCTTTGGCGGCGGCACGCCGTCGTGGGCCTCGTGGACGAGACGAACGTCGAGATGTGGGTCGATGATCCGCATCCGGCGTTGCCGATGGCGGCGCACGACCCCACGTGTGTGACGGTCGGCAGCGCGGCCAAGACCTACTGGGGCGGCCTGCGGATCGGTTGGGTCCGCGCTCCGGCGTCGATGGTGGCCGCGATCCTGCACGCCCGGCTGACCCTCGACCTGGGCGCGCCGGTGCTCGAGCAACTGGTGGTCACCGAGTTGCTCCGCGGTGGCGGAACGTTGGCCGACGAATCGCGCCGCCGGCTGCACGAGTCCCGTGCGGTGCTCCTGCGTCTGGCCGACCAACTGCCCGGCTGGACGACCACCCCGCCGGCCGGCGGATTGTCGCTGTGGTGGCGGCTACCGCATGCCCGCTCCGCGGATCTGGTGGCGGCGGCGCGGACCCGCGGCGTGCTTCTGGCCCCGGGGTCGGCCTTCGCGGTCGACGGGCACGGGCTGGGCTCCTATCTGCGCACCCCGTTTGCGCTGCCGGCCGACCGGCTCGCCGCGGCCCTGCCGGTCATTGCCGAGGCGTGGCGCGCCGTGGTGGGATGAATGCCGAGCCCCGCTCCGAGGCGTCCGGCGAGGCACGGCATACGGCAGGGCATGCGGAGGTACTGACATGACCAGCAAATTCACCGAATTGGCGATCGACTGCGAGGACCCCGAAGCCTTGGCGCGGTTCTGGTGCGCGGTCCTGGGATACGAGGTGCAGGACCAGGACGACGACGGCATCATGATCGGTTCGCCCGCGGTGTCGGAGGGCAAGGTCCGGCCCGGCCCGGTCCCGCCGGCGCTGACCTTCGTGACCGTGCCGGAGCACAAGACCGTCAAGAATCGCGTGCACATCGACGTCAACCCGACCGACCATGATCGTGACGAGGAGGTCGAGCGGCTGGTCGGCCTCGGCGCCATCAGGGTGGACGTCGGCCAGGAAGAGGTCAGTTGGGTCGTGCTGGCCGACCCGGAGGGCAACGAGTTCTGCGTGTTGGGCACCCGCTGCCCCTGAGCGTCCCCGCCGTGACGGTTGAGGTGGTTGCGTGGGGGTTCGGGTTTTGATGGTTGAGTAGGCCGGAGCGACGAAGGAGCGTAGGCCGTATCGAAACCTGGTGAGGTTCCATGTGATCCGGATGGGCATCCGCTTCACTGGATCTCGATACGCTCGCCCAGGGGCTCGCTACTCGATCAGCAGGTGGGGATTGCGTGCGGGTTCGGGTTTTGATGGATGTGACTGACCGTCCTACTGCAGGCGGGCGCCGTCGGGGACCTGATGTTCGAATCCGGCGAGGACGACGGTGTCGCGCCGGTCGTAGGCGCCGACGACCAGCACCTCGGACCTCACCCCGGCCACCCGCTTGGGCGGCAGGTTGCACACGCACACGACCTGGCGGCCGATCAGCTCCTCCGGCGTGTAGTGATCGGTGATCTGTGCGCTGGATGTGCGAACACCACGCTCTCCGAGATCGATCCGCAGCACGTAGGCCGGTGTGCGTGCCTTCGGGTTGGGCTCGGCCGCGGTCACCGTCCCGACGCGCAGGTCGACGGCGGCGAAGTCCTCGTAGGTGATCGTCTCGGTCATGGGAAGCACTCTAGGGCGACGCGTCTCGTGACCCACGGGTTCGATCGGCCGGGGCACCGGCTCGTCGTGCGGGTGGCACGGGAGTGAGAGGGTGGCGCCGTGGCAGTGATCGCAGTGGTGGGTGCAGGGATCGCGGGTCTGTCCGCGGCATGGCACCTGGTGACCCGGCATCCGGGGCACGAGGTCGTCGTGCTGGACGGCGCGCCGAGAGTTGGCGGGCGGTTGCACGGCGCCCGGGTGGCCGGGCTGCCGGTCGACGTGGGCGCCGAGGCCATGCTCGTGCGGCGCCCGGAGGGGCCGGAACTCCTGGCCGAGCTCGGTCTGGACGCGGTCCACCCCGCGCACGTCGGAGCCTCGATCTGGAGCCGGGGAGCGCGGCACCCGATGCCGAAGGGCACGCTCATGGGTGTGCCGTCGGATCCGCGGTCGGTGGTCGGGCTGCTCACCCCGGACGAGGTGGCGCGGGCGAG
Organism: uncultured Intrasporangiaceae bacterium; assembly: GCA_964566985.1. Lineage (GTDB taxonomy): Bacteria > Actinomycetota > Actinomycetes > Actinomycetales > Dermatophilaceae > Leekyejoonella. Next base: position 11,031 of record CAZMLG010000081.1, read on the forward strand.
TGACGAACGGCCGGTCACGGTGGACGCGGATCTGGCCGTCGGGGACCTCGTGGAGCGGGCCGTCGGGGCGGCCGTGGTCGACCGCCTGGTCGAGCCGCTGCTCGGCGGGGTCTATGCCGGGCACGCGCGCAGACTGTCCGCGAAGGCGTGCGTTCCGGCTCTCTATCATGCTGCGGCGCGGGGGAGTTCGTTGACCGATGCGGCCCGCGCCGCCGCCGCGAAGGCCGCTGCGGCCGACCCGGACGCGCCGGTGTTCGGCACCCTTGCGGGCGGCATGCACCGGCTGCCCGGCCTACTGACCGACGCGCTCGAGCGTGCGGGAGCACGGATCCGACTCGAGACGATGGTGCGCGGCCTGGCACGGACCCGGTCCGGCTGGCGGCTCACGACCGGTCCGACCCGCGACGAGCGCCATCTCGAGGTCGACGGTGTCGTGCTGGCGACCCCGTCGCGGCCGGCCGCGCGCCTGCTGGAGCCGTCTGCGCCCGAGGCGGCGCACCTGATCGGTGCGGTCGACTACGCCTCGATGGTCATCGTGACCTACGCCTTCGAGACGGACCGGGCGACCGCGCTGCGGGGCGGTTCGGGGTTCCTCGTGCCCCCGGTGGACGGGCGGCAGATCAAGGCGGCGACGTTCAGCAGCGCCAAGTGGCCCTGGCTCGCGCAGGCGCGGCCCGACCTGACCTTCGCCCGGGTGTCGTTCGGCCGTCACGGGGAGACCGCGGCGCTCCAGCGGGAGGACCGTGACCTGGCACGAGCCGGTCTGGCCGATCTGCAGGAGGCCGTCGCCGAGCGCCTGCCCGCGCCGGTCGACGCGCACGTCCAGCGGTGGGGCGGCGGCCTGCCGCAGTATGCCGTCGGCCACGGCGACCGTGTCGGTGCAGCCCGTGCAGCGATCCCCGGCGACGCGGCACTGGCCGTCGCCGGGGCGGCCTACGACGGCGTCGGCATACCGGCATGCGTCGCGTCCGGACGGGCGGCGGCCGACCGGGTGGCCGCCCGGATCGAGCCCGCGCGGGGGTGAACGAAACACCCGGCTGCGGCGGCGGTTTTGACGAGTCCGACAATGGGCCCATGACGCAGGAGACGACGCAGACAGGCAACCCGAAGGCACGCAAGGCGCGAGAGGCCAACGCCTCCACGCACTACGCGCTGTATTCCGTCTTCAAGGCCAATCGCGAGTTGACGGGCGACCGCGACGCGATGGTGCGCGAGGCGCAGGAGTTCTTCGACTCCTTCGCCGAGAAGGACACCCACATCCGCGGCCTCTACGACGTCGCGGGCCTGCGCGCGGACGCCGACCTGATGGTGTGGTCGCACGCCACGTCGATCGAGCAGCTCCAGGACGTCTATACCGGATTCCTGCGCACGCGCCTGGGCCGGCACTTCGACGGTGTCTGGAGCTGCGCAGGGGTGCACCGGCAGGCCGAGTTCAACCGCAGCCACATCCCCAACTACCTGTCCGGCGACCCGGCGCCGCGCTACCTGTGCGTCTACCCCTTCGTCCGCTCCTACGACTGGTACGTCCTGCCGGACGAGGACCGGCGCCGGATGCTGGCCGAGCACGGCATGGCGGCGCGGGAATACAAGGACGTCAAGGCCAACACGATCGCGGCGTTCGCGCTCGGTGACTACGAGTGGGTCCTGGCCTTCGAGGCGGAGGAGTTGCACCGCATCGTCGACCTGATGCGTGAACTGCGGGCCGTCGACGCCCGGCTGCACGTGCGCGAGGAGATCCCCTTCTACACCGGCCCCAAGACCACGATCGAGGACCTTGTCGCGCGGCTGCGCTGACGCCTCGGTGTCTGGACGTCAGCGCGGTTCGAGCCGCAGACTCACCGAGTTGATGCAGTAGCGCTGGTCGGTCGGGGTGTCGTAGCCCTCGCCCTCGAAGACGTGCCCCAGGTGCGAGCCGCACGAGGCGCA
>CAZMLG010000082.1:0-12851 GCA_964566985.1 uncultured Intrasporangiaceae bacterium
CCGTGGTTCGGCAAGGACATCCGTGAGGGGATCAACCTGGCGATCGAGAACTACCACCTGCTGCGCCGGCTCTGGCGCGAGGACGTGGTCGACTGGTCGGGCCGGTTCCGCACGCCGCTGCAGGGTTTCACCTCGACGCCGCGGCCGCTGGACGGCATACCGCCGTTCGTGTGGCACGGTTCGATCCGCAGCCCCGAGATCGCCGAGCAGGCGGCGTTCTATGGCGACGGGTTCTTCCACAACCACATCTTCTGGCCGATCGAACACACCCGGCAGATGGTGCAGCTGTATCGGCAGCGGTTCGAATACCACGGTCACGGTCGCGCGGACCAGGCGATCGTCGGGCTCGGCGGCCAGGTGTTCATGCGGCCGAACAGCCAGGACGCGATCGCCGAGTTCCGGCCGTATTTCGACGTGGCTCCGGTCTACGGACACGGGCCGTCGCTGGAGGAGTTCACCGCACAGACGCCGCTCACCGTCGGGTCGCCGCAGCAGGTGATCGAACGCTATCTCGGCTACCGGGAGGACGTCGGTGACTACCAGCGCCAGATGTTCCTCCTCGATCACGCCGGACTGCCGTTGAGGACGGTGCTCGAGCAGATGGACATGCTCGGTGAAGAGGTGATCCCGGTGCTGCGCAAGGAGACCGACCGGTTGCGCCCGGCCCATGTGCCCGCGCACGCACCGACCCATGCCGAGTTGATCGACTCGCAGGGCGCGGCAGCGAACGCGAGCGTGCTGCCGATGAACTCACCGCAGATGAACGAGGAGGTCGCTCCATGACGCACCGGGTCGCCGTCATCACGGCGGGACTGGGCAATCCTTCGTCCACCCGGCTGCTCGCCGATCGGATCGCCGAGGGAGTGCGATCCCAGGTGAGCAACCGAGGTGAGTCCGTCGAGCTCGAGGTCGTCGACCTGCGCGCACACGCACAGGAGATCGCAGCACACCTGACCTCCGGGTATGCCGGGCCGGGACTCGCGAAGGTCATCGACCGGGTCGAGACGGCCGACGGTCTGATCGCCGTGACACCGGTGTTCGCCGCGTCCTACAGCGGGTTGTTCAAGTCGTTCGTCGATCTGATCGACCCCGACGTGTTGGACGGCACGCCGGTGCTGATCGCGGCGACGGCCGGGACGGCACGGCATTCGCTGGTGCTGGATCATGCGATGCGGCCACTGTTCAGCTATCTGCATGCGACGGTGCTGCCGACCGGTGTCTTCGCCGCGACCGATGACTTCGCCGGTGACGACCTCGCGCCGCGGATCGGCCGCGCGGCGGCGGAACTCGCGAAGGAACTCGTCGATGGTGACCGTGGGGTGGCGGGATTCCGGCCGACCCGGACGGAGCGGGACGTCTCGCTCGACGGCGTGCCGGACTTCCGCAGCCTGCTCGGTGACCAGATCAGCCCACCCCGGTGACCGAGTGTCTCGCCGGCGGTGTCGTGTCGTTCAGGAAGTGTCCAGCCGGCTTGAATAGGCTACCTATGTAGTCTGGACACATGGGAGACTCGCGCATGATCGAAAAGGCAGCAATCGATCACCTGTTACGTCGTATCCGGTTCGGGAGGATGGAGGTTCGCTTCTGGGACGGAGACGAGCGGTCCTACGGATCGTCGGGGCCGCTCGTCCACGTCGTCGAGGCCGCGCCGCTCGGGCTGGGGCGCGTGTTGAGCAGTGCGAGCATGGCCTTCGGCGAGGCCTACACGCGCGGGGACGTGCGGATCGCGGAGGACGAGCTCGACGACTTCTTCAAGATCGTGGCGCGCAACCGGCCCGCCGTCGGGCGACTGCGCAACCTACGGCGCATCTACCGTCGAGAGCCCAATCGTCGCGGATCACAACGCCGTCAGATCAGCCATCACTACGATGTCGGCAACGACTACTACCGGCTCTTCCTGGATTCGAGCCTGACCTACTCGTGTGGATACTTCGAGCACGAGCAGGACTCGTTGGACGCGGCCCAGGCCCAGAAGATCGATCACATCCTGCGCAAACTGCGGATTCGCTCCGGCGGGCGGCTGCTCGACATCGGATGCGGATGGGGTGCTCTGGCCGTCACCGCCGCGAAGACCTATGACGTGAGCGCCGTCGGCATCACGCTCAGCCACGAGCAACTCGCCGGTGCTCGCGAACTCGCGGCGCGTGAGGGTGTCGACGACCGGGTCGAGTTCCGGCTGATGAACTATCAAGACCTGCCGGCCACGGACGATCCGGCGCTGCGTGGCCCGTATGACCGGATTGCCAGCGTGGGCATGTTCGAACACGTGGGGAGGCGACTGCACCGCAACTACTTCCAGGTGCTTCACCGGCTGCTCGCGCCGTCCGGTGTCGCGCTGTTGCACGCGATCACCGATCAGCGGCTGCAGGGCAACGACGCGTGGGTGGACCGGCACATCTTCCCCGGCGGATTCCTGCCGACCGTGCCGGAGGTCGAGGGGTTGCTCGCGCAGGAGGGCTTCTGGTCGATCGACCGGGAGAACCTGTGGCGGCACTACGCCAAGACGCTCGACATCTGGCGCACCAACCACCGGAGGCACCGAGACCGGATCATCGAGATGTTCGATGAGGAGTTCTATCGCTCTCGTGACCTGTGGCTCGCAGGGTCGAAGGCCGGCTTCGACTACGGCACCCTCGGCCTGGCACAGTTCGTGTTCACCGAGGGCAAACCGGCCGACTGGCCCCTCACCCGGCGCGACATCTACGCCGAGCCGCCGCTCGGGTCGCGTGGGCGAAAACCAGTAGTCGACTACTGAGGCCATTCCCCCTGCACGTCGGTAGCTTCGGACCGGTCTGAGCCGGATCGGGAGAGGAACCGTTATGCCTACCACCGTGTCACGCCGCACGATCACCAAAGGTGCCGCCTGGTCGGTGCCCGTCGTCGCCCTCGCGAGCGCTGCCCCGGCCGCTGTGGCGAGCCCCGCATGCTCGTTCGGACTCGCCGCAACGATCACGAGCCAACATGTGACACCCATCTATTGCAGCGTGAATGTCTCCGTGATCTTGGCGAAGGGGACGTGTGGAGGCACCGCACAGTTCGAAAAGGCTCTGACGGTGGCCTTTCAGCTCAACAGCCCGTACGTCGGCTGGATTGCGGGTGTGGATATGTCCCCGATGAGTGGCTCCGCAGGCAGCGTCGTCGCGACGACGACGGATCACTTTGATGGGGTGGGATCGGTCGTCAACTTCGGGTTGAGCTTGAGCTACGCCTCCTTCAGTACGCCGGTTCCCGTGAAGTTCGATCTGACCGTTGACGGCGCCACGCCGGCATCGGTCATCGCCTTCTCCGACTGAGGCCCACCAGGGCGCGAGAGGTATCCTCGCGCCGGGTGCGTCCGAAGTGTGCGCATCGCTCAAGGACGAGGTACGGCTTTTCGTCATGGCGGTGGTTCGGTCGATTTGCGGTGGCCTGAGACAATCGGTGAGTTATGACTGACGTGCTCACGCCGACTGCCGACCCGACCGCGCCGGCCGAGGCAGACTCGCCGACGGGCGAATCGATCCTGCCACCGCTGCAGATCGGACGGCATACGATCTCCTCGCCGGTCGTGCTGGCGCCGATGGCCGGGATCACCAACCGTGCCTTCCGCAGGCTGTGCCGTCGCTACGGCGCCGAGGGCGCGGACGCGGGCGGGGCCCACGGCGCGACATCGCTCTACGTCAGCGAGATGATCACCTCGCGTGCGCTGGTCGAGCGCAACGAGGTCACGATGCGCCTCATCGAGCACGACCCGGACGAGTCACCACGGTCGATTCAGCTCTACAGTGTCGACCCGGCCACCACGGCACAGGCCGTGCGGATCCTGGCCTCCGAAGGCCGGTGCGATCACATCGACATGAACTTCGGCTGCCCCGTGCCCAAGGTCACCCGCAAGGGCGGCGGCTCGGCACTGCCATGGAAGACCGAGCTGTTCCGCAGCATCGTGGCGAATGCCGTGCGCGAGGCCGCGCCCTACGACGTGCCGGTGACCGTCAAGATGCGCAAGGGCATCGACGGCGACCACCTCACGTTCCTCGAGGCCGGCCGGATCGCGGAGGGGGAGGGGGCCGCTGCGGTGGCGCTGCACGCGCGGACCGCGGCGCAGGCCTATTCGGGCCACTCCGACTGGTCCGCGATCGCGCAGTTGAAGCAGGCGGTCACCGGCATCCCGGTGTTGGGCAACGGGGACATCTGGTCGGCCGAGGATGCGCTGGAGATGGTGCGCGAGACCGGCTGCGACGGCGTCGTGGTCGGCCGGGGCTGCCTCGGGCGTCCGTGGCTGTTCACCGACCTGGCGGCGGCATTCGCCGGCGGGACCGCACGCGTGACCCCCTCGATGCGGGAGGTCGCCGAGACCCTTCGACTGCATGCGACCTACCTGATCGACTTCTACGGCGACGAGCTCAAGGGATGCCGCGACATTCGCAAGCACATCGCGTGGTATTTCAAGGGATTCCCGGTCGGCGGCAAGCTGCGCCAGAGCCTCGGCCTCGTCGACTCGCTCGCCGCGCTCGACGACCTGCTCGGCACCCTGGACCTCGACCAGCCGTGGCCCGGCGAGGCGGCAGAGGGTCCGCGCGGCCGTGCGGGATCCGAACGCAAGGTGATCCTGCCGGACGGCTGGCTGGAGGACCGCGACCTCGATGACCGGCTGCGGGGCATCGTCGCGCAGGCCGAACTCGACGTCGACGGAGGCTGAGCCCTCCCGCCGGAGGGTGACGCATCGACGCGTGGGCCGACGGCGCTCAGTCGGCCGCGACGGGCCGCTCGGGGTCGGTGATCCAGTGCGACCACGAGCCGACGTAGACGGCGGTGCGCGGATGCAGTCCGGAGACCTCGAGCGCGAGCGCGAGGTGGGCGGCCTGCACGCCCGACCCGCAATACGTTCCCACGGCGACGCCGTCCGCGACGCCCTGCTCGGCGAAGCGGTCCGCGAGGTGGGCGGCGGGTAGGAACCGCCCGGTCTCGTCGACGTTGATCAGCGCCGGGGCGCTGCGGGCACCCGGGATGTGTCCGGCGACCGGATCCATCGTCTCGTGGCGCCCGGCATACCGGTCGGCGGGACGTGCGTCCAGCAGGATCTGCCGGTCGGCGTAGCGGGCGGCTTCGTCCGCGTCCAGCAGCATCTCGGGCCGGGCGGCCGGGTCGAAATCGCCCTCGGCGACGTCCGGCGCCGCGGTCTCGAGCGGGTGGCCCGCCTCCTGCCACGCCCGAAGGCCACCGTCCAGCACCCGCACGTCGTCCTTGCCGTAATACCGCAGCAGCCACCAGAGCCGACTGGCGGCGAGCGAGTTCGCCGCGTCATACGCCACCACGGGCCGGTCGGCCCGGACACCGGCGGCACGCATCGCGGCGCCGAAGGTGGCCTCGTCGGGCAACGGGTGGCGTCCGCCCGGCCCCGGTGCGGCGGTGAGGGCCTCCTCGAACTCCACCCACGCGGCCCCCGGCAGGTGCCCCTCGTCGTAGGCCGGGCGCTGCGACGGGCCGCCGAGCACCCACCGCACGTCGAGCAGCGTGACGCCGTCGGGGGCGTCACGCAGCCGCTCGGCGAGGTCGGAGGCGGCGATCAGGGGGCTGTGCGCGTCGTCGGTCATGCCGCGAGCCTACGACCCACCTCCGGTCCGCCGAGAGCGCATGTCCTGTCGCCGCGGGGCCGGATGGGCGACACGAATCGCGCAGTCGGCGCCGGCTGCATAGGCTCACGGGTATGCAGTGGGCGAACGAACACAGCCACGGTCGGGTCACGGTGCGCCCGCTCGACCCCCGGTCGGAGCGCGCGCTGCGGGACTGGCTGGAGCGAGCGCGGCAGGCCGGCATCGACGTGAGCGACCTCGCGAGCATCGCGGCGGCCTACGACGCCTATGTCGACCAGGTCCGCGCCACGCCGGCCGATCGCCGCGGCGACCCGACCCTTCGGCTCACGACGATCGCCATGGCGATGGGGGAGTATCTGCAGGCCCGCTCGCCGCTCACCTGGAGCGTCGCCGAGGACTCCGAGGGCACCGACCTCGCGTTGCGCTCGACCGCGGGTCTCGGGGTGTTGTTCCCGATCGACCCGGTCGCCGACGCCTGGTCGCGTCAGGAGCGCGGCTGGCTGCCCGGCTTCGTGGACGGCGTGCTCGCCGAGCTCGTGGCCGACGAATCGTGAACGCCTACACGGCGCGTGACCGGGAGCGTTTCGTCGGGGAGGACCCGGCCCAAAAGCGCGCGGATCGCGACGACTTCGCCCGCGACCGTGCGCGGGTGCTGCATTCGGCGGCGCTGCGCCGCCTGGCGGCCAAGACCCAGGTCGTCCAGCCCGGCCGCGACGACTTCAGCCGCAACCGGCTGACCCATTCGCTCGAGGTGGCCCAGATCGGCAGGGAGTTCGGCGGAGTGCTCGGCTGCAACGCCGATGTCGTCGACATGGCCTGCCTGGCCCACGACCTCGGACATCCCCCGTTCGGCCACAACGGAGAACGGGCCCTCGACGAGGTCGCTCGGGACATCGGTGGATTCGAGGGCAACGCGCAGACGTTCCGCATCCTGACCCGCCTGGAGGCCAAGCGGTCCGCCGCGGACGGGCGGTCGGTCGGACTCAACCTGACGCGGGCCTGCCTCGATGCCGCGACCAAATATCCCTGGCGGCGCGGGGACCACGGCACCACCGGCAAGTTCGGGTGCTACGACGACGACGCGCTGGTCTTCGACTGGGTCCGCGAGGACGTGCCGCGCCGGACCCCGCACCGACTGTGCGTCGAGGCACAGGTGATGGACTGGTCCGACGACGTGGCGTATTCGGTGCACGACGTCGAGGACGGCATCACCGCCGGCCTGATCGACCTGCGGGCCCTCCACTCCGGCGAGCTGACCGGCGATCTCGCGCAGTTGGGCCGACGCCTCTATGCCCCGGACCTGCCGCAGACGCTTCTGGAGGAGGCCCTCACCCGGGTGGTCACCGGCGTGATGCCCACGGCTCACCACGGCGGGCGGCAGGACGTCGCCGCGTTGAAGGACATGACCAGCCGGCTGATCGGCCGGTTCGTCGGCGCGGCGGAACAGGCCACCCGGGCACAACACGACGGGGGCGCACTGACCCGCTACGACGCGGACGTCGTGATCCCCGACGACGTGCGGGCCGAGGTCGTCGGGCTCAAGGCCGTCGCGGCCCACTTCGTGATGCTCACCGACGACCGGGTCACGCTGCTGACCCGGCAGAGGGCCCTGCTGCGGGCGCTGGTCGAGGCCTATCGCGAGCGCCCCGACCGCCTCGACCCGATGTATGCCGAGGACCTCGCCCTGGCTGCCGACGACGCCGCCGCGTTGCGCGTCGTGGTAGACCAGGTGGCAGCGTTGACCGACCCCCGTGCGACCGAACTGGCCCACCGCTGGACGTGACCGGCGGCGGCCCCGGCGGCACGGCATACCGCAAGGACCGATGATGACCCTGCCGCCGCTGGACCGACCGATCCTCAGCTCGCCGATGGCCGGTGGCCCGACCACCCCCGAACTCGTCGCGGCCGTGTGCGACGTGGGCGGGCTCGGTCTGCTCGCCGGTGGTTATCTCACCGCCGAAGGCCTGGCCGATCAGGTCGCGCGTGCCCGGGAGCTGACCGACCGCCCGTTCGGGGCCAACCTGTTCGTGCCGGCCCTGGTCGATCGGGACCGCGACGAGCCGGCACTGGCGGCCTATCGCGAACGCCTCGCGGCCTACGTCGGGCACGACGATCTGCCCCAGGCCGTGTGGGACGGCACCGACCGGTTCGACGAGAAGCTCGAGGTGCTGATCGCCGACCCGGTCGCGATCGTGTCGTTCATGTTCGGCATCCCGGCCGAGCCGGCCGTGCGCCGTGTGCGCGAGGTCGGCAGCGCGGTGATGATCACGGTAACGACGGTCGAGGAGGCGCGTGCCGCCGACGGCGCGGGAGCCGACGTGCTGTGCGTGCAGGGCGCCGGAGCGGGCGGGCACCGCGGCACGCACCGGGTCGAGGTCGACCCCAACGACACCGGGTGGGAGGCGCTGCTCGGGCAGGTGCAGGCGGTCACGTCACTTCCCGTGGTGGTCGCCGGCGGCATCGCGACCCGGGTTGACGTCGCTCGGGCCCTGGACCGCGGGGCGTATGCCGTGCAGTGCGGCACCGCCTTCCTGCTCACCGACGAGGCAGGCACCAGCGCGCCACACCGTGCCGGTCTGCAGGACCCCGCGCGCACCGAGACGGTCGTCACCCGCGCATTCAGTGGCCGACCGGCGCGCTCGCTGCGCACGGACTTCGTCGAGGCGCTCGACCCGGTGACGCCGCCGATCTATCCGATGGTCAATCAGTTGACCAAGCCGGTGCGTGCCGCGGGCAAGGCGGCCGGCGACCCCGACGGTGTGTCGCTGTGGGCCGGGACGGGCTGGCGCGATATCCACACCGGGTCCGCGGCGGAGGTCGTGCGCGCCCTGTGTCCCTGACCGCATGACGGTGTGAGCAGGCCGGGCGCCACCTCATACACTCGGCGCAAGGACGAACGAGGGAAGGCGACCGGTGCCCGGACTGATCAAGGCGGAGGACATCGCCCAGGTCAAGGAGCGCACCTCCATCGAGGAGGTGGTGCGCGAGCACGTCACGCTCAAGGGTGCCGGGTCCGGATCCTACAAGGGCCTGTGTCCCTTCCACGACGAGAAGACCCCGTCCTTCACCGTCAGCCCGTCGCGCGGGGCCTACCACTGCTTCGGCTGTGGCAAGGGCGGCGACGTCATCTCCTTCGTGATGGAGGTCGAGCACCTCACCTTCTCCGAGACGGTCGAACGCCTCGCGGTCAAGGCCGGCGTGGAGCTGCACTACGAGGAGGGCGACGCGCCACGCGGCGAGGGCATCGGGCGTCGCACCAGGCTGATCGAGGCGCACCGAGTCGCCGAGGAGTTCTATGCCGAGGCGCTGCTGCGCTCCCCTGAGGCGCGCGCCGGGCGCGACTTCCTGCGCGCCCGCGGCTTCGACTCCAAGATCGCGGGCCATTTCGGGGTGGGGTTCGCTCCGCGCGCAGGAGAGGTGCTCGCCGGGCACCTGCGGGACAAGGGATTCACTCCCGAGGAGATGACCCAGGCCGGGCTGGTCGGGCAGGGCCGGCGCGGGCTCTACGACCGGTTCCGCGGGCGGGTGGTCTGGCCGATCCGCGACATCACCGGGGACACCGTCGGATTCGGCGCCCGTCGGATCTTCGACGACGACCGGATCGCCGCGAAATATCTCAACACCTCGGAGACACCGATCTACAAGAAGACCCAGGTGCTCTACGGCCTCGACCTGGCCAAAAAACAGATCGCGAGAGATCGTCGGGCCGTCATCGTCGAGGGCTACACGGACGTCATGGCGGCGCACCTTTCGGGCGTCCAGCAGGCCGTGGCCACCTGCGGCACGGCCTTCGGGGAGGGCCACATCAAGTTGCTGCGCAGGCTGCTGCGCGACGACACCAGCGGGTCGCGGGCGAAGGTCATCTTCACCTTCGACGGCGACAAGGCCGGGCAGGCCGCGGCGATGAAGGCCTTCGAGCTCGACGAGCACTGGGCCGCACAGTCGTTCGTCGCCGTCGCCGAGGACGGACAGGACCCGTGCGACCTGCGGCTGTCCGGCGGCGAAGGGGCCGTCCGCGAGCTCGTCGACGGGGCGACCCCGATGTTCGAGTTCGCGGCGCGCACCACCCTGGCTCGGTTCGACCTGCAGTCGGTGGAGGGTCGGGTGCAGGCCATGCGCGCGATCGCCCCGATGCTGGCCACCATCCGCGACACCGACCGCAAGCCGATGTATGCCCGCACCGTCGCAGGCTGGATCGGGGTCGGAGTCGACGATCTGACCGCCGCCGTGGGCAGGGCGACCCGTGAGGCCGCGCAGGCGCGCCGGCGCGGGGAGCCACGGCATACGCCCGAGCAGGTGGAGGCAGACGAGACGCCGGAGAGGCCGGTCATGCCGGACCCACACAACCCCGCGCACCAGGCCGAGCGGCAGTTGCTGCAGTGCCTCGTGCAGTTCCCGTCCGGCATCCCCGCCGCCCAGCGAGAGCTGATCCGCCCCGGCGACTTCAGCGCGCCCGCGCACCGAGCGGTCTTCGAGGCGATCGTCGCGGCGAACCCCGATGTCAATCGCTCGGCGGCCGCCTGGACGAGTGCCGTGACCGATCAGGTGCCGCCGCTGCTGCGGCCGCTGGTGGCCGAGCTGGCCGTCGCGTCGCTCCCCACCCGCCTCGACCCGATGTCGGGCCGCCCCGACCCGCGGTATCTGCAGTCCCTGGTCGTCGCGGTCCGGTCGCGGACCATGCAGCACCAGGTGGACGAGCTGCTCAGTGAATTGCGCCGCGCGGACGGGGACGCGCAGCGCTCGCGGGAGATCTCGCGGCAGCTCAGCGACGCCCAGCGCTCGCTGACGACGCTGCGGGAGTCGCTGCTGTGATCACGTCGAAGGAGGCACGATGAAGTGGGCGAGGCGCTCGCGGCTGCCACAGGAGGTCGCGCGGCAGGTCGGGCTGGAGTCGGGGGAGCGGGTCCTGGCGTATGCCGTGGACGACAACACCGGTGCCCACGTCGTCGCCACGACGACTCACCTGACGGTCGCGGGCGCCGAGCGGCAGGTGCTGCGCCGCCCGTGGCACGAGGTCGATGCAGGACAGTGGAGTGCCGAGCACTGGACCCTCAGCGTCAGTTGGGTGGCTCGCGTGCGACCGGCGCAGTGGACGTTCCACGGTCAGGACACCCGCCTGCCGGAGACGGTGCACGAGCGCGTCCAGGCGAGTGTCGTCCTGTCCGCAGAGCTGCCGCTGCAGGACCGCCGGCAGCGGGGACGCGTCGTGGTCCGCAAGGACCTTGCGACGGGCGAGATGTTGATCCAGACCGTGCTCGGACGAAGCACTCCGGCGAACGACCCGCAGGTGCAACAGGCGGTGGCGACGCTGGCAGCCGATCTGCGGGAGCGCGTGGGCATCTGACCGGTTTCGGAAAACCGTCGCCTCTTTGCTAGAGTGACGGCGCGCCAGACGCGATCCCTCGTAGCTCAATCGGCAGAGCATTCGGCTGTTAACCGAAGGGTTGTTGGTTCGAGTCCAACCGGGGGAGCAGGAAAGCAGAAAGGCCCTCTGACCAGGCGGTATGCCGGTCAGGGGGCCTTTTGTGACGCGTGAGCGGTGTTTCACGTCCGAGGCGAAGGCGGATGATGGATCGAGAGGTCGCTGGTCACGGGCACACCGCCCTGGTCGAGCGCCGATGTCCTCGGCGCTGACGTACGACTCCGTCAGTCGTCGCGCGCCCCTGGCGGGCCGCACATGTGACCGCGAGGGGATCGTCCTACGGAATGTGGCCGAAGGTTCGTTGCGCATAATTGCCAACCTCCAGCGGCTTCGGCCAGGTCATCGTCGATCTGGACACCGTGCCGTTTTGCAGTTTTGCCGCTTTACCGCCGCTGACGTAGAGTGTGGTCATGAGCGCATCCATCAAGCACCGCTACCTCGGCGTCCAGGGCCGCGGCACGATCGCGCTGCCCGCCGACGTCCGTCGCCGGCTGCACCTGGACGAACAGGGCGCGCAGTTGGAGATGACCGAGCGCGCTGATGGTGTCATCGAATTGCGGGCCGCGCTGCCGGTGCCGGCCGAGCAGCGCTGGTTCTGGACCGAGCGCTGGCAGGAACGAGAGCACGAGGTCGACGAGCACGTTCACGCCGGCCGCGTGACGGTCCACGACTCGACCGAAGACTTCCTGGACCACCTCGACGAGCTTGACTCCGAGTGAAGTTCGAAACCACACCAGCGTTCGATAGTGACTACCGACGGCTCAAGCGCGAGCACGCGGACGCCTTCAAGGCCATCGTGCGCAAGAAGTTCGCGCCCGCGTGTGACGCCTACGCCAAGGACCCAACCGCCCCGTGGCCCGCTGCGTTGCGTGTCACGTCGGTGCGATCAGCTCCGGGGGTTCTGGAAATGACGTGGTCGTTCGCCAGCCCGGACGGCCGCGCGACTTTCGAACTGGTCACCGTTGATGGTGAGTTGCGATGCCGGTGGCGACGGGTCGGCGACCACGACGTCTTCAAGAGCCCGTAGATTCCCGAGTCGCTAGACGATCCGCAATCGGACTACCGTGGCACGATTTTGGCAGGCGTGGCATAATCGAGTCATGGATGCCACATTGACGTTGGGGCAGCAGGGGCGGCTGGTGATCCCCGTCGAGGTTCGTAGCGCGCTGGGGCTTTCTCCCGGGGAGCAGTTGCATCTGCGGATCGTCGGTCAGAGCCTTGTCCTCGAGCGGCCGCAGGACGCCGCCGCCGAGCTTCGAGGCCTGGCCTCCGGGGTGTCGAAGGCGCGATCACTGGTCGATGAGCTTCTCCGAGAACGTCGCCTCGCAGCTGCTGCTGGCGAATGACGGTTCTGGACGCCTCGGCGGTGTTGGCGCTCGTCCACGACGAACCCGGCGCGGACATCGTGGCTGAGACACTGCCGTCCGCATCGTTGGGAGCAGCGAACCTCGCTGAGGTGATCGGCAAGCTGGTCGATGCCGAGGTCGACATCGGCCGCGTACGGGGACTGCTCACCGCCGCAGGTGTGGCCATCGAACCCGTCACCGAAGCAGACGCGGAGTTGGCCGGTGCGATGCGGTCTCTCGACGGTGGCAAACAGCTGTCCCTGGGCGATCGGTGCTGCTTGGCGCTGACTGTTCGCAGCACACCTGCCGACGTGCTGACCGCGGACCGGGCCTGGGCGGAGCTCGATCTACCGGTTCGAGTCCGACTGCTTCGATAGCCGATCCGCACGTGGGACGAATCCTTCGCGCACGCCCATCAGTATCGGGTCATCCGGACCTCGATCGTTCCACTGGGCGTGTGCGGCTTGGTGGTGCCGTCCAGGCGATAACCGAGCTTTCGATAGAACGCCT
>CAZMLG010000083.1:0-12837 GCA_964566985.1 uncultured Intrasporangiaceae bacterium
CAGGCCCGGGCGCTTCACCCTGCCCACTTGACACCCGAAAGACCATATGACTCGACCGGCCGGTAAAGGGACGCTGCATGGGCTCGCTAGGCCTCGATACGGCCTCGCGCCAGGGCGCTCGGCCTACTCGACCATCCGATAGAGGTGCGCTGCGCGGGCTCGGCTCGAGCAGCAGCGCCCTATCCGATCAGCCGGCCGGGTGACGCAGGGCCAGCAGTTCCTCGAAGAGTTCGACCACCTCGGGTGGGCCCGGGATGCGATGGGTGGCGACCGTGTCGCCGGGGCCGACCTTGACCGTCAGATGTTGCGGCTCCTCGTCGAGCGCGCGGAAGGCCAGCTCGTCGGTGCGATCATCGCCCAGATAGCAGACGGCCTGGGCATCGGCACCGGCACGCACACCGGCCAGGGCCGCGCCCTTGCTGACGTCGAAGACCGCGATCTCCACCACGTCCTTGCCCGTCATCAGGTGTGTGCCCGGGACCTGCTCGGTGACCTGCCGTGCGGCGTCGGACGCCTTCATCGCCGCCTCGGGATCCAGCCCACGGGTGTGCAATACGACGCCGGCCTGCTTGTGCTCCACCCGCGTGCCCGGATGTGCCGCCGCGACGGACTCGAGTGCGAGCGTCGCCTCACGTAGGCGGGACGTCGCCTCGTCATCCGGCTGCGGCAGGTGCCGCAGGGGATGGCTCGACTCTGCCCCGTGTGAGCCGACCAGTACGATCGGCTCGCCGTCGTCGATGCCGGTCAGTCGGCCGAGCGTCGCCAGATCGCGTCCCGAGACGACCGCAACGGTCGTGCCGTCCAGATCGGCGAGTCGCCGCAACAGGTCGATGGATCCGGGCATCGGGGTGGATGTCGACGGGTCGTCGACCAGCGGTGCCAGCACCCCGTCGAAGTCGGTGCCGAGCACGATGCGGTCGTAGGCGGCATACGCGCGCAGGGCGGCGTGCAGCGGGTCCGGGAGCGGGACGGCCATCGCGTCAGCCCTCGTCGGGCCGGCCCGGCGCGGCGTGCAACAGGTCGAGGAACGTCTGGGCCCAGCGCTGCACATCGTGTTGGGCGACCTTGCGCCGCATCGCGCGCATCCGCCGGCGCCGATCGGCCGGCGGATCGTCCATGGCGCGCAGGATCGTCGCCTTGAGCACGTCGATGTCGTGCGGATTGCACTGGTAGGCCCGCGTGAGTTCGTCCGCAGCGCCAGTGAATTCGCTCAACACCAGTGCCCCGTCGTCATCGTGGCAGGCGACGTATTCCTTCGCCACGAGGTTCATGCCGTCACGCAGAGGGGTCACGAGCATGACGTCGGCGGCGGCGAACAGCGCGGTCATCTCGTCGCGCGGCAGCGACCGGTGGACATAGGTCAGTGCCGTCGAGCCGATGGGAGAGTGGTCACCGTTGATCCGCCCGACCTCCCCCTCGACCTGGCCTCGCAACTCCCGGTAGGCGGCGAGTCTCTCCCGGCTCGGGGTGGCGATCTGCACGAACACGGTCTCGCGCGGATCGAGGTTGCCGTCCCGGAGGAGCTCCCGATAGGCCTTCAGGCGGTGACGAATGCCCTTGGTGTAGTCGAGCCGGTCGACACCGAGCAGGATGTGCTTCGGATCGCCCAGTTGGGAGCGCAACTCGGCGGCGCGCCGTTGGACCGAGTCACTGCCGGAGAGCTCGCGCAGGCCCTCGTAGTCGACCGAGATGGGCACGGCACACGCCCGCACGGACCGGCCGCCCGGCAGATGCACGACGTCGCCGCGCACACGCACGTCGAGCAGGCCACGGCATACGCGCAGGAAGTTGGCGGCATCCGGCTTGCGCTGGAACCCGAGGAAATCCGCGCCGAGCAGGCCCTCCAGCAGCTCACTGCGGCCAGGCAACTGCATGAACAACTCGACCGGAGGGAACGGAATGTGGTTGAACCACCCGATCCGCACGTCGGGTCGGATCTCGCGCAACATCGCCGGCACCAACTGCAACTGGTAGTCGTGCACCCAGACGGTCGCGCCCTTCGCGGCCACCTGGTCGATGTGCTCGGCGAACCGCCGGTTGACGCGGCGGTATGCCGTGAGCCAGCGGCGGCGGAACCGCGCCGGCACGATCGTGTCGTGATAGATCGGCCACAGGCAGTCGTTGCTCTGGCCCTCGTAGTAGTCGGTCAGATCCTGCTCGTCCAGCGGCACCGGATGCAGGTGCAGGCCCTGCTCGACGAAGGGCTCCGGCGCCTCGCCGGCCTCACCCGACCAGCCCACCCAGGCGCCCTCGCGGCCGTGCATCACCGACTCCATCGCGGTGACCAGCCCACCCGGGCTGCGGCGCCACTGCAGGGCTCCCTCCTCGTCGCGCACGGCGTCGACGGGCAGCCGGTTGGCCGCGATGACGAAGTCGAAGGTCTCCCGGTCGGACATGGACGAACGTCTCCTTGCGTCGAGGTGAGCGTTCTTCGCTCTCAGGATAAGCAGCCGCCCCGCGGCGCGGCGCGCCGGTCCGGCCGGGGCGGTGGTGGCGCACACGGTCAGGGATCTCGCATACCGTTGGAGGCATGAACGTGGATCGGGGTTCGGCGCAGGACGACGGGTCGCAGACCGGTGGACACCGGCTGCCCCCCGCGTCGCCGACGGCGGCGTTCGGGGTGCGGCCCCGCAGCGACGACACGGCGGCCCTGCCCACGGCCTACGAGACGCTCGGGCCCTACCGGCTCGTCGAGCAGGTCGGCGAGGGCGGCATGGGGGTCGTGCACAAGGCGCTCGACCGGGACGGGCGCGAGGTCGCCATCAAGGTGCTGCGCTCGCACATCGCCTACGACACCGGCGCGCGGGAGCGGCTGCGGCGCGAGGTGAGCACTCTGGCACGGGTGCGTTCGGAGTCGGTTGCCGAGGTGCTCGACGCCGACGTCGACGGCGACCAGCCGTATCTGGTGACCCGGTTCGTGCCCGGACCGCCGCTCGACGACGTCGTCGACGGAGACGGACCCCTGGGCGCCGAGCGGCTCGTCGAGCTCGGCGGCGGACTCGCCGACGCGCTGCGCGCCATCCACGACGCCGGCGTCGTGCACCGCGACGTCAAGCCCGGCAACGTCCTCATGGACGGCGACCGGCCCGTCCTCATCGACTTCGGCATCGCCCACGTCGCCGACGACGTGCGCCTCACCGCGACCGGCCTGGTGATGGGCACCCCCGGCTACCTCTCCCCGGAGATCGTCGAGGGCGCGCCGGTCAGCCAGGCCACCGACTGGTGGGGGTGGGCCGCGACGCTCGCCTTCGCCGCGTCCGGCCAGGCGCCCTTCGGGCGCGGGCCGATGCACGTCGTGCTCGACCGGGTCACCCGCGGGCAGGCCGACCTGACCGGCGTCGACGAACGACTCGCGCCGCTGCTGGCCGCCGCCTTGTCCCCCCACCCGCATGAACGGCCTACCGCCGACGAGGTGCTCGAGCAACTGCGCGTGTATGCCGACGGTGGGCACACCGGCGAGCTGCGGGTGCGTGGATCGGGGCCGGGTGGTGCTGCGCTCGGGGGAGCCGGTGCGTGGTCTGCTGCCGAGTGGTCGGGCCCGCGCGACGAGCGGGCGCCCGCCGCCGACCAGGAGTCGGGCCCCCAGCCTGCTTTCGGGGGCACGTCCGGCTCGGGTATCGGTGCCGATTCGACGCGACAGTTCGAGGGAGCGGACGCGACCGAGCAGTTCGGCAGTGGCGGCTATGCGGCCCAGGGGCAGCCGGGCTATGGCAGCACGGTGCAGCAGGGCTATGGCGGCGCGGTGCAGCAAGGGCACGGTCAAGGCGGGGCCACGGCATACGGACCGGGAGCCGTCGACCCGTATGCCGGGGCGCGGCATGATCCGCGCATCGGCCAACCGGCGCGCACCTGGACGCTGGCGGCCCTGCTCGCGGCGGCGGTCGGGATCAGCGCGCTGTGGCCGCTGGTCGGCATCGCGTTGATCGTGCTGTGGTCGTTCGCGGCGCGGTGGGCCGACCGGGCGATGACGTCGATGGTCATGCGCCGCTACAACGCCGGACCACGGCGGTCGGACACCGCGGTCGCGGTGCTCTCCTCGCCGTGGCACGGGGTGACGGCGTTCTTCGCGACGGTGCTCTCGGCGCTGATCCCGGTGTTCGTCGGCGCCTGCACGGCGGCGATCGTCGCGCTGGGGTTCGCCATGGCCGGCGACGGACAGACGCATGCCGGCCGACCGCTGCCGATCGCCGCCGGAGTGCTCGTGGCGTGCTGGACCCTGTGGTGGGGGCCCGGGAGTGCCTCGATGCGGCGCGGATCGCGCAGCATGGTGCGCGGGGCCGTGCGCGGGCAGCAGTTGACCCGGGTCATCGTCGGGCTGCTGGTCGTCGTCGCCGTCGGGGCCACGCTCTGGTCGCTCACTCACCTCGAGACCCAGGTCAGCGCCTGGCCGCTGACCCCCGACCAGATCCCGTTCGGGGGCTACCTCCCCTCCCTGCCCGGCCGCTAGACCCGCCGAGTGGTGCGTTAGCGCACGCGAGTGGTGCGGCAGGACACGCGAGTGGTGCGGCAGGACACGCGAGTGGTCACGAAGGGTCGCACCAACCAACCACTCGGTGGTTCTGGGTGACCACTCGGCGGTCGGTGGCCAGGTGGATCACAGGCTGCTGCCAGCGGGGGCGGTATCGATGGGCCTAGGCTTGCCCCATGGCGCAGACGGGACGCGAGCAGACTCCTGCCAGCACACCACTACCCGTCCGTCGGCGCATCATGCGCGGCGAGCCGATGACCGAGCCGTTGCCCATCGCGCAATGGCTGCGCCACACGCCCTACCGCGACCCGCGGGTGGCACGCGCACCCGAGCAGGAGGTGGAGACCCGCAAGGGCCTCGAGCTCGCCGTGCGCGTCGGGGAACTGATGCTGCGCTGCGGCGCGAGCACCCGGCACGTCGAGAACTCCGTGATCGCGGTCGCCGCGGTCGCCGGCCTGCGCCGCCTCGAACTCGACATGACCGCGCAGTCGCTGCTGGTGCAGTGCCCGCTGCCGGACGGCCCGCCGGTCACCATGCTGCGCGTCGTGCGGTCCAACAGCCGTGACTACGCGCGGCTGACCGACGTCCACCGCTTCGTGCAGGACCTGGTCAGGAACGGCATCGACGACCTGGAACAGCTCGATGCGGCGCACCAGCGGCTGCGCGCGTTGCAGCGCAAGGCACGTCCCTACCCGCACTGGATGGTCGCCTGTGGGTATGCCGGGTTGGCCGCATCCGTGTGTGCTCTGCTCGGCGGCGGCTGGTTCGCGACCGCCGTGGCATTCATCTCCGCGCTGGCCGTCGACGACGTCGACCAGCGGCTCAGCCGCCGGGGGTTGCCCGCCTTCTACGTCGCCGCGGCGGGCGGCGTGATCGCGATCGTCGTGGCGTGGCTGGCCTTCTTGTTGGCCGCGCAGGACTGGTTCGGGGTGCAGATGAGCACCTCCGACTTCGCGTATGCCGTGTCCGGTGGCATCGTCGCGCTGCTTCCGGGGCAGTCCATCACCGGTTCGGTCGAGGACGGGATCACCGGCTACCCGATCACCAGTGCCGGGCGGTTGCTCGGCGTGGTGCTGGGCACGGCGGGGATCATCGCGGGCGTCGCGATCGGGTTGTCGATCACGCTGCGGCTCGATGACGTGCTCGGGCTCAATCTGACGTCGCCGAAGGCCCTGAACATCTTCACGGCACCCACCGAGATGTGGTTCCAGGCCATCTGTGGAGCGATCGGTGCGGTGGCCGTGGCGGTCACCTTGCAGGTCTACCGGCGGCATCTGCTGCCCAGCGCCATTATCGGGGGGCTCGCCGCGATGATCGCCGCGTCGCTGCACACCTCGTGGGGGATCGGGGCGACGACCGGGGTCGCCGTGGCGGCGATCTTCGTCGGCCTGTGCGCCCGTGCGGTCGGCTACCAGATGACGTCGCCGGGGATGATCCTCGTCCTGCCCGCGGTGACCCCGCTGCTGCCCGGCCTGCGCATCTTCCGCGGAATGTACGACATGGTCGCCGGCAGCGTGGTCGGCAATGCCACGGTCAGCCCGGGCCAGGCCACCGCGACCCTGCTCGGCGCCGTCGCGATCGCGCTCGCGATCAGCTCGGGGGTGGTGCTCGGCGATGTGCTCGGGGCACCCTTCGACCGGTCGATCGTGCCGAGCAGGCGAGCCCGTCGCCGGTGACCCGAGGCCGGCCGCAGGGGTTCCGCTCGGTGCCCCCACGGGATACTCTGAACGGGTTCCTGGTGAACCACATCGATGTAGTTAAAAATTTCTACAGTACGCATTTTCCGCGGAATCTCGCGCGCGACACGCCGACGGGACCGGTTTTTGTGACGGATGCGACTTGTGGGCCCTGTGAGGCTTCGCTAGCGTGAGTGCGCCCTCGGGTGGTGCAGCCCGCTGACACCGGGGTCCTGTGGCGGGCGGCATGCAGTGTGTTTGCCGTCGAAAGGAACTCCGTTGCGTTATGCACCCAAGCACGCGGCCGTCCGACCGTCCTCGGGCATCGGACGCCGCACCGTCGGCGTGGCAGCCGTCTCTGCCGCCACCGTCGGAGCGGGACTGACCGCCGCCGGGTCGGCCCATGCCGCATCTCCCTACAACGTGTGGGACCGCGTCGCCTCGTGCGAGAGCGGCGGCAACTGGCACATCAACACCGGCAACGGCTATTACGGCGGGCTGCAGTTCTCCGCGTCGACCTGGCGCGGGTTCGGCGGCACGAAGTATGCCTCCAGCGCCCAATACGCCAGCCGAGACACCCAGATCTACATCGCGCAGAAGGTGCTGCGCGTGCAGGGCCCGGGCGCCTGGCCGGTGTGCTCGCGCCGCGCCGGCCTGACCGTCGCCAACGGCCTGGCCGTCAAGGTCAACCCGGGCGGCGGCAGCGACCCGGCGCCGCCGCCGTCGCGCGGCGGTGCCCGCAAGCTCGTGCTCGACGGGTCCTTCGGTCCGCTCACGACGAAGGCCGTGCAGAAGTGGGTCGGCACCGTCCAGGACGGGTCGTTCGGCCCCATCACCAAGCGGGCGCTGCAGCGCAAGCTCGGCGTCGTGCAGGACGGACAGATCGGGCCCAAGACGATCGCCGCGCTGCAGTCGCGGATCGGGATCTCACACGACGGCGCCTGGCAGCTCAACTACCGCACGGTGCGTGCCCTGCAGGCCTACCTGAACTCGCACGTGCTCTGAGGGCTCTCCACAGACCCGCCGCGCACCGCCCCACGGGCGGTGCGTCCGCGGCAGACTGACCGGCATGGTCGCTGCGGTCGCTCTCGGGGCGGGGGCGCTCGGTGTCGCGATCGGCCTCCCGTTGCGGCGTCGGTTGCGCGAGCGGCGGTATGCCGTGACACCGACCGAGCGTGCGCCGTCCGGCCACCGCTGGGTCCCCGCCGGTCTGGCACTCGCGCTGCTGCTGCTGACCGCGCGGGTCGCGGCCGATCAGATGTGGGGCCTGGCCCCGGCCTACGTCGTGCTGGCCGTGGTCGGGGTCTCGCTCGCGGCCATCGACCTCGACGTGCACCGGTTGCCCGACCGTCTCACGTTGCGCACCGCGCCACTGCTCTTCGTGCTGCTCGGCCTGGCCACGCTCGTGCACGACGATGCCGGCTCGATGCTGCCGGCCGTGCTCAGTTGGGCCGGCGCCCTGCTGGTCTTCGGCGCACTCGTGTTGCTGGTGCCGAGCGGAATGGGGCTCGGCGACGCCAAACTCGCCGCCCTCGTCGCGCTCGTCCTCGGCTGGTGGGGGTATGCCGTGGCGATCGTCGGGCTGGCACTCGGCTTCGTCGTCGGCGGGGTGTGGGCGCTGGTGCTGATGCTCGCGCGCCGGGCCACTCGGCATACGCACTTCGCGTTCGGGCCCTCGATCCTGCTCGGTGCGCTGTTGGCGCTGCTCATCGCGGTGCCGGCCGCCTGACCCGGTCGATTTCGGCCCGGGGCGTGGGCTTCGGTAGCATCAGGCGTTGCCCGATCGCGCGCTCCGGCGTCGTGACGGCTTGCCGGTGTGGCGCAATTGGTAGCGCACCTGTCTTGTAAACAGGTGGTTGTCGGTTCGAGTCCGATCGCCGGCTCTGAATTCGGCGCCAGGGGCGTCAGTTCGGCTGGTCGGCGACCTTGATGCTGAACCGTGCCTTCCCGTCGTCGACGGACCTCACCTTGATCGCCACGTCGTAGGAGGCGCCGTCCGCCTTCAACACGCACGTCATCGTGGTGCCGACCTCTGCGGTCAGATCTCCCGGGCACGTCACGTCGTCGGGGGCCCGTCCCACCGTTTTGGTCAGTTCCGCGGTGGTCTGCTTCTCCACCTCGTCCTTGGGCACCTTGGAGGTGCCGCTGCATCCGGTCAGTGCCCCGGCAAGGACGGCTGCACCTGAGACTGCTGTCACGACGGTTCGGATCATCGAATCCCCTTCCTCGAGCGCCTACTCTGGCACAAGGGTGGGTCAGTCGCGACTCGGGTGGCACGAACGTATGCCGCCTGCTCGGCGGCGGCCCTCGATCCGCCGGGGCGTGCGCCGCCGCAGGTACGGTGGACCCGCAAGGCATGCGCGAGCCGGGAAAGGGGCCGTTGGCGATGCATGACCGAGCGGGCGACGAGGTCGACCGTCCAGAGCGCGGCATGGCGCACGTGCTGCATCCACAGGTGCTCGGTGCGATCATCGGGGGCGCCGGTGCCAGCGCCTTCGTCCACGTCAACCGGGGTGTCCTGCCCGGGTCCTGGGCGACGGTTGCGGCGGCCGTGTGGCTCGCCGCGCTGGGCGTGTGGGCGTGGTCGGTGTTGGTGCGGCCACGGCGACTGCGCGATGCCGGGCCGCCGCATCGACTGGCGGGGGTCGTCTACACGGGGGCGATCGTCGGCATGCTGGCGATGTTCGTCGGTGGTCACGCCGTGCTGGATGCCCTCGGACACACGGAGTTGCAACCGGCGGTCGTCGTGCTCGCCGTAGGCCTACATTTCGTGCCGTTCGCGTCCGTATTCCATGCGCCGGTGTTCGCCGGGCTGGGCTGGACCCTGGTGGCACTCGGCTTGCTGGGCCTCGTGCTCGGTCTGATCGGCGGTGCGGTGCCGGTCGCGGCGGCCGCGGTCGTGACCGGCGTCGTGATGTTTGCCTTCATGACGGTCGATGCCGTCCGGATCCGGCAGGACGCCGCCTGACCCACGTGCTCAGACGTCGAGTTTGGCCTTGGCGGTCTTGACCGCGTCGTCCGCCAGATCGCTCACGCCGGCTCGCGCCTTGTCCGCGGTCTCGGCTGCACGGTGTGCCGTCTGGGATGCGGCTTCTCCGATCGACTTGACCGTGTCGGACTCCGCCACTCGCTGCGCCAGCTCGGGGCCGTGTTCGCGGACGGCCT
The DNA here is from genome assembly GCA_964566985.1 of uncultured Intrasporangiaceae bacterium. GTDB lineage: Bacteria > Actinomycetota > Actinomycetes > Actinomycetales > Dermatophilaceae > Leekyejoonella. The sequence continues at coordinate 9,310 of CAZMLG010000083.1, forward strand.
GACCCGCCTGCACCGCGGCCTCCGCAGTGCGATCGGCGAGGTCCGCGAGGATGCCGACGCCCGAGCCCGCCAACGCCCCCAGGAGGAAGCCCTTCCAGACGTTGTCCGAGGTCAAGCGGTTCAGGATCGATTCGTCCGTGCCCTCCGACGCGGGGTGCCTGCTGACTCCTCGGCGCCGCAGATCCCAGTCGCGTGCCGCGCCGATGCCGGCGCCGGTGAGACCGCCGAGGACGAAGCCCTTCCACAGATGACGCATATGACCCTCCAGATTCGAAGACGACGACCGGCGACCCGCTGTCGTCCGACCGGGGGCGGCGCCGATGCGTCCATCCTACGGTGCGAGAGGGGCTGGGACGGCCCGAGCCACGGGGAAATTCACCGGATCCAGCAGCAAAGGCCTCGACGTCCGTGCCGATTCACCCCTGGGGGTGAAGCGGCACGGACGCGGACCGTCAGCGCGGAGGCATGCGCAGCGCGCCGTCCAGCCGGATGACCTCGCCGTTGAGCATCGGGTTGGCGACGATGTGTGTCGCCAGCGCGGCATACTCCTCCGGCTTGCCCAGTCGGGACGGGTGCGGGATCTGCTTCTCCAGGGTCTCCTTCACCTCGCCGGGCAGCCCGGCCATCATCGGCGTCTCGAACGTGCCCGGAGCGATGGTCGCGACGCGGATCCCCTTGTCGGCCAGATCGCGGGCGGCGGTGAGGGTCAGTCCGACGATGCCGCCCTTGGATGAGGCGTAGGCCGCCTGGCCGATCTGGCCGTCGTAGGCCGCGACCGACGCGGTCATCACCACGACACCGCGATCGCCGTCGACCGGCTCGTTGCCGGTCATCGCCTGGGCGGCCAGGCGCAGCACGTTGAACGTGCCGATCAGATTGATCTCCACCACGGTCTTGTAGGCCTCGAGATCGAGCAGGCCCTTCTTGCCGATGATGCGTCCCGGGGTCGCCACTCCCGCACAGTTGACGCAGACGCGCAGATCGCCCAGGTCTTTTGCGGCGTCGACGGCCGCCTGCACCTGCTGCTCGTCGCGCACGTCGGCCGCGACGAAGGCCGCGCGGCCGCCGAACGACGCGGCGACCTCGGCGCCCTTGGAGGACGGCAGGTCGACGATGACGATCGAGGCACCGTCGGCGTGCAGGCGTTCGGCGGTCGCGGCGCCCAGGCCGGAGCCGCCTCCGGTGACGAGCGCGACGGTGGAGTGGTTGATCTGCACGGGTTTCGGCTCCTTCGGTCGGGGGTCAGTCCTGATCTTGCAGCAGGTGGCGCGAGATCACCAGGCGTTGGATCTGGTTGGTGCCCTCGAAGATCTGCGTCACCTTGGCCTCGCGCAGGTAGCGCTCGGCCGGGAAGTCCTCGATGTAGCCGGCGCCCCCGAGCACCTGGACCGCATCGGTCGTCACGCGCATCGCCGCGTCCGTCGCGACCAGCTTGGCGACCGCGGCCTGCTTGCTGAACGGGCGCCCGGCGTCCTTCAGCCGCGCGGCGAGCAGATAGGTCGCGCGGGCCGAGCTCACGGCCGCCTCCATGTCGGCCAGTGTGAACGCCAGGCCCTGGAACTCGCCGATGGGCCGGCCGAACTGGCGGCGCTCCCCGGCATACCGAGAGGCCAGGTCGAGTGCGGCCTGGGCCAGCCCGGTCGCCGCGGCGGCGATGCCCAGGCGTCCGGAATCGAGCGCGGCCAGCGCGATCTGCATGCCGTGGCCCCGCTCACCGATCATCGCGTCGGCCCCCACCTGGACGTCATCGAACACGACCTCGGCGACCGGGTCGCAGGCCAGGCCCATCTTGCGCTCCGGCGTGCCGAACGTCAGGCCCGGTGCGTCCGCAGGCACCACGAAACAGGAGATCCCCCTGCCGCCCGAGGGGTCCGACCCGGCGTGCGCCGGGTCGTCCGTGCGCGCGAAAACCGTGTAATAGTCCGCGTGCCCGGCGTGCGAGATCCACGCCTTCGTGCCCCGGATCGCATACGAGGACCCGTCATCGGGCGGCGTCGCCCGGGTGCGCATGGAGGCGATGTCGGACCCGGCCTCGCGCTCGGAGAGACAGTAGGCCCCCAGTTGCCGGCCACCGAGCATCCCGGGCAGCAGGCGCTCCTGCTGGTCGGTGGTGCCGAACGTCGCGACCGGGAAACAGGTGAGCGCGTGGACCGAGACCCCGACCCCGACGCTCATCCAGGCGGTGGCGATCTCCTCGACGACCTGGAGATAGACCTCGTAGGGCTGCCCCGCACCACCGAACTCCTCCGGGTAGGGAAGGCTGAGCAGGCCCGCCTCGCCGAGCGTGGTGAACACGTCACGCGGCATCTCGCCGGCGGCCTCCGCGGCATCGACCCGGGGTGCCAGCTCGCGTCGCACGAGCTCACGGGTGAGCTCGATCAGGTCGGCGCTCTCCTCGGTGGGCATCAGACGCTGAACGGTCATGGTTTCGAGAATAGTAGGAGATCCAACAAAGTGATCACCGGGCGGCCCCCTGAGTTGGATGCCGCAAGATCTCTCCCATATGATCGTTTCAGCAACAAATCTTGTCGTCGATCGGCGATATCACGACGTGATCGCACGATCCCGACCACCTCGATGGGAGATTGATGAGCACCACCACGAGCGTCTTCCCGACGGTCCTCGTCGACCAGGCCCACAGCAGCGCCTGGGCCCTGGACCGGGCCGTCGCGACGGCGATGAACCCGGCCAACCCCGCCGACTCCAGCCTCGCCCTGGCCGCGGACGCGCTGCGCGGCCGCGGCTTCGAGGTGACCGGACACACCGGCGGGCGCATCACGGCCGAGGCGCTCGAGGGAGCCGACGTCTTCGTCATCGATCACCTCGCCGACCGCACGTCCGAGCGGGTCGTCGGTGACCTGCCTCCGGTCTTCGAGGACACGGAGATCGACGCGATCGAGGCGTATGTCGAGGCCGGCGGCGGGCTGGTCGTCCTCGCCGAGTGCAACCAGGCCACCTACGGCAACAACGTCGCACAGCTGCTGGAGCGCTTCGGTGTCGCGGTGACCAGCACGATGGTGCAGGAGAGCGCCGAGGGCGGCCGGCGACACCACGGCAACGCCAGTTGGGTGCTCGCCGATGTCGCGGTCGGCGGCCAGGGCATGCTCGCCGGCGTCGAGTCGCTGTGCTTCTACCGCGCCGGCGTCCTCGACCTGCACGCCGCGAGCGACCCGATCGTGCTGGCGCGCACGAGCGCCACGGCCGGCCCGGCGGGTGAGCCGCTCGCGGTCGCGCTGCGGCACGGCGCCGGACGCGTCGTCGTGCTCGCCGACTCCGATCTGATCGGCGACGATTCCCTGCACGAACTGGACCACCTTCGCTTCTGGGGCAACCTCGTCTCCTGGGTCTCCTCCGGAGCCCGCCGCGCGGTCACCGCCCTGCCGGCGGCCCACAGCGACAGCGCCTCGCTGCCCGAGTGGCTGCGGCTGAAGGCGGCCGTCGAGGAACTGCGCCTCCTGCAGGCGTCGGACGGCTCCGTGCCCGCCGACGGCGACCACTCCCGTGCGGCCGAGCTCGTGCAGGTCATGG
>CAZMLG010000084.1:0-12792 GCA_964566985.1 uncultured Intrasporangiaceae bacterium
GGCTGTCCTTCGCCTCGAAGCTGTTCATGCTGGCGCTCACGCCGACTCCTTCGTCGATTTATCTTGACGTCAAGATAATGATGCCACATCCCCGTGCCGAATCGCAGCGAAGGCCTACCTAACCCTGACGACGCACGATCCCCTCGGGCAGCCGACCCTTTGCTCACCCCGATGATCGAGCGCGCGTTTCGTGTCGCCTACTGGCCGGCAACTCGACATGAATCGCGCACTCGGCCGGGTCCGCCGGGGGTCGACGATGTCACGAGGCCCGGAATCGGGAGTAGTGGATCTCGAGGAGCTCCGGATCCGGACGTTCGGCCCGACGCATCGGCAGGATCCGCAGGCGCTGTCCGTGCAGCCCCTTGAGCCCGTGCTCGAGCAAGGGTCCGTCGATCTCGTGAAGGACGTCGTCGCGGATCTCGATCGACAGCTTCGGCGTCACGCCGAGAATCCCTGCGTCGTAGGCCGCATGATGGATTTTGCACAGCGCCAGCCCGTTGCGGACCGCGGCCACGCCGAGGTCGTGCCGGTCCTCGACGATGTGCGCGGCATCCAGCAGCACGCTGTGCCGCAGTTCGCACACGGCGCACCTCGTGTTGTAGGCGCGCATGACCATGCTTCGGAACACGGGCTGATGAAGCCGCCGAGTCGTCTCCGCGCGCAGATACCTGCGGAGGACTTCCTCCACCTGCGAGCCCGTGGACTGCAAGTGCTGCAAGCCATCCGTGGCGACGACGAACTGTTGTGCCAGTGGCTCTTCGTGGATCAGATAGATGGGAAAAATCGGCTTGTACAGGGCCGTGCCCACTCCCCAGAACCAGATCAGCGGAACGGCCAGGCGCATCGCGTCGCGAAGTGCTCGATTCTCGGGGTGGTGGGGATCGTCGCCCCGCCACTTGTAGCGCACGAGGCCGTCCGGGCCCATGTCGTCCTCGTAGGGCCTGGCCGACCCCTCGGGCCGGTAGATCGTGCGAATCGACAACGCCGAGCCCAGTTCCTTGGGCTTGCGAATGCCTCGTTGCCGATCCATCAGCCGGAAGCGCTCCCCGCGGAAGGTGAACTGGGCGATCTCCTCGCTCGTCAAGGAATCGAGCCCGTCGTTGGTGCGAGCCTTCAACCATTCGATCGCCGCAGAGCGCAAAGCCAGGTCCTCGGCTTCCGTCCACATAGACGTCAGCGTGCCACGAATCCGGGCCACGCGCCGATGCTCTGCGCCGGTCCTCTGCGCCGGGGCCGGGTCGGCGGATTTCGATACGGTCTCGCGCTGGGCGCTCGACCTACTCAATCAGCCAGGCGGTGGCCCCGCACCGGAGCGCTCGACCTACTCAATCAGCCAGGTGGTGGCCCCGCGCCGGGGCGCTCGACCTACTCAATCAGCCAGGCGGTGACTCGGGGTCAATCGGCCGGGCGAAGGGTCGCGATGCACTCGACGTGGTGGGTCATCGGGAAGGCGTCGAACGCCCGCAGGGTGTCGAGCTCGTACCCCAACTCCGCGGCATACGACAGATCACGGGCGAGGGCCGCCGGATCACAGGCGACGTAGGCGATGGCGCGCGGTGACATGAGCGCCAGCCGCTGCATCACCTCCTTGCCCGCTCCGGCGCGCGGCGGATCGAGCACGACCAGATCGACATCCGCCGGCCCGCCGGCCTGTCCGAGTTCCTCGGCGACCACCGGGGACGCGAGCACCTCCCCCACGTCGCCGCACACCAGGCGGACCGTGTCGCCCGCCATGTTGGCGTCGGCATCCTCCGCGGCGCGCTCATCGCCCTCGACACCGACCACGACCCCGTGCTCGCCGCCGGCGCCCACCGCCTGCGCGAGGAACGCGGCGAACACCCCCACCCCGCAATACAGGTCGAGCACGCGCTCCCCCGGCGCCGGGGCGAGCTCGTCCATCACGTGGTCGACGAAGGTCGCGGCGGCGCCCGGGTGCACCTGCCAGAAGCTTCGGGCCCCCAGCGCGAAACGATGACTCCCGTGCCGCTCGGTGCGCACGAGCTCCGTCACCGGCGGCGGCTCGTCCAATTCCGGCAGAGTCACCATCACCGGATGCCCCTCCGACGGCGCCACGGCTTCGACGCCCTTGACCCCCGGCGGCCAGCTCCCGTCGAAGACTCCGGTGTCGGCGATGCCCTCGGCCGCGATGAGGCAGTCGTCCACCGCGACGATCCGATGCGACCGGTGCGCGCGGAATCCGCTGCGCCCCTGCCGGTCGATCGCGAGTTCGACGCGCGTCCGCCAGTGCAGGCCGTCGTCGGCCCCGGGCAGCTTCTCGACCACGACGTCCCGGTCGATGTGCGCGATCCGCCGCAGCTGCTCGGCCACCGCCGCCGCCTTGAGTTCACGTTGGTGCGCCACGGCGACGTGCTGCCAGTCGCACCCGCCACAGCGCCCCGGACCCGACCACGGACACGGCGGATCGACACGATGCGGGGAAGCCCTCAGCACCTCGACCGCGTCGGCGCGCAGGAAGCGTGACGTCGTCGTGCCGTCGGTGATCTCGGCGACCACCTTCTCCCCCGGCAGGGTATGCCGGACGAACACGACCCGCCCCTCGTGGCGGGCCACGCAGTGCCCGCCGTGGGCGACGTTCTCCACCTCGAGGGTCAGGCGTTCGCCGACCCGCGACGGGGCGGACGGCGTGCGTGGCTCGCGGCCCTGTCGCCGTCGTCTGGGGTTGCTCATCGTCCTCCTCGCCGGACCGATCCCGGTGCCGGCCCGTCGAATCGCTGCTCTTGTCCTTGCGACGACCGTAGCTGCCACGGCACGCTCGCCACCATCACACCCGGGGTGAACAACAGGCGGCTCTTCAGGCGCAGTGCCGACTGGTTGTGCAGCAGTTGCTCATACCACCGCCCGACGACGTATTCGGGGATGTAGACCATCACCACGTCGCGCGGGCTGTCACGGCGCACCGACTTCACGTAACGGATGACCGGGCGGGTGATCTCCCGATACGGCGACGCGACCACCTTCAGCGTGATCGGGATCTCCCGGCGCTCCCACTCGGCCTGCAGCGCCTTGGTGTCCTCGGGGTCGACGTCGACGGTGAGCGCCTCCAGCACCGACGGCCGGGTCGCGCGGGCATAGGTCAGTGCTCGCATCGTCGGCTTGTGGATCTTCGAGACAAGCACGATCGCATGCACCCGCGAGGGCAACAACTGCTCCTCCGCGTCATCGAGCACCTCGAGTTCGCGCTTCACGCCGGCGTAGTGACGCTGGATGCCCAGCATCAGGCAGAACAACACGACCATCGCCGCCACGGCATACCCGGCGCCGTGCACGAACTTGGTCACGAGGACGACCGCCAGCACGACCCCCGCCATCACGGCACCGACCGCGTTGATCACCCGGGATCGGCGCATCCGGCGCCGCTCGACCGCCGACGCGTCGTCCTCGCGCAGGTGCCGGTTCCAGTGCCGAATCATCCCGATCTGACTGGTGGTGAACGACACGAACACCCCGACGATGTAGAGCTGGATCAGCCGGGTCGTCTCGGCGTCGTACATCACGATCAGGAACACCGCCGCGCCGGCGAGGATGAGTATGCCGTTGGAGTAGGCCAATCGGTCGCCGCGCGTGTGCAACTGGCGCGGCAGGAAACCGTCCCGGGCAAGAATCGAGGCGAGGACCGGGAATCCGTTGAAGGCGGTGTTCGCCGCCAGCACCAGGATGACTGCGGTGACGATCGACACGTAGACCATGCCCGGGGTGAACCCCTGGAACACGGCGTGTGCGAGCTGCCCGAGCACGGTGTCCTCGTGGTATCCGACGACCGGTTTCCCGTGCAGCAGCAACCGACCGGGCGCATCCGGGTCCTGCATCCGGATCCGGGTCCACGCCGACAGCGTGACGATCGCCCCGAGCATCAACACCGCGATCGTGCCCATCATCAACAGTGTCGTGGCCGCATTCCTGCTCTTCGGCTTCTTGAAGGCCGGCACCCCGTTGGAGATCGCCTCCACCCCGGTGAGGGCGGCACAGCCGCTCGAGAACGCCCGCAACAGCAGGAAGATCATCGCCAACTGGCCCAGATCGTCCATGTGGTCCTGCGGGACGAGCGTGTATTTCGCGCTGGCGGACATCGGCAGGTCGCCGATCAGTTTGCGGATGAACCCGACGATCGCGAGCATCGCGACACCGAACATGAACAGGTAGACCGGCACCGCGAACAGCGTGCCCGACTCTCGCACACCACGCAGATTGAGCGCCGTCAGCAGCACGACCAGAGCCACCGCGACCCAGACCTCCCTGCCCTGGAAGAACGGGATCGCGGCGGCCGCGTTCTGCACGCCGGAGGAGACGGACACGGCGACCGTCAGCGTGTAGTCGACCAGGAGCGCGGACGCGACCGTCAGGCCGGCCTTCGCCCCCAGATTGACGGTCGCGACCTCGTAGTCACCGCCGCCGGAGGGATAGGCACGCACGTTCTGTCGATAGGACGCCACGACGACCGCCATGACGAACACGACCCCGATCGCGATCTTCCACGAATGGAGCGCGGCGAAGGATCCACCGGCCGCACCCAGAGTGATGAGGATCTCGTCCGGAGCGTAGGCGACCGACGACAGCGCGTCGCTCGCAAACACCGGCAACGCCAGCTTCTTCGGCAAGAGGGTGTCACCGAGCCGGTCACTGCGCATCGCACGCCCGACCACCAGACGCTTGAGCGTCCGCCCTGTCACCGACACAAGCAGGCAGTCTAGAGGCACCCCACGAAGTTCTCCGGTCGCAGGCTCCCTCCGATACTTCGCGAGGACCCCGCCGAGGCACCCCACGAAGTTCTCCGGTCGCAGGCTCCCTTCGATACTTCGCGAGGACCCCGCCGAGGCACCCCACGAAGTCGAAGTGGCTCCGGTACGGTCGGATGGTGCACTTCGTCATCATGGGTTGCGGGCGCGTCGGCTCGATGCTGGCGCTCAGCCTGGAGCAACAGGGCCACAGCGTGGCGATCATCGACCGCGACGAGACGGCGTTCCGGCGCCTGGGCACCGACTTCGTCGGCCGGCGGGTGACGGGCATCGGGTTCGATCGCGACACCCTCCGGGAGGCACGCATCCGTGAGGCCGACGCGTTCGCGGCCGTCAGCAGCGGTGACAACTCCAACATCCTGGCCGCCCGTGTCGCCCGCGAGACGTTCGACGTCACCCACGTCGTCGCCCGCATCTACGACCCCGGGCGCGCCGAGATCTACCAGCGCCTCGGCATACCCACCGTCGCGACCGTCCGATGGACCACCGATCAGGTGATGCGCCGGGTGCTGCCCAAGGGGGCGCTGCCGGAGATGACCGAGCCCAGCGGCCAGATCACTCTGGCCGAGGTGCCGTTGCACGTCAGTTGGGTCGGCACCCGGTTCGACACGATCGCGTCGGCCAGCGGCACCCGGGTCGCCTATCTCACCCGGCTCGGGACCGGGATCCTCCCCGAGCCCGACACCGTCTTCCAGGAGGGCGACCTCGTGCACCTGATGGTCCATCACGATCGGCTCGAGCAGGTCGAGCACTTCCTCGCCGCCCCGAAGAACCTCGACCAGTAGTCCAGGGAGGATTCCGTCATGCGTGTCGTCGTCGTCGGTGCCGGCAGCGTGGGCCGCTCGATCGCCCACGAATTGATCTACAACGGCCACCAGGTGCTGCTCATCGACAACCTGCTCGACGAGGCCCGGACCCGCACGATCCCGGAGGCCTCCTGGCTGCTCGCGGACGCCTGCGAGACCTCGACCCTCCACGCGGCCGGCCTCGAGGACTGTGACGTGGTCGTGTGCGCCACAGGCGACGACAAGGTCAACCTCGTCGTCTCGCTGCTGGCCAAGACCGAGTTCGGAGTCCCCCGCACCGTCGCCCGCGTCAACAACCCCAAGAACGAGTGGATGTTCGACGAGGCCTGGGGTGTCGATGTCGCGGTGTCGACCCCCCGGCTCATGACCGCGCTCGTCGAGGAGGCGGTGAGCGTCGGCGACCTGGTGCGCTTGTTCCAGTTCCAACAGGGGCGCGCCACGATGGTGGAGATCACCGTCCCGGAGGACAGTCCCTCGATCGGGCGCGCGGTGGGAGCGCTACGCCTCCCCGGCGACTCGGTGCTGGTCGGCATCATCCGCGACGAGATGCCGATCGCCCCCACGCACGACGACTCCATCGAGGCCCACGACGAACTGCTCTTCATCACGACCCCGGATGCCGAGCCGGCCCTCGGGGCCGCGATGACCGGCCGCAGTCCGGACGACATCCGCACCGTCACCCACGACGGGCTGTGACCGCCGGTCAGTGAGCCGCGCCGCCGGGCTTGATCTCGTAGATCGGGTTGAAGATCGTCGGCACGCCCTTGCGGTAGAGCACCCGCCCGCGCACCTTCAAGAAGATTCCCGGCTCGATGCCGGCGATCTGTCGCCGGCCGAGCCAGACCAGGTGCATGGTGCGGCTGCCGTCGTCGAGATCGACCACGAGCGCGGCCGGTTCGGTGCCGCGCGGCCGCAGGCTGAGGCACTGCACGGTGCCTGCGCATTCGCTGACCTGGCCATCCTTCGCCTGCTCGATCGGGGTGCCGCCCAGGCCGGCACAGACCTCCTGCAACTCCTCGCGCTCGATCGAGCCGGGTGAACGCACCAGTTTGGCGGCGGCACGTGCCAGCCGCGACCCCACGGCCATCGTCACTGGACCTCCGTGATCTCCGGACCCCGCTCGAACGGCTTCAGATCATCGGCATTCGGAGCGCCGTCGGCGTCCTCGACCGGCTGGTCCGGCTCGCCGACGAGTTCGGCCGGGACGGTGAGCGGCAGCAACTGACGCGGCGCGCGGGCGTCCCCACCACGGATCACGACGACGCGGCGGATGTATTCCAGGAACGGCTCCGCCTGCGCTTCGTCGACGGCGGCGGCACCGGACAGCACGGCCCGCAGGAACCACCGGGGCCCGTCGACGCCGATGAAGCGGGCCGGTGAGTAGGTGGTGCGCCCGTCGGAGCCGCGCCCCGGCATCCGCACGTGTAGTTCGATCCCGAGGGGCCCGAGGCGCTCTTCGGCGGTCCCCCCACCGCTGAGCAGGCCGTCGGCGATGTCGTCACGGATGCCGTCCCAGATGCCGCGAGACTTGGGGGCGGCGAAGGCCTGCAACTGGCATGCCGACTGCCCCACGACGGCGGTCAGCCCGGTCACCTGCTGATTGTCGTCGTCGACGTCGAGGCGCAACTCCATGCCTTCGATGCCCACGATCGCCAGCGACCCGAAGTCGAGCCGGTCATCGAGGTCGTCGACCTCGTCACGGTCGAACGGCCCCTCGGATCGGTCCACCGGGTAGGGCCGCGGCAGCCGCTCCGAGGAGTCCTCCTCGCCCTCGTCCGCTCGCCGCGCCTCGTCGGACTCGCCGTCGTGGTCGCCCGCGTCATCGAGCTCGTCGGAATCGTCGGAATCGTCGGAATCGTGGGTGTCGCCCGTCTCGCCGGCGTCATCCTGCTCGTGCCCGACGGTGTCGGCGTCCTCCACGTCCGACGTCGCGTCCGCGGTGTCGTCGCCCACCTCGTCGTCGACGAGCTGCTTCTCGTCGACCGGTGCGGCCGGTGTGTCGGAAGCCTTGGCTTTGCGACGGAAGATTCCCACGACGGTCATGCCTCTTGTTTCGCTCGGTACGGACGGATCACTGCTCGGCGACCGCGGTGGGCGACCCGAGTCGGCCGCCGAAGCCGCCGCTGGCTCCATGTCCAGTGTGGCCCCTCACGCTGTCGGGAAGCGAATCGGCTTCGATCAGCTCGACGTGCGCGACCTGCTGCACGACCAGTTGCGCGATCCGGTCCCCCCGCCCGACGCGGAACGTTTCCCTCGGGTCGAGGTTGATCAGGTCGACCTTGATCTCGCCGCGATATCCCGAGTCGATCGTGCCGGGAGCGTTGACGCAGGTCACCCCGTGGCGGTGGGCGAGTCCCGATCGGGGGTGGACGAACCCGGCATACCCTTCGGGGATCGCGAGCGCGATCCCGGTCGGCACCAGGGCACGCTCCCCCGGAGGCAGCGTCGCGTCCTCGCGCGCGCACAGATCGAGTCCTGCGTCACCCGGGCGTGCATACGACGGAGATGGCAGCCCGGGGTCGAGGTAGGTGACCTGCACCGGCACGGTGGTCACGGTCAGGCGGCGCACTCGGTGCAGACCGGCAGTCCGCCGACCTCCTTGGCGAGCTGGCTGCGGTGGTGCACCAGGAAGCACTTGGAACAGGTGAATTCGTCGGCCTGCCGGGGCAGCACGCGCACCGACAGCTCCACGCCGGACAGGTCGGCGCCCGGCAGCTCGAAGCCCTCGGCCTGCTCGGCCTCGTCCGTCTCGACGCTGCTGGAGTTCTTGTCGACGCGCCGTGTCTTCAACTCCTCGATGGAGTCCGAGTTGATGTCGTCGTCGTTCTTGCGCGGGGCGTCGTAATCAGTTGCCATCTCTGACCTCTCCGTCTCTCGTGTCCGCCACACCACCCACCGCGGATGGTTCACGGGTCCTCTTGGCCGCAATAACGCTGCACGCGCCGGATTTGTGCCCGCTCGGGCGGGAATTGTGCCTCATCATGTCGAATCCGTCCACAGCGGGGTCGACCCGCCGGAGATACAGGTCGGACCACGGGGCGTCATGGGCCGACGAGGGCGTGCAGTTCGCCCGCCAGGTCGGCCGGGCCGGCGACCACCAGATCGGGTCCGGCGGGACCGTCGCCGCGGCCCAACAGCACCCCGCCGGCCTCGGTGACGACCAAGGCTCCGCCGGCCATGTCCCACGCGTTGAGGCCGGACTCGTAGTAGCAGTCCAGTCGCCCCGCCGCGATCGAGCACAGGTCCAGCGCGGCGCTGCCCCCACGACGGATGTCACGCACCTTCGGCAGCACGGTGGTGAGCAACCGACCCTGCTGCTCTCGCACGGCGGGGTCGTAGCCGAACCCGGTGCCCAGCAGAGCGTGTCCGAGCGTCCGCTCGCGGCTGACGTGCAGCGGGGCGTCCGTGCCGGCGACCCGCATCCGGGCGCCGCCTCCCTCGTGGGCGTGGAAGAGCTCGTCCGAGGCAGGGTTGTAGACGGCTGCGGCCACCGGCCGCCAGGCGCCGGGGGTCCGCACATCACCGGTGCATGCCGCGACCGACACGGCATACGCGGGGTAGCGGTAGAGGTAGTTGACGGTGCCGTCGATCGGGTCCAGCACCCAGGTGAGGCCGGACTCCGACGGGCGCGCGGCACCCTCCTCCCCGAGCACACCGTCCCGGGGGCGCATCTCCTCCAGTCGGGAGTGCAGCAACTGCTCGCTGCGCTGGTCCATGACCGTGACGATGTCGACGTCGGTCGATTTCGTCCTGGCCACGCCCAGCGCATCCGGCCGCTCGTCGACCACGAGCCGACCCGCCTCGACGGCGACGGTGCAGGCAAGATCTTCCAGGTGGGCCAGGCTCACATCCATGCCCGACACGGTATGCCTCTGCCTCACGGCGGGTCCGCGGGCCGGCCTCAGTCGAGACCGCAGGCCGCCGGCTTCGCCTCCCGCAGATTGGGGCAGCACCCGGCACGGCACACGGCAGGCATCGGCTCGCCGGGCCATGAGGCCATGGTCGGGTCGCCGCCTCGCGCCTGGTCGGCGCGCTCCGCGGTCAGATCGACCAGGGCGGCCACGAACTCGGGGTCCACCCCGACCGTCGGCACCCGCGTCATGCGGAGGCCGAGTTCGTCGGCCGTCTGCGCCGCCTCCGTGTCGAGGTCGAACACCACCTCCATGTGATCGGAGATGAACCCGATCGGCGCGACGACCACGTCCGTGATCCCTCGGGCGGCCTGCTCACGCAGATAGTCGCTCACGTCCGGTTCGAGCCAGGGCTGGGTGGGCGGGCCGGAGCGCGAGCAGTAGACGAGCGCGCCGGACAGATCCCGGTCGAGGGTGATCCCCGCCTCGTCGAGCACGACGTGGGCGATCTCGTCGTGTTGGTGCTCGTAGAGATTGCCCTCGCCGTCCCCCGGGCCGGACGTGTCCGCCATCCCCTCGGGGATCGAGTGGGTCACGAACGCGACGCGGAGGCGGTCGTCGTCGGGCTGGCCGCACGCGCGCACCGCCTCGGTGACCAGGCGGATGTTGGCTCGGGCGAATCCCGGGTGGGTGGCGTACTGGCGGATCTTGTCGACCACCAGGTCGCGGCCCTCCCCCCGGAGGATCTCGAGCGACTCGGCGATGTTCTCGCGATACTGGCGGCACGAGCTGTAGGACGCGTAGGCACTCGTGGTGATCACGACGACGCGCCGCAACCCCTGCTCGTGCGCGTCGCGCAGGACGTCGGTCAGGAACGGCTCGCTGTTGCGGTTGCCCCACAGCACCGGGATCCGGCTGCCGCGCCGACGCAGCTCGGCCTCCACCGCCGCACGCAACGCCCGGCACTGGTCGTTGATGGGGCTCTTGCCGCCGAACAGGTCGTAGTGGTGGGCGACGTCCTCCAGCCGCTCGTCGGGGATGCCGCGGCCGGCGGTGACCCGGCGCAGGAACGGCATGACCTCGTCGGGGCCCTCCGGGCCACCGAAGGACAGCAGCAGGACGGCGTCGTAGGGCTCGAGGTCGACGTCACTCACGGCTGGTCTCCTGTCCGCAGGGGGTGTGGGGCATTCAGATCGAGCACGACCGCCGTCATGCGCACCACGAAGCAGACGGCGACCGCCATCCAGAGTACGAGGGGCGACAGATGCCCCCACTGGGCGGCCAGCACCACGATCAGCGCGCCGATCAGCGCCGGCACGGCATACAGTTCGCGGCGCAGGACCTCGGGGATGCGCCCGACGATGACGTCGCGGATCAGGCCGCCGCCGACGGCGGTGATGACGCCGACGACGACACACACCATCGGCGGCATGCCCCAGGCCAGTGCCTTGAACGACCCGGACACGGCGAACAGCGACAGCCCCGCGGCGTCCAGCACGCGCACCAGGCGCGAGATCCGGGCCAGCCGCGGGTGGAGGAAGAAGGTCGACACCCCGGCCACGCACGCCGCGACCATCACCCGCCAGTCGGAGATCCCGTCCGGCGGCACGGCCCCGATCAGCACGTCCCGCACGGTGCCCCCGCCGAGCCCGGCGACCCAGGCCAACACCAACACCCCGACCGCATCGAGCCGTTTGGACACGGCGACGAGCCCGCCGGACAGGGCGAAGACGAAAACTCCGCCGAGATCCAGCACGAGCTGAAGGGTGGTGTGGTCGGTGAGCATGACGGTCGAAACGCTACCCGTGCGGCGTGCCCTGCGTCCGGCTGGTCGATGGTCGTGGCAAGGTTGGAGAATCTCCGGGTAAGGGAAGCGAGAACCAGATGCAGGACCTGCGCCTTGTCGGCGTCCACGACGACGGCGAACACCTCGTGTTGGCCGATTCCGAAGGAAACCAGTTTCGCGTCCCCCTCGACGACGGGCTGCGCGACGCGGCCCGGCCGCAGGGGACGTCGGTCGTCACGACGGCCCGCGCGCGCACGGTCTTCGACGACGGCACCCGTGCCGCCTCCGGCACCGCGCCCCGACGGGCCGTGGAGGTCGACGAATCCATGCGCCCGCGCGACATCCAGGCGATGCTGCGCGCCGGCGCGAGCGTCGACGAGGTCGTCGAACGATCCGGCTGGCCGCACGCCAAGATCGAGCGGTATGCCGGCCCCATCCAGGCCGAGCGAGACCACATCGCCGGCATGGTGCGCGCGTTGCCACTGCGTGGGCGCGCCGGAGCCTCCGACGCCACCTTCGACGAGCGCGTCTCCTCGCGCCTCACCGCTCGTGGGGTGGACCCGGACGGGGTCGCATGGGACTCCTGGAAGGGAGAACAGGGGCGGTGGAGCGTCGTCTGCCGCTTCACGGCGGGAGGCCGCGAGCGCCAGGCGACCTGGCTCTTCGACCCCACCGACCGGACCATCAGCGCGACCGACGACGAGGCGCGCTGGCTCGGTGAGGACGATCAGGCCGGCGGGCCGGTCGGGCCGGTGCCGACCACCTCGCGTCGGCGCGACGAGCCGGTCTACGACGTCGAGGCCGAGGGCGGTCTCGAGGCCGGGCCGGTGCGGGTGAGCCGCCGCACCGGGGGCACGGCTGCGGCGACCCAGGTGCCGTCGGAGCCGGTCGGTCCGACCGGCGAGGGCGACGCCGACGACCCGGTGGATCTCGTGTCCGCCATGCGCGAACGTGCCGGCCGCCGCCGCAAGGGGCGCCGCCACGGTCGCTCCACGGCACCGGCCGGGCCGGCCAGCCGTGGCGACGGTCCCGTCGACGCCCAGCCACAGGAGCACGTCGACGTCGATGCGGCTGCCGCGCCACCGCTCGGCTCCCATCCGGCGCCCGAGGAGCTGTCCGAACCCTCGGCCGGCGAGCAGCCGACGGACTCCGACGAGCCGACCGACCACGATCCGGTGACCGGCACGGCCCAACTGTTCCCGGACGACTTCGGTGAGCCCGAGGAGCCGGCACGTCCCGCGCGCCGCAAGGGCAAGAAGAAGAAGGCCCGCTCACGGCCCAAGGCCGACGACACCGCTCCCGACGCGCCGGGCGAAGGTGAGGCCGAGCCCGCCGACGCGGACCCGGCCGGATCCGCGTCGGCGACGAAGGAGGCTCCCGAGCCGGCACCGCAGGACGAGCCGGAGAAGACCGCGCGGGAGGCGGAGCCGGCCGACGACGAGGTCACGACTCCCCCACAGCGCCCGTCCGCGTCACGACGTGGACGTCCCGCGGTCCCCAGTTGGGACGACATCATGTTCGGGTCGAAGGGGACGACACACTAGGAGCGTGGGTCAGTAACACGCCAGTCGGGTTCGTGGGCTGAGTGGTGGTCT
>CAZMLG010000085.1:0-12542 GCA_964566985.1 uncultured Intrasporangiaceae bacterium
TGCGTGTGGTGCGCAGGGCCGCGCTGTAGAGCTGGTCGAGGTAGGGCATCGCGTCGCGCTCGAACCGCGCGGCCCGCTCGTCGGCCGACTCCGTCGCGACGTCCACCCGACCGTCGTCGAGCGTCTGCTGTGGCGCCCGCGCCTGGGGGCGATCGTTGCTCGTCATCGTCGTCCAGCCTAGCCTGCCGGACGCGTCGGGACGCTCCGAGCCGGTCGGTGGGATGAGGTCGGCCGCAGCCGGGATCTGGCCGGTCGGCGCGCACGGTGCCACAAACAAGGAATCTCCTTCGACGAGCGGTCTGACGCTGAGGACAACGTCGACTCGGTGCCCGACATTCCCCTCGGGGCTACGGCTGCGGCTGGATGCCGTCGAGCCAGGTCTTGACCTCGGTGAGCACGTCGGTCGGGTCACCGGTGAAGGTATGGGTGCCCTTGGCCGCGAAGATGTTGGCCCGTTGCCCCAGAGCGGCACGCACCTCGTCCGGGTTCCCGAACGGGTCGCGCTCCCCCTGGATCACGGCCAGGGGCAGGCCGAGGTCCAGCACGCCGGTGGCCTCCGCCGCGCGGGACTTGTCCGGCTTGCCCGGTGGATGCAGCGGGAAGGCCATCGCGAGGACCCCGTCGGCACCGACCCGCTCGGCGGTGCGGCACGCCACGCGCGCCCCGGCCGAGCGGCCGCCGACGACCAGCGGCTCGGTCAGGGCCCAACGCCCGGTCATCAGTGCCTCGATGATGGGCACCCAGGCCTTGTCGAGGGTGGCCGGAGCGGGCGCGACCTTCTTGCCCGCGACCCGCCACGGCTGCTCCACCCGCACGTAGTTCCACCCCTCGTAGCGCAGCCGGCGCAACGCACGCAAGTCTCCGGTCTCGATGCCACCGCCCGCGCCGTGGCCGACCACGAGGGAACCGCGCGGATCCTTGACCCGCTCGACGTGCGCCCGAGCCACGCCTACGGGTGTCTCGATCTCCTTGACCGTCATGAGGTTCAGCCTGCCACGTTCGGGTCGTCTCGTGGGTCGAATGCGCGCCGATCGCGCCTCGTCAGCCGCCGATCACCTCGCCGGTCGCGGGATCGACGACCCCGACCAGCTCACCGTCCGGGACGGGCGTGATCAACCCGGGTCCGTTGTTGCGGTTCGCGCCGACCGCGCTCGAGACCGGCCACGCCTCGAACCTGCCGGGCGAGGGATCGGCCAGGAGCTCGCGCACCGCGTCCGGCGCGGTCCGCTCGGGATCGAGCCAGGCGCTCCAGGTGTCGCGGTCGAGCACCAGCGGCTGCCGGTCGTGGATGCGGTCGAGGCCGGGCTCCGCAGCCTGGGTGACGATCGCGTAGGTCACCAGCCACGCGTCCGGGTCGCCCTCCGGCAGCGCCCGGTCACGCCAGAACTCGTAGATCCCGGCGAAGGCCGCGGGCCGCCCGTCGGCGCGGCGGATGAAGAACGGCTGCTTGCGCGGCTTGCCCTTGGCGTTGGTCGCGACCGGGCTGGCCTGCCACTCATACCAGCCGTCGGCCGGCACCAGGCAGCGCCGTGAGGTCGCCGCCTTGGCGTAGGCACGCTTGTCCAGCAGCGTCTCGGCGCGCGCGTTGATCATCCGCACGCCGCCCTTGGTGTCGCGTGACCAGCTCGGCACCAGGCCCCACGTCAGCAGCCGCAACTGGCGCACCGCGGCGCCGTCCTCGCCCTTCGGGCGGCGGGACAAGATCACCGGCGCCTCCTTGGTCGGGGCGACGTTCCAGTCCGGGCGCCCCGGCGGCGGGTCCTGCGGCCTGGCCAGCAGCGAGCGCGAGTGATCGCTCGTCCCGTCCTGCTCCACCTCGAACTCGTCGACCAGGTCGTCCGGGGTGAAGCTCGCCGCATACCGCCCACACATGCGCACAGCATAGGTGGGACACCCGCGCCGGCAGCGGACACAGGAGGGCCGGGGGTATGCGGAGGGAGCGTGGATGGGACTGGCCGTCTGCCGGAGCTTGCGGAGGCAGACTGGATGCGAGCGCAGCATGCCCCCGGCCCGACCCGTCGACGGCGAACACGACACGGTTCGCGGGCGCGGGCACACGAAACCGAGTGGCCGGGCTACCGTATGCCGTAATGGATAGATCGGCCCCTCCTGATACCACCGTCGCGAGCACCGACTGGCCGGCACCGACCGCCGCGCAGGCCGTGGACGCCACGGTGACCGTGCCCGGCAGCAAGTCGCTGACCAACCGTTTCCTCGTGCTGTCCGCCCTCGCCTGCGAGCCCTCCCGGCTGCGGTGGCCGCTGCGCTCGCGGGACACCTCGCTGATGGTCGCCGCGCTGCGGGCCCTCGGCGCGGTCATCGAGGACGACACGGACGAGGGAGGCACGGCCGACACCGTGCTGGTCACCCCCGCCCCGCTGCGCGGCCCCGCGACGATCGACTGCGGCCTGGCCGGCACGGTGATGCGCTTCCTTCCCCCGGTGGCCGCGCTGGCCGAGGGAGCCATCCGGCTCGACGGCGACGACGCCGCCCGCCGCCGCCCGGTCGGCCCGGTCACCACCGCCCTGCGCACCCTCGGCGTCGAGGTCGACGGCGACGCCCTGCCCTTCACGGTGACCGGGCACGGACGGGTCGCCGGCGGCACGATCCGACTCGATGCGTCCTCGTCGTCCCAATTCATCTCGGGCCTGCTTTTGGCCGGAGCCCGCTTCGACGACGGGCTGACCGTGGTCCACGAGGGCAAACCCATCCCCTCCCAACCCCACGTCGCGATGACCGTGGAGGCGCTACGCGACGCCGGGGTGATCGTCGACGACGGAGAAGTCAACCGCTGGCGGGTCGAGCCGTCGGAGATCAACGGCCTCGAGGTCGACGTCGAACCCGACCTGTCCAACGCCGCGCCGTTCCTGGCGGCCGCTCTCGCCACCGGCGGAACGGTGACCGTCCCCGACTGGCCGCAGGCGACGACGCAGGCGGGCGACGGCCTACGGGACATCCTCGACGGCATGGGAGCATCCGTGCGGCTGGACCGAGACGGCCTGACCGTCGCGTCCGACGGCACCATCGGCGGGATCGACGTCGACATGCACGACGTCGGCGAACTCACCCCGGTCGTGGCCGCGCTCGCCGCGCTGGCCGACTCCCCGTCCTACCTGCGTGGTATCGCCCACCTTCGCCACCACGAAACCGACCGGCTGGCCGCCCTGACCGCCGAGTTGAATGCCCTCGGGGGACACGCCGAGGAACTCGACGACGGGCTCATGATCCGCCCGGCCCCGTTGCGCGGCGGGCTGTTCCACACGTATGCCGACCACCGGATGGTGATGGCGGCCGCGGTGCTGGGGCTTCGCGTGCCGGGCGTCGTGATCGAGGACATCGCCACCGTCGGCAAGACTCTGCCCACCTTCACCCACCTGTGGTCCGAGATGCTCGGCACCGTCCCCGCCACCGCGTGACTTCCCGGTTTCGCTACGACGAGAGCGATGCTCCCGTGCGTGCGAAACGCGGCAGCCGACCCCGCACGAAGACCCGACCGGCCCACAAGGACGCCGTGATCGCCATGGTGACCGGAGTGGACCGCGGCCGGTGGACCTGTCTGCTGGACGGCCGGCAGGTGCAGGCCATGCGCGCTCGCGAACTGCGCCGCCGCAGCATCGTCGTCGGGGACCGCGTCGCCCTGGTCGGTGACACCTCCGGCCGGGAGGGCACGCTCGCACGGATCGTGCGCATCGAGGAGCGCCGCCCCGTGCTGCGGCGCACCGCCGACGACACCGACCCGGTCGAGCGGGTCCTCGTCGCCAACGCCGACCAGCTCGCCATCGTCACCGCCCTCGCCGACCCCGAGCCGCGCCCGCGCATGGTCGATCGATGCCTGGTCGCGGCCTACGACGCCGGACTGGAGCCGCTGCTCGTCCTGACCAAGGCCGACCTGGCTGACCCGCACGACTTCCTGGACCGGTATGCCGCGCTCGACGTGCCGCACGTGGTGACGTCAACGGCATCCTCGTGTAGGCCCGGATCCGCCTGTCCTGTCGACGGACTCGACTCGCTGCGCACGGCCCTGGCCGGGCACACGACCGTCCTCGTCGGACACTCCGGGGTCGGCAAGTCGACGCTCGTCAACGCCCTCGTGCCCACCGCCGAGCGTGCCACCGGACACGTCAACGCCGTCACCGGGCGCGGACGGCATACGTCCACCTCGGCGATCGCACTCGAACTCGACGGCGGCGACTGGGTGATCGACACGCCGGGCGTGCGGTCGTTCGGCCTCGCCCACGTCGATCCCGACCACATCGTGCACCTCTTCCCCGACCTCGCCGGCGGCACCGATGCGTGCCCTCGCGGCTGCACGCACGACGAGCCGGAGTGCGGCCTGGGCGACTGGGTCGACGCCGGCCACGCGGGTGACGCGGGCCCCTCGAGGCTGGAGTCACTACGCCGCCTGCTGCGTTCTCGCGTGGGCGACGCGGAGGATGCGCCCGACCGACGCCGATGATCGACCTCAGCGCCGTCGCCGGTGCCGCCGGCCGGCACCTGGTGGATTTCACCGAGGTGAAGCCGGCACCCGGGCGGTGGAAGTTCGCGCTGCACGCCACGGCGACGGTGACGGTCGCCGTCGTCGTGCTGACGGCCGTCCTCGGACCGCGCAACGGATTGATCGGCCTCACGGGGGCGTTCCTGGGGTTCAGCGCCCCGACCACTCCCTGGCGCACCCGACTGCCCGTGCTGACCGGCACGGCGGCCGGTTATGTGCTCGCCGTGACCCTCGGCGCACTCGCCGGAGGATCACCCGCCGTGCTCACGGTGACCCTGGCCGTGGTCGGTGTGATCGGAGTCCTCGGATTCAACACGTTCGTCGGCGATCGTCCGGGGCCGATGTTCCTCATCATCGGCGCCGCGATCGCGTCCTACCTGACCCACGTCGGCATGCCGGTCGGCACCGTCGTGCTCGCCGGGGCGCTCGGCGTCGGGGTGGCCGGTGCCACGTCGCTGCTGCTGCAGGTCGCCCAGCGCGACCGGCCCGAGCACGACGCGGTCGACGCGGCCGCCGAGGCGGTCTCGGCCTACATGAACGCTCCCGTCGTGGCCCAGGGCGATGCGCAGGTCGGCCGGCTGCGCGACCAGGCCTACGCCGCGATCTTCACCGCCTCGATGGTGATCGAGCGTGCGGTGGGCCGCCAGCCGCACAGCAGACGCTGGCGCCGGTTGAACCGCCGGCTGCGCCATCTGCACGCCCAGGTGATCCGCCGGCTCGTCAGCGTGCGGCTGCCCGGCAGTCCGCTCGCGATCGGCGCGCTGGAACAGCGCCGATATCTCGGCACACCCGACACCGCCTACCTGCTGCGCTGGACCGTGTCCCAGTCGTCGATGGCGTGGTATGCCGCGCGCCGGCTCGGCGTGGCCATCGTCCTGTCCTGCGTGGTCGCCTACGGGTTGCAGATCGGGCACCCCTACTGGGCGGTGATGACCGCCGCGCTGGTCACCTCGATCCACGCCGACCGGCTCGCCCTCACCCATCGTGCCCTGCACCGCCTCGCGGGCACCGTCGCCGGGGTGTTGGCGTTCTTCGGCCTCCACGCGGTGCAACCGGAGGGCCTGTGGATCCCGGCCGTCGCGCTAGCGCTCGTCTTCCTGATCCAACTGACCGTGGTGCGCAACTATGCGATCGGGGTGTTCTTCGTGACGCCGATGGCCCTGTTGATCAGCACCAGCGGCAACCCGGGAGTGCCCGTGGGCGACCTGGTCGGCGAACGCATCGCCCAGACCGCGATCGGGGCCGCCGTCTCGCTCACGGTGATCTGGGTCTCCGGGAGACGCACACCGATCCGGTTGGTGCGCCGCCAGTTCCGCCGCGGCCTACGCGCATTGGAGCGGGTGCTGGTGCTGCTGGCCGACGGAGCGGAGTCGACGCGCGCCGGCCACGAGGCACGGCGCGACCTGGCCTTCGAACAGTTGCAGTGCGCCAGGATCTTGCAGATCGCCGGCCGGGACCTGCCGCCGGAGGTCGGCGAGTGGGAGGACGTCGAGGCGGCGTTCGGGACGATCACCCACACCACGCTGGCAGCCTGCTGGACGACGGCCCCGCAGGACTGCCTCGACGCGGCGGGCATGGCGGCGGCGTTGCAGCGCATGATCGCCGGCCTCCCTCCGGTCGGGGTCGCCCCGGTCGACGCCCAGGACGTCGCCGCCGATCTGCGCCGGATCCTCGCCGACGGGATTCGCGCCCACCGCATCACGCAATAGCGTGACAAAGCGTCACGGTTGCGCACCGCCCGCCTCGAATGGTGACGGTCTATTGCGCTATTGCGTGCCGTGCAGGTAGGGCACGATCAGATAGATGCCGTAGAGCGCGAAGAGCCCGGCGAGCCCGAACCCGGCGTAGCCGATCGTCCGCAGTGCCAGGGCATTGCCACGGCGCCCGCCTTTCGCCCGGCCCTCTCGGTGCGCCAGGGACATCGCGGAGGACGCCATCGCGAACACCGCCACCACCAGGATCGTCGCACCCACCGTGGCGATCGCCACCTGCATCAGGGCCGTCCAGTCGATCATGCCGCCACCACCTCCGCCGCCGGCTGCTGCGACACGGTGACCGTGCCGCTGTCGTTGACATTGCGGGCGTGGACCGCGGTGCGCCGGCTGACCAGCCAGATCCACGCCGAGGTGAGCACGAGCGCCGCCAGCACCAGGACCTCACCGATCGTGCCTTGCTGTGCGACGAACGCGGCCGCCGCGCCGACCGAGGCCGCAGCCGGCAGGGTGACCAGCCAGGCGACGGCCATCCGGCGGGCGGTGGTCCAGCGCACCCGCGCCAGGCCACGGCCTACGCCCGAGCCCATGATCGAACCCGAGCACACGTGCGTGGTCGACAGGCCGAACCCCATGTGCGACGAGGCGAGGATCGCCGCCGTCGAGGCCGTCTCGGCCGCGAAACCCTGCGGGGCCTTGACGTCGACGATGCCCTTGCCCATGGTGCGCATGATGCGCCAGCCCCCGGAGTAGGTCCCCAGGCCGATCGCGAGTCCGGCCGCGACGATCACCCACAGCTGCGGGCCACTGCCCGACCCCTGGTAGCCGGCGCTGATCAGCACGAGCGTGATGACGCCCATCGTCTTCTGGCCGTCGGACGTGCCGTGGGCGAGAGCGACGAGCGACGCGGTCACGGTCTGCCCGTGCTTGAACATCCGCGAGTGTTCGCCGTCCTCGGGACGCCGCACCAGGCGGTAGATCAGGTAGGTCGCGGCGCATGCGGCCAGGCCCGCCACGAGCGGGGCGATGACCGCGGGCGCCAGGATCTTGGACACGATCGCGTCCAGGTGGATGCCGCCCGTGCCGGCCCCGACGAGCACCGCTCCGATGAGTCCGCCGAAGAGCGCGTGCGAGGAGCTAGACGGGAGGCCGAACAGCCAGGTGACCAGGTTCCACAGGATGGCGCCGCAGAGCCCGGCGAAGACCATCCACGGCGTGATCAGGGAGTCCTCGACGATGCCGCCGGAGATCGTCTTGGCGACCTCGGTGGACAAGAACGCGCCGACGATGTTGAGGATCGCCGCGATCGTCACGGCGGTCCGTGGCGACAGCGCACCGGTGGCCACCGACGTCGCCATCGCATTGGCGCTGTCGTGGAAGCCGTTGGTGAAGTCGAACGCCAACGCGGTGATGATCACCACGGTGACGAGGAAGAGCGTCGCGGTCATGAAAGACCTTTCCCTGCGGGAACGTTCACGGCGTTTCGCTTGCATGTCGAAGCTATCGAGCGCAGGTGAACGACGAGTGAACTCCGGGCGTCCCCCGGGTGTGCGTGACCTGTCACCTCGGTGCCGATACCGTCGCGGGGTGACCAGTTATCAGGATGACCTGCGCCTCGCCCACGTGCTCGCGGACGCCGTCGAGCCGATCACGATGGAGCGGTTCCGCGCCCAGGACCTCGTCGTGGAGCAGAAGGCCGACCTCACCCCCGTGACCGATGCAGATGTCACGGCCGAGGAGACGCTGCGCAGTCAGCTGAAGCGCACCCGCCCCAGGGACGCCGTGCAGGGTGAGGAACAGGGACTGGTCGGCCACGGGCCGCGCCGCTGGATCGTCGACCCGATCGACGGCACCAAGAACTTCGTACGCGGTGTGCCCGTCTGGGCGACGCTGATCGCCCTGGTCGACGGCGACGACCCGGTCGTCGGCATGGTCTCGGCTCCCGCGCTCGGTCGGCGCTGGTGGGCGAGTCAGGGCACCGGGGCATGGACCGGCAAGTCGCTGACCGGCGCACGCCGGATCCACGTGTCTCAGGTGCGCCGGCTCGAGGACGCCTCGATGTCGTATTCCAGCCTGGGTGGATGGGCCGACCTCGGCCGCCGCGGCGCGATGCTCGAACTGATGGACGCCTGCTGGCGCACCCGCGCCTACGGCGACTTCTGGTCACACATGCTGGTCGCCGAGGGCGCGGTCGACATCGCGCCCGAGCCGGAACTGGCCGACTACGACATGGCGGCACTCGCGCCGATCGTGACGGAGGCCGGCGGCCGTTTCACCGGCCTGGACGGCGCGCCCGGCTGCTGGAGCGGCAACGGCGTCTCCAGCAACGGGCTGCTGCACGACCTGGTGCTGGCCCGCGTCGGTGACCCGATCGGCGGGTGAGCCGGCCAATCGAGTCCCCGTCATCCCCGCTGTCGCGTCAGCCACTGCGCATACCAGTCCACCGTCGCGGCCAGTCCGGTCTCGAGCGGTGTCGGGGTCCGGCCGAACCTCTCCTCGAAGGGTGTCGAGACCATGTTCTGCGCGATGACGTGCTGATAGAACATCTCCTCGTATTCGGCCATGAACGTCGCGTCGAACGGGCCGGTCGCCACCGCGTGATCGAGCACCTCGAGCCGCACCGACCGCTCGGCGATCCGCTCGACGAGGTCGACGACCTCCCGGGTGCTACGGGCCGGCACGGTGGGCAGATGCCACACTCTCCCGTCGGCCGACCCGGCGCGTGCCGTGCCGAGGTCGACGAGCCCGGCCGCGATGTCCGGGATGTATGAGTAGCTGTGCGGCAGCGTGATGTCGCCGAACACCGTGGCCGTGTCGCCGCCGAGCACGGCGGGGAAGAACGCACCTGCGAGAGTCGAGGCGATCACCCGAGGGCCGTAGAAGTCCGCCGACCGGCCCAGTGAGACCGACACCGTGCCGGCGTCGTGCGCCGCGAGGTACATCCGGTCGAGTTCCGCACGCATGCGGCCCTTGCGGCTGGTCGCAGCCCAGGCGGTCTCCTCCGTGATGGCGTCACCGTCGGCCTCGCCGTAGGGGTAGAGCGTATCCAGCACCACCAGCCGTGCCCCGTGGTGAGCAGCGGCATCGAGGATGGCCCGGCCGATGACCGGCATCAACTCGACCTGCCGGTGATAGGGCACGTTGACCGCGTGGTAGATCGTGGTCGCCCCTCGGGTCGCGTTGACGGCCTGCTCGGGCGAGGTCATGTCGGCCTGCACCGTCTCGACCCCGGGCGGCGCGTCCGCGATCGCAGTGAGGTTCACCTGGCGCACCCGCCGCCCGCGACCGACGAGCTCCGCCACGATCGTGCTTCCGGCAGGGCCGGCACCGAGGACCACGTGCAGTTCCTGTGAGTCGTGCGCGCTGATCATGAGATTCACCTTCCATTAATGATGTGATTGAACAATTACTTTCTGCGGCAGCAGACGCCGCGCGCCCCTCCCCCCAGGGCCCGCGACCCACCGGGTCAGAAGTGGCGCATACCGTCGGTGAGCACGCGGGCCCACCGTCCGTCCACGCCGTCCAGGTCGGCCGTCGCGATGAGGTGGCACAACTGCCCGAACGCGATGAACCGCTGCACCTGTCGGTCATCGGCGCCGGATCGCTCCCGGGCCAACTCGATGATCGACCGCAGGCCGTCGCGCACGGCCGCCTGCACCTGCTCCTCGCCGGTCGCGGCCTGCGCATGCACCTGCACCATCAGCAGCGAGCGGTCGCGGATGAGGCCGGCGTAGGCGTCGGCCATCGCCTCCAGGACGACCTGTGGATCCGCGTCGCCGACCTCGTCGGCCGCCTGGGTGAGGCAGGTCTCGATCCGCTCGTAGCAGTGCTCCACCACCGCGACGAACAGCCCCAGCTTCGAACCGAAGAGGCGCTGCACGTAGCCCTGGGTGATCCCCGCCGCCGCCGCAACCTCGGTCACGGGCGTCGCGGCATACCCCTTGTGCGCGAACACCGTCAGCCCGGCGCGCAGCACCTGGCCCCGGCGTGCGTCGGCCGTCGAGCGAGTCCGTTCCGTCGTGGTCATAGATGTAATTGTTCACTCACATACATCTGGATGTCAAGGCCGGGCGTCGGCCGGCACCACCTCGACCCGGCCGCGACCCAGCGCCCGGAGCCGGTCGACGTGGGTCTCCGCGTCCCCGACGAGCACGATCGACCGGGGTGCGTCCTTCCACCGGGCCCAGGCCGTCATGAGGTCGTCGTTCGTCAGCTCCCGCAGATGCGCGAGGTATGCCGTGACGAAGGTCTCGTCGAGCCCGTCCAGCCACAGCGCCCCGGCCTCCCCCGCGACGACGTCCGCGGTCGCGTAGCGACCGGGGGCCGTCTTGCCGATGAAGTCGACGGCCGCACGCACCTCGTCGTCGGCGAACCCGTCCTGGACGCGATCCAGGATCTGCAGCATCAGGTCGACCGACTCGACGGTCGCGTCGCCGCGCACGGAGCCGGCGACCGACATCACCCCGTCGTGCGAGCGCGGCCGGAAGCTCGCGTGCACCCCGTAGGTGTATCCCTTCTCCTCGCGCAGCACCGCATCGAGGCGCGAGTTGGGCGAGCCGCCGACGAGGTATCCCAGGACGGCATACGGGGCCCACCCGCACTCGTCGTGCCGGCTGGGCCCCAACGACCCGGCATACACCTGGGTCTGGACCGCGCCCGGACGGTCGACGAAGGTGATCGTGTCGTCCAGGTCGTCTCGCACCCGGTCGTATTCGGGGCTCGTGCCGTCCGGGGTAGCCGCCGGCGGCTCCTCGACCCAGCCGCCGAAGGTGCGCTCCAGCGCCGCACGGGTCTCCCGCTCGTCGAGGTCACCGGCGACGACGACGGTGGTGTGGCTCGGGCGGACGACGCGAGCGTGGAAGGCGGCGCAGTCCGCTCCGGTGATCGCCGCCACCGTGTCGGCCCCTCCCCCGCCGGGGCGGCTGCCGCGGGAGGCGTCGGTGTAGAAGCTTCGGGCCCACTCGAGGGCCGCGCGGCCGCCCGGCTCGGCCCGGTCCTGCTCGATCTCGGCGAGGCGCTGGGAGACGTGTCGGCCGACCTCGCCGTCGTCGAACATCGGCTGCGAGAGGAACTCGGTCGCCAGCCGCCAGCCCAGCTCGGCCCGTCGCGACGTCGCGTCGAGGTCGACGAGCATCCCCGACCCGATCATCCCGGCACTCAAGGCAATTCCGCCTCGTTCGAGCGTCTCGGCCATCTCGTCGGCGGTGCGCCGGCGCGTTCCCTCGTCCATCGTGCGCGAGACGATCGTGGCGACGCCCTCGCGGTCTCGCGGTTCCCGCGTCAGTGGTGCCTCGATCGCCAGCCGGCTGGAGATGACGTGTTGCCCCGGCAGGTGGATCAGCACGAGCCGGACGCCGTTGGGCAGGGTGTGGGTGCGGGCGGCCGGGAACCGCCAGGGTGCCGCGGGGCCGACCTGCGGCCGTGGGACGACGCTCACTTCGAAGCCTCCTGTGCCATGCGATAGGTCACGACGGCGCGGGATCGAGGCTGCAACCAGGTGGCGGCCGCCTGCCGCACCTCCCCGGCGTCGATCGCCGCGATCCGGTCGAGGAAGGTGTTGATGAAGCCCGGGTCGTCGTGCAGCAGGTAGTGCTGACTGATCAGGTCGGCACGGTCGTCCTGCGCGGCCAGCGCCTGCAGCCACCATCGTTCGGTGTCGGCGAGGATCGCCTCCATCTCGGCGTCGGTCGGCCCGGTCTCACCCAGCCTCGCCAGCTCCTCGCAGACGATCTGCTCGACCTCGTCGGTCGTCACGTCCGGCGGCACGTCGACGACGAAGGTGCCCATCGACACCCCGGCGACGCGCCCCTGCGCACCCTGGGACACGTGGGTTGCGCGCTGCTCGCGCCGCACGAGGCGCCGGTACAGGCGCGAGGTGGCCAGGCCGGCCAGCACGGTCATCGCGAGGTCCGCGGCGAGGTATTCCCGGCTGTCGCCCACGGGCAGGCGGAAGCCGAGATAGATCCGCTCCTGCGGCACCTGGTCGAGGCGTTCGACGTGCACCGGTTCGTCGAGCGGGCCCAGCGGCACCACGGGTGGTTGCGGCGCGAGTTCCCGGACGGGCAGATCGCCGAAATACTTCTCGGCGGCGGCGAATCCGGCCTCCTCGGTGAGGTCCCCGACCAGGGTGAGGACGGTGTTGGCGGGCCCGTAGTGGCGTCGGTAGAAGTCGTGCACGTAGTCGAGCGACGCGGCGTCCAGATCCTCCATCGAGCCGATCGTCGAGTGGTGGTAGGGGTGCCCCTTGGGGAAGACCGCCGCGTTGAGCGTGGACAGCGCATTGCCGTAGGGCCGGTTGTCGTAGCGCTGGCGCTTCTCCTCCTTGACCACATCGC
>CAZMLG010000086.1:0-12525 GCA_964566985.1 uncultured Intrasporangiaceae bacterium
TCTTCTTGTGCCGCAACACCTCCTCGAGGACCGGGGTGTCGGTCGAACTCAGCACGAGCTTTTGTTCACCCTCGACGTCGCGCTTCTCGAGGCGCAGGCGGCCGTAGCGATCCATCGTCTCGGCGACGTCGATGAGCAGCGCGTTGGGCACGGGGTAGCGGCTGTAGCGCATCAGCGCGTCGACGACCTGCTCGGCGTCGTGGCCCGCGGCGCGGGCGTTCCACAGGCCGAGTGGCGTCACCCGGTAGGTGTGCATGTGCTCGGGAGCACGCTCGAGCTCCGCGAACGGCGCGATGGCGCGCCGAGCGTCGGCCGCCTGCGGGTGCTCGACCTCGAGCAGCACCGTCTTGTCACTCTGCACGATCAGCGGACCGTCCGCCATGGCTCACCTCCGTCGCTGCCGGCGACCCTCCAGCCTACGCCTGCCGGATCAGGCGCGGTGGACGATGTCGTGCCAGGCCTTGTGGGACGCCCCGGTGATGTCGGTCATGACGTGTTTGACCTGGGTGTAGTCCTCCAGCGAATAGACGGACATGTCCTTGCCGTATCCGGAGGCCTTCATGCCGCCGTGGGGCATCTCGGAGGTGATCGGGATGTGGTCGTTGATCCACACGGTGCCGGCCTGGATCTGCCGGCCGGCACGGCCGGCGCGCAGCACGTCGGTGGTCCAGGCGGAGGCCGCCAGCCCGAAGGGGACGTCGTTGGCCAGCGCGATCGCCTCGTCGTCGGTGTCGAACGGCAGCACCACCAGGACCGGGCCGAAGACCTCCTGTTGCACGATGCGGCTGTCCTGGGCTGCCCCGGTCAGCAGGGTGGGCTCGTAGTAGGCCCCGTCGGCCAGGTCGCCGCCGGGCGCCTCGCCGCCGCACACGACGCGGGCCCCGTCGGCCCGGGCCTGGTCCACCATCCCGGCGACCTTGTCGCGCTGGGCGAAGGAGATGAGCGGCCCCTGGTCGGTGGCCTCGTCGGCCGGGGGACCGAGGCGCACCGACGACATCAGTGCCGCGGTCTGCTCGACGAACCGATCAAAGACCGACCGGTGCACGTAGGCGCGGGTCGCGGCGGTGCAGTCCTGCCCGGTGTTGATCAAGGACGCGGCGACGGCGCCGCGGGCCGCGGCGTCCAGGTCGGCGTCGTCGAAGACGACGAACGGTGCCTTGCCGCCCAGTTCGAGGTGCAGGCGGGTGCCGTTGCCGGCGGCGACCTGCGCGATGTGTCGCCCCACCCGGGTCGATCCGGTGAAGGAGGTCATCGCGATCCGAGGGGAGGAGATCAGGGCTTCTCCGGTGACCTGGCCGGGGCCGCTCACGATGTTGACGACCCCGTCCGGGATCCCGGCGCGGGTCGCGGCGGCGGCGATCATCAGGCTGGTCGCGGGGGTGTTCTCGGCGGGCTTGAGCACGATCGTGTTGCCGGCGGCGATCGCCGGCAGGATCTTCCACATGGCCATCTGCAGCGGGTAGTTCCACGGCGCGATCGAGCCGACCACGCCGATGGGTTCGCGGCGGATCACCGACGTGTGGTCCCCGGAGTACTCGCCGGCGGCCTGTCCCGACGCCTGGCGGGCGGCACCGGCGAAGAACCAGACGTTGTCGATGGAGCCGGGCACGTCGAACTGCCGCGACAGGCGGATCGGTTTGCCGCACTGGCGGGTCTCGGCACGGGCGAGATCCTCGGCCATCCCTTCCAGTTCGCGCGCCCAGGCGAGCATCGCGCTCGACCGGTCCGCCGGGGTGGCCCCCGCCCATCCGGGCAGGGCGGCGTGCGCGGCGTCGAGTGCGGCCTCCACCTGCCGTGGCCCGTCGGCCCGGTAGGACCAGATCACCGCACCGGTGGACGGATCGATCACCTCCTGCGATGGGCCGTCACCGTGGCCGCCCCGGCCGCCGATGTAGTTGCTCACGTCGTCGAACGCGTTCATCAGGGTGTTTCCTCGTGTCGTGCGGATAGGTCGTCGGCTGTGGCCGGTCAGGAGTCGAATCCCATGCCGGCCTTGTCGAGGGCCTTGAGCCACAGCCCCCGGCGCCCCTGGTTGCGGTCGGAGCGGATCAGCTCCTGGGTCGTCAGCTTGATGCCCAGCCAGGCGAGCGGCTCGGGAGGGAAGGGCAGGGGGAGTCTGCGTACCATCTGCAGTTGCGTCAGTTCCGTCTGCTGCCCGGAGAGCAGGTCGAGCATCACCTTGGCGCCGAATCGCGTGGCACCGACGCCGAGCCCGGTGTATCCGGCGGAGTAGGCCACGCGGCCGCCGTAGGCCGTGGTGAAGAACGAGAAGAACCGGCTGCAGGTGTCGATGGCCCCGCCCCACCGGTGGGTGAAGGTCAGCCCGTCGAGTTGGGGGAACGTCTCGAAGAAGTGCTCGGCCAGTTTCTCGAAGGTCTCGGGTCGCTGGTCGTAGTCCAGCTTGATCTGTCGACCGTAGTGGTAGACGGCGTCGTAGCCGCCGAACAGGATCCGGTGATCGGCGCTCTGCCGATAGTAGTGGAAGAGGTTGGACACGTCGCCGATGCCCTGCCTACCTCGCCAGCCGATCGCGTCACGCTGCTCCTCGCTCAGCGGCTCGGTCATCAGGGCGTAGTCGTAGACCGGCACGGTGTGCCACCGCATACGGCGCAGCAGCGAGGGGAAGGCGTTGGTCGCCAGGGCGACCCGATCGGCGCGGACGGTGCCGCCGTCGGTGCGCAGCGTCACGCCACCGGTGTCCGCGTCGAGGTCGCGGACCGGGGTGTGCTCGAAGATCTCGACGCCCAGCTCGAGGCAGGTCGCGCGCAGACCCCAGGCGAGCTTTGCGGGATGGACCAGTGCCACCCCGCGGGTGTCCCACGAGCCGGCCAGGTAGGTCGGGGAATTCACCTGCGCACGGATCTCGTCCTGGTCGAGGAACCGCACGCCCTGCGCCTCGTCGGCATCCTCGCGAAGCCACGGGACCTGGTGCTCCTGGGTGGCGACGTCGAGCTCGCCGGTGCGCTCGAAATCGCAGTCGATGTCGTGTCGGCGGACGGTCGCCTCCAACTCGTCGAGATTCTCCCGGCCGAGGCGGTCGAGCGTGGCGGCCTCGCCCGGGAAGTGCTGTCGGCCGTTGGCGCTGCCGTGGGTGAGGCTCGCCGCGCAGAACCCGCCGTTGCGCCCGGAGGCGGCCCAGGCGATGCGGTGGCCCTCCAGCAGCACGACCTTCCGGCCGGGGTCGCGCTCCTTGGCGATGAGTGCGGTCCACAGGCCGGCGTATCCGCCGCCGACGACCGCGAGATCCGCCGTGGTGCGGCCGCGCAGGGCGGGAAGGGCCGGTGGCCGGTCGCTCGAGTCGAGCCAGAACGGGTGCGGGGATGCTCCCTCGAGTGCCGCGCGGGCGGAGCCGGTGCTGATGGTCATGACCTTCCTGTCATCGAGAGGGGCGTGCAATGGAGCGCGGGAAACGTCGTGAGGTGGTTTTCCGGGGGAGGGGCTATCCGGCCATGGTCTTGACGACGTCGGACGTGCTGTCGCCGGCGCGGCGCAGGACGAGCCCGACGACCGCGAGAGCGATCAGCGTGAGCACGAGCATCACGCTGGAGAGTGCCGCGACTTCGGGACGCAGGGCCACGCGCACCTGGGAGAAGATGTAGACCGGCCACGGTGTGTGGCCCGGCTGCTGCACGAAGCTGGCGACGATGGTGTTGTCCATGCTGAGCGTGAAGGCCATGAGCGCTCCGGCCAGGATGCCGGGCGCGGCCATCGGCAGCGTGATGTCCTTGAACCGGCGCCACGGCGGGGCGTAGAGGTCCCCGGCGGCCTCCTCGAGCACCTGGTCGACTCCTGCCATACGGGCGCGCACGATGAAGGTCACCACGGCCATCGACTCCACGGTGTGGGCGAGGATCAGGCGCACCAGCCCGTTGTTGACCGGGCTGATGCCACCGTCGACCCCGAGCGAGACGAACCACGGCAGCATCGCGATGGCGTCGACGATCTCCGGGGTGACCAGCGAGATGGCGAGGACCGCGGTGAGGCCGATCGCCCACAGGGCGCGCCTGCCGGCTCGTGCCAACGCGATCCCGCCGAGGGTTCCGATGACGGTCGCGAGGACGGCGGTGCCCAGCGCCGCCTTCAGCGACGTGATGATGGAGGATTTCATGATCTCGTTGTGGAACGCGTCGACGTAGGCGTCGAACCCGAATCCGTCCCATGCCGCGAGGATTCGGCCATTGTTGAACGAGTAGGCCACGATGACGAGGATCGGGACGAACAAGAACGCGTAGACGAGCACGCCCCAGATCTTGAGGGCCACGTCGGCCTTGTCCCGGCGACGCCGGATCGTCGGGGGTCTCATGGCGCTCATGCGATGACCTCCGCGGTCGTGGGCTCACCGCGTTCGTCGCGGCGGGAAGGAGTCGGCTCGTCCGGCATACGCACATCGAGTCGCCGGGCGATCAGCCGTCGGACGAGCAGGGTGATCACTGCGGCGATGACGACCGTGACCAGGATGAAGATCATGAGCACGACGGCCATCGCCGCGCCCAGCGCCCAGTTGGCGGCGTCCTGGAACTGGCTCGCGACAAGCATCGCGACCATCGTGCCGTGCGCGCCGCCGAGCACCGACGCGGTGATGTAGTCGCCCATCAGCGGCACGAAGACGAGCAGGCAACCGCTGGCGATGCCCGGTCCCGCGAGCGGCAGCGTGACCTGGAAGAGCGTGCGCCATCGGTCCGCGCCGAGGTCGCGGCTGGCTTCGCGCAGGCTCCGGCCGGCGCGGTCGATGGACACGAACAGCGGCAGGATCATCAGCGGCAGGTAGTTGTAGACCACACCGATCTGCACCGCACTGCGCGTGTAGAGGATGTCGAACGCTCCGCCCAGGCCGATGGATTGCCAGAGGTTCGAGACGAACCCGTGACCAGAGAGGATGACCTGCCAGCCCAGGGTGCGCACCAGGAAGTTCGTCCAGAACGGCACCAGCACCAGGGCCAGCATCAGGTTGCGCTTGCGGGGCGAGACCTTCACGGCGAGCCAGTAGGCGAAGGGCACCCCGATGAGCAGGCAGATCGCCGTGCCGACGACGGCGATGCGCAGGGTCGCCCAGAACGTCGAGATGAAGGTGGTGCTGAGCGCCTCGTGGTAGCGGTCGAAGGACAGGTGGTCCATCGAGTAGGTGGTGAAGATGTCCGGCTTGTAGCCGAAGCTGTACCAGATCACCAAGGCGACGGGGACGACGAAGAAGAACATCATGTAGGCCCAGGTGGGGAACGACAGTGCGCCCGCCCCGAAGATGCGTCGGCGAAGTTTCACGATCCGCTCCTTGCCATCGTCTTGTTCAGGATCTGCGTCTGGCGTCCGGTGGCGGCGTTGACCTTGGCGGGGGTGAGCCGTTTCATGATGGCGGTGGAGGGGAAGACCAGGTCGCGATAGGGCACCTTCTCGCGCTTCGCGCGCGGCTCGACGCTGCGGATGCCGTTCGGGTAGCCGATGTAGAGCATCTCTTTGTAGGCGATCTCGTCGGACAGCATGTAGTTGATGAACCGGTAGGCGGCGTCGGGGTGTTGCGTTCCTCGAGCGATGGCCCAGTTGTCCATCCACAGGTTCGCCGTCGGCGTGGGATAGACGAACTTCCAGTGCTTCGGATGCTTCGCGGCGAGGATGGCCTGACGGGCGTCCCCGTTGTAGGCATGGATGAGGGTGAAGCCGCCCTGGGCGACGGCATTCGTGGCGGTCGACAGGTAGGCCTTCACGTGCGGGGCGACCTTGGACAACATATATTTCTCGCAGGCGTCCAGGTCGGCTTTCTTGGTGGTGTTGGGGTCGATGTCGTGGGCGGCGAAGTAGCAGCAGCACACCTCCCACGGGTCCGTTTGCATCGCGACCTTCCCGCTGGCGTCGTGTTGCACGGCATCCAAGAAGTCCTTCCACGATGTCATCGGGCGCTTGATCGCCGTGGTGTCGTAGAGGAATCCGGTCGTCCCGGACGCCTTGCAGATCGAATAGTCGTTGTGCGGGTCCCAACTCTGGTGGATGTAGGACGGGTCCATGTGCGCGAAGTTGGGGATGAGCGTCTTGTCGAGCTTCTGCAACAGGTCGTGCTCGGACATCTCGGGCACGAATGAGCTGGTCGGCACGACCACGTCCCATCCGGAGGTGCCTCGCCCCGCGGACAGCTTGGAGATCAGCTCCTGGTTGGAGCCGAACGATCCGATCTCGACGCGGGGGCCATACCTCTTGGTGAACTCGGAGATGTCCTTCGGGTCGGAGTAGTCGCCCCAGCTGTAGATGTTGACCTGGCTCTCGAGCGTGCCGTCCGGGTCGGCGGAGGGAGCGATCGACCGCGAGTCGCCGCAGCCGGACAGGAGCGTCGAGGCACCCAGGACCGTGAAGCCGCCGAGCAGGGCACGACGGGTGACGCGGGGCTCGGCCTCCCGCGAGGTCAGCACGCGCAGCGGCCTCATGGGGCGAACACCTGCACCTGGTCGGGGTCGACGTGGCAGTGGACGGTGGCGTCCACCTCGACGGATATGGCCCGAGACCGGGGCATGCGAGACAGCAGTTCCAGTCCGGTGTCGGTCAGCACGACATACTGCACGACGTCGCCGAGGAAGGAGACGCCGGCGATGCGACCGGGAAGGTCGTTGGTGTCCGCCGGATCCTGCGAGAGGGTAAGGGCTTCGGGGCGGATGGCGGCCTGCACCCCGTCGCCGGGACGGACGTCGAGGTCGGTGGGTCGGGGGGCGGTGGAGTGCAACGAGCCGTCGGCCGCCGACACCGTCATCGCCTCGTCATCGACCTGTTCGACCGTGGCGGGGACGAAGTTCTGTTTGCCGATGAACCCGGCGACGAAGGCGGAGGCCGGCCGGGCGTAGATCTCCTCGGCGCGGCCCATCTGTTCGATGCCGCCGTTCTGCATGACCACGATGCGGTCGCTCATCGACAGCGCCTCTTCCTGATCGTGGGTGACGAAGATGAAGGTGATGCCGAGACGCTTCTGCAGCAGTTTCAGCTCGAGCTGCATCTCCTCGCGCAGTTTGCGGTCCAGGGCCGACATGGGCTCGTCGAGCAGCAGCACGTCGGGCCTGTTGACCAGCGCACGCGCGAGCGCGACCCGCTGTTGCTGGCCGCCGGAGAGCATCTGGGGGTTGCGGTCGGCGAAGGACTTCATCCGCACCATGTCCAGGGCCTCGGCGACCTTGCCGCCGATCTCGGAGCGTGGGGTGCGGCGTTGACGCAGGCCATAGGCGACGTTCTGCGCCACGCTCATGTGGGGGAAGAGCGCGTAGGCCTGGAAGACCGTGTTGACCGGTCGCTTGTGCGGCGGGGAGTCCAGCAGCGACGTGCCCCCGAGGAGGATGTCGCCTTCGTCGGGATGCTCGAACCCGGCGATCATGCGCAAGAGGGTGGTCTTCCCGCACCCGGACGGCCCGAGCAGGGAGAGGAACTCGCCGGATCGGACGTCCAGGCTGACGCCGCCCACCGCGGTGGCGTCTCCATAGCGTTTCACGACGCCGTCGAGGGTGACGGCACCGCGGGTGTCAGTGGTGGTCTCGGTCATGGGTCGAGGCTCCGTTCGGTGTGGGGGCGGGCGCGCCCACGGTCATGCGGGATGGACGAGATGACCTTCCGCGAAGGTGAGGTCGGTGCGCACGGTGTGCAGATCGAGCGGGTCGGTCGTGAAGGGGTCGGTAGAGGCGACCGCCAGATCGGCCGGTGCGCCCGGGGCGACGCGGCCGGCGTCGTCGTGCCGGTTGATCCACGCGGACCCGGCGGTGTAGGCCGAGAGGGCACGGGTGAGGTCCAGAGCCTCACCCGGCACGAGGGGCTCGCGATCGGTTCGTCCGGGCTCGCACCGGGTCACCGCGACGTGGATCGCGGCCCACGGGTCGGGGGTGCTCACCGGCCAGTCCGAGCCCATGGCCAGGTGGGCGCCGCTGCGCGCCAGGGAGGCGAACGGGTATTGCCATTGGGCTCGTTCGGGGCCGAGCAAGGGGGTGGTGAGTTGCGTCATCTGGTCATCGTTGGCGGCCCACAGCGCCTGGAGATTGGCGGTGACGCCGAGGCGGGCGAACCGGGGGATGTCGGCCGGATCGATGATCTGGACATGGGCGAGATGGTGTCGTCCCGCCGTGCGCCCGTTGACGGAGCGGGCGCGTGCCACGGCATCGAGGGCGGTGGCGACCGCCCGGTCTCCGATCGCGTGCATGTGCACGTCGAACCCGGCGGCATCCAGGGCCGTGACCGATGCGTTGAGCACGTCCGGGGCGAAGTAGGCGATCCCGCGTTCGTCGCCGCCGCAGCGGCAGGCGGTGACGTAGGGGTGGTTCAGGGCCGCCGTGCGGTTCTCGGGGACGCCGTCGACCATGATCTTCGCGCTGTGCGCGTGGAACCGGCTGCCGGTGAGCCCGCCTCGGACGACGCAGAGCTCGGACACGGCCTCGTCGACGTCCTGGACGTCGCGCGGCCACCACAATGCCCCGACGACACGGCCGGTGAGCAGGCCCTGAGTGATGGCGGCTCGGTAGGCGGGAAGGACGTTCGGAGTCGCGGCGTAGTCGCCGATGATGGCTTCCTGCCAGCCGGTGATCCCGAGCCCGTGCAGCACCCGTTGTGCTTCCATGAGTCCGGCGAGCAGGTCCGCCTCGTTCGTCGTGGGCCGCAGGCGCCCCACGAGGTCCATCGCGCCCTCGTGCAGTGTGCCGGTCGGGTTGCCGGCCGCGTCGCGCTCGATCCGTCCGTCGACGGGGTCGGGTGTGCTCGCGTCGATTCCGGCCAGCGCCAGGGCAGCGGAGTTGACCCATGCACCGTGATGATCACAGTTGACCAGGAAGGCCGGTCGATCACCGATCGCGCCGATCGCATCCAGGGACCGGGCGTCGGGGGTGCCTCCGGGGAAGTCGGCCATCGACCAACCGCCGCCGATGATCCAGGCGTCGTCGTGGCCGGCCGCGTGGGCCGCGACGAGCGACAGGGTGGCGTCCGCATCCGCCGCCGTGGTCAGGTCGCAGCCCAGCCGCTCGACGCCGGCCTGGACCGCGTGCACGTGGGCGTCGGTGAACCCGGGGTGGACGAGGCGCCCGGCGAGGTCGATCGTCTCGGTTGCCCCACCCACGGCGCCACGGACCTGGTCATCGGTGCCGACGGCGCTGATTCGCCCGTCGCGGACCGCGACGGCGGTCGCGGTCGGGTGCAGGCGGTGGCCGTCGAAGACCCGGCCACCGGTCAGCATCCAGTCCGCGCTCACGGTCACTCCTTCGATCCGTCCGCCCGGGGGGCGGGTGGTTCACCGGCCGCGAGCAGGTGCTCCTGTGAGCCGGGTCACACCAGAAGACCATGGATGCGGGTTGATGTCAACAGCGTTGACCACACTGTTTCAGCGTGCGGAATCCAGGGCCGCCGCCCGCGCGGAGATGGCCTCGAGTGCCAGGTCGAGCGCGAGGGCGAAGGTGGAGTCCTCGTCGATCAGCGGCAGATACGGGTTGGCGCGGGTGATGTGCGGGAATCGCGTGGGATCGAGCACGGCATACTCCTTGCTCCAGGCCCCCTCGTCCTTGGCCTGCTGCTCCTCGTCCAGGATGCGAAAGCCCGCGTCGAGGCTGCCGAACGCCAGGTTCAGGTCGTCCAGCACGCGGTACAGGCGAGCCGCCTCCTCGCCGTCGAACCCCGCCTCCTCGAGGGCGGCCAGGATGATCTCGACGATGCGCATCTCACCCTCGCGGCGGGTGACCCGGATCGTGCCCAGCACCGCGGCATGCGGGTGGGCGAGGTAGACCGACCGGGTGCGCCAGAGCAGATCCCGGATCGTGTCGCGCCAGTCCTCGGAGGGCGTGAAGCCGTCCAGAGCCTGCCCCATGAGATGGTCGGCGATCGCCAGGATCAACTCGTCCTTGTTGCGGAAGTGTCGATAGATCGCCGTCGGGTCGACCCCGAGCCGAGCGCCGATCTTGCGGAAGGTCAGTCCCGCCGGACCGTGTTCGTCGAGCATCGCGAGGCATTCGGTGACGATGCCGTCGACGGAGAGAGTGCCACGCCGCGTTGCCTTCCGGACCATGGCCGCCATGGTGGCACGATGGACGGCATGGAACTGCCACAGGTCGAGCCGATGCCGGGTATGCCGAAGCGCATCACCATCTACGAGGTGGGCCCGCGAGACGGCCTGCAGAACGAGAAGGCGGTGGTGCCGACGGCGACGAAGGCCGAGTTCATCCGGCGCTTGGCGGGCGCCGGCCTCGAGACGATCGAGACGACGTCCTTCGTGCCGCCGTCGTGGATTCCGCAGCTGGCGGATGCGGCAGACCTGCTCGCCGAACTGGGCGAGGTCGGGTCCGGCCCCCGCCGTCCGGTGCTGGTGCCCAACGAGCGGGGCCTGGACGACGCGCTGGCGCAGGGCGTGGGTGCGGTGGCCGTCTTCGGGTCGGCGACCGAGAGCTTCGCCCGCAAGAACCTCAATCGCAGCGTCGATCGTTCGCTCGAGATGTTCCGCCCGGTCGTCGAACGGGCGCGCGGGGCCGGCGTGTGGGTGCGCGCCTATGTCTCGATGTGCTTCGGCGACCCGTGGGAAGGCCCGGTGTCCGTGGATCAGGTGGCCGACGTGGCCGAGCGGATGATGGATCTCGGCTGCGACCAATTGAGCATCGGGGACACCATCGGTGTGGCCACGCCGGGGCACGTGCTCCGGCTCCTCGAGCGGCTCGACCGGCGCGGGATCGGCGTCGACCGGATCGGCGTGCACTTCCACGACACCTACGGGCAGGCCCTCAGCAACACCGTGACGGCTCTGCGGGAGGGGGTCACGGTCGTCGACGCGTCGACCGGGGGGCTGGGCGGATGCCCCTACGCCAAGAGCGCGACCGGGAACCTCGCGACCGAGGATCTCGTATGGACCTGCGAGGGCCTCGGGATCGGCACCGGTGTCGATCTCGAGGCGCTGGTCGCCACGAGCACATGGATGGCCCAGGAACTGGGTCGTCCCTCGCCCTCCCGGGTGGTCAAGGCGCTCGCGGGCCACGGGCAGGACGCCGCCTCCGCCTGACCGGTCCACACTGCGGCTGTCCTACGTTGGACCACGAATGTTTCGAGAATGGTGGAAGGGATCCTATGAAGTCCGGCATCACGGCGACCTTCGATGAGTCGGTGCGCCCCCAGGACGACCTGTTCGGGTACGTCAACAACGTCTGGGTCAAGGAGACCGAGATCCCTGAGGATCGGTCGAGATACGGCTCGTTCGACCGGCTGCGCGAGCGCGCCGAGGCGGATGTGCGCGCCATCATCGAGGAGGCCGCAGCGCTCGATCAACCGGAGGGGTCGCCCGCGCGCAAGGTGGGCGACCTGTATCACTCCTTCATGGACGTGGAGCGGATCGACGCGCTCGGGACCGAGCCACTGGCGGCCGACCTGCGCTCGATCGAGGCGGTCGTGGAGACCTCGTCGTTCGCTCGGGAGATGGGTCGCCTGACCCGGCACGACGTCCCGGGAGCGGTCGCGCTCTATGTCACCGCCGACGCGAAGGATCCCGAGCACTACATCGCCTACCTGGAGCAGGACGGCCTCGGTCTGCCCGACGAGTCCTACTACCGCGACGAGAAATACGCCGCGATCAGGGAGCAGTATGTCGAGCACATCGAGAAGCTGCTGAGCCTGGCCGGGGTGCGTGACGCGGCGCAGGCGGCTCCCGTCGTGATGGAGGTCGAGACGAGAATCGCGGCGGGGCACTGGGACGTCGTGCAGACCCGGGATGCGGTCAAGACCTACAACAAGTTCAGCTTCGCCGAACTCGAGGAGCACGCGCCGCAGTTCGACTGGCGTGCGTGGGCCGACGGGATGAACGCGCCCACCGGTGCGTTCGACCACGTGGTCGTCGGCGAGCCGAGCTTCCTGCAGGCGCTGTCCGAGGCGCTACGCGACCTTCCGCTCGGTTCGTGGAAGGCCTGGATGACCTGGCGTCTCGTCGGGGCGCGCGCGCCCTACCTCGGGTCGCAGATCGTCGACGAGGACTTCGCGTTCAACGGCAAGGTCCTCTCGGGCACCCCACAGTTGAAGGAGCGCTGGAAGCGCGGCGTGGAGCTCGTGGAAGGTGCCCTCGGGGAGGCGGCCGGCGAGTTGTATGTCGCCAAGCACTTCCCGCCGCGTGCCAAGGAGCGCATGGAGCGCCTCGTCGACAACCTGGTGGAGGCCTACCGCCGGGACTTCGAGTCGCTCGACTGGATGAGCGAGGAGACCCGGGAGCGCGCGCTCGACAAGCTGAGCAAATTCACTCCGAAGATCGGCTACCCGGATGCATGGCGGGACTACGGCCCGCTGGACGTCGACGCGGACGACCTCGTCGGCAACGTCGAGCGTGCGGCCCGGTTCGAGCTCGCGCGACAACTCGGACGGATCGGCGAACCCATCGACCGGACCGAGTGGCTGATGACCCCTCAGTAGGTCAACGCCTACTACCACCCCATGATGAACGAGATCGTGTTCCCCGCTGCGATCCTGCAGCCGCCGTTCTTCGACGTCGATGCCGACGACGCCGTGAACTACGGGGGGATCGGCGCTGTGATCGGCCACGAGATCGGTCACGGATTCGACGAC
>CAZMLG010000087.1:0-12216 GCA_964566985.1 uncultured Intrasporangiaceae bacterium
TGGCCGTGGGCCCGCCTCTCCGGATTCGCGGTGCAGCCACTGTCTCACCGATCACGCGTTTTCGAAGTGAATCTCGCCAGATCGTCACGCACCACCGAGGCGATACCCTTCCCACCGGACGGAGACCAAGCCGGCCAACTGACCACTTTCGCCCGAGATGACCACCTATAGGTGGTCATCTCGGGCGAAAGTGGTCATCTCGAGGCGCATGCGCACAGCGCGCCCAGCGCTACGCTCAGTGCCCATGACGGCCTTCCCCGAACCCGCGACGACCGGCGATCTGCGGGGCCTGCTGCTGGACTGCCTCGACTTCTATCGCTCCACCGTGGTCGCCAAGCTCCGGGGTCTCGATGCGACCGACCTCACGACCGCGCGCGTGCCGTCCGGCTGGTCACCGTCCGGGATGGTGGGTCACCTGGTGCACATGGAGCGACGCTGGATCCAGTGGGGGTTCCTCGCCCTGCAGGTCGACGATCCGTGGGGCGATGCCGACGGCACCGGCTGGACGACCCTTCCCGGCGATCTCGATGATCTCTCCGGCCGGCTGTATGCCGTGGGCCGGCGCACGCGCGAGATCGTCGAGGCCCACCATCTCACCGACATCGCGCGGGTGGGCGGGCGCTTCGAGACCACGGACGCGGCACCGCAACTCCAGTGGATCCTGCTGCACGTCATCCAGGAGTACGCCCGGCACGCCGGGCACCTGGACATCGTTCGAGAGCTCACCGATGGGTCCGTCGGCGAGGGTGGCTGACCGGGGCCGCCCCTTTGCGTGTGTGCCATAGCCCGATAAGGGCCGCGATACCCCACAGTGCGAAGAGTGGGTCCCAGAGGTGCGCGTGGCCGACCATTCCGGCGCGGTCGAAGTCATTCCCAGGTCGGATGGCGCCCAGGAGCAGTGTGCCGCCGGCGGCCCAGTAGAGGGTGGAACCCGCATGGAGCAAAAGCAAGGCATGGTTGACATCGGCGGTGATCGCGCTTCGGTCGTGCGCCTCGTCGAGCATTTTGCGCCTCCGTTCGTGTCTGAAACGGACCACCACGGTCAGGCACGGCCCTCATCGAGATTGATAATCTCCAGTGGCGATACCGATTGGGGGAACGCTGTGCTCGGTGGAGATCCGGATGAGGCGAAGCGCGGCGGCCGGGGTCTGACCAACGCAGCCTGTGCCGCGGGCAGTCCGCAGGTGCTCACCCGGCAGGCATCGTGCGGTCGTGGTGACATCGCGGCCGTGCTGGACGCCTACGCGCGAGCAACCGAGAACGCGACGGACGAGATCGACGGCAGCGTGGCCTGGGGCAAGGTCGGCGCCTCCTCGATGCCGGACTCGAATACCCCGCCGGGCCGAGTCACGTCGTGGCGAGAGGGCATCTCATCTGCACAGAAGCAGGAGGCGATGGGCAAGATCATCGCGGGTTCTGCCCCGTGACCGGCCGCCGGCGCGCTGCAGCGCTGGGAGTGGCGGCGATGTTTGCCCTGGCCGGATGCTCCACCACGACAACACATCCCTCGGACTCAACCAGTGGAGGTGCACCCGGAGTGACTCAGCCCACCAGTTATGACCAGGCCCTGGCCCAGTCCCGCGCCTATGTCAAGGAGACCCTCAAGGCCCTTCCCAAAGGGGCTCGGCTGACGAAGGCCGGGCCGAGCAACGACGTGCCGTGCAGCGACGCCGGGGACCCGCCACCCGACACCCCGGTCAGCATCGGGGTCGAGTACAAGGTCTACGGAATAGATCCATCGGATGGAAACCACCTCATCGACGAGATCATCGCCTACTGGACCAAGAAGGGCTGGAAAGCCGTCGACCGCACCGACAACCCACCAGACGTCATCATCATGTCCACCTCAGACGAGTCCACGTCCTACAACATCGGATTCACCGCGAGCGGCAAAGACTTCGCCTTTCTTGGCGTCGGTTCACCGTGTGTTCCGCCGAAGGGTTATGGGCCGGACGACAAGGCTGCCGGGTAGGTGTCACCGATCACGTGACCGAGGGCGGGATGACCACGTCGGTCACGGTTTGGATTCGATGCGTCCTCCACCCTTCGACGGGCTCAGGACATGCTGCGTCAGCGGACTACTGACCGGGAAGTGGAAGCCCGCTTGGATGGTTTCGATACGCTCGCGCCAGGGCGCTCGCTACTCAACCAGCCGAGTGGGGCACGGGGCGCTCGCTACTCAACCAGCCGTGTGGGGTACGAAGGCTCGTGACGGGGCCAGCCGGGTGGGGTCCGTGGTCGTGCACGACTTTCACGTCCGCATGGCGTCACGAACAGTGCCAAGAAAACTCGACCAATGGGCCGAGCAGCTACACCGGAAAGGACGTCTCGTCCGCAAGCACGTGACCGGTGCCGAAGCGCGAGGAGATCGGCGGTGCTCACGCAAAGTTCACATCGGCGGCCTTGACCGTGTCCGCCGTGCGCCCCGGCGCACTGGAGTGCTGCCAGTAGAGGTTGGTGTAGGCGATCGCCTCGGCCGGCCCGATCGGCGACCCCCACTCGCGCAGGTCCTCGGTGGTGTGCGCGTCCTCGACGAGCGTCGTGTCGTAACCGCGCACCATCGCTCCGTGCAGCGTCGACCGGACGCAGGCGTCGGTCTGCGCCCCCACCACGACCAGGCGGCCCACCCTCAGCCGCTCCAGCACGTCGCTCAGGTCGGTGTCCTCGAACGAGTCGCCGTAGCGCTTGCACACCAGCGGCTCGTCGTCGTGGCGGGTGAGCTCGGGCACGAGGCCCCAGCCGGGCGACTCGCGAGTCATCCCCTCGTCCTCGTGTTGCACCCACACGACCTGCACCCGTTCGCGGCGTGCCCGGTCGACCAGCGACGCGATGGTGCCGACGACCTGGTCTCGCGCATGAGCCCCACCGACGACGTCGTTCTGCACATCGATGACCAGCAGGGCCACCTTCTCTCGACCTGGAAGCGTGGTCATGGTCCCGTCTCCTTCGTCCTGTCCGGCGGTCGATCCGCCCAGCCTACGCACAGCCTCCGACATCCCGCTCGACACAAGGCCGCGCCTGTCAGGAACTGCACGGCTGCGCCGGTTAGAGTGGAGCATCCGTGATCGCCGGGGGCCCGTGGGCAGCCACGGACCGTCGGGGTCGGGAGCATCCAGCACGCAGCCAGAAGTGGGAGAGATGGCAGCACACGCCGGGCGACGCCGCGTCGCGGTCGCCGTCGCCATCGCCGCGAGCGCGACGACGCTCGTCGCCTGTGGGGGGTCGGACAAACCGGCTGCCCCGACGAGCGCCGCCTGCCCCACCTCGCTGCCGCAGCCGAGTATGCCGATCAAGCTGTCGACGATCCATCTCAACGTCTACAACTCCACGGGCAAGGCCGACCTGGCCTCCGAGGTCTCCACCGAGCTCAAGTGGCGCGGACTGAAGATCATCTCGATCGGCAACGACCCGATCTCCGACCGGCGCGCCACCCCGAAAACGGCGGAGATCCGCTACGGCAAGGGCGGCAAACAGATCGCCCTCACCCTCGCCACACAGATCAAGGACCCGGTGCTGCACAAGGACGGGCGCACCAACCCGTCGGTCGACCTGGTCA
This sequence comes from uncultured Intrasporangiaceae bacterium, assembly GCA_964566985.1. GTDB lineage: Bacteria > Actinomycetota > Actinomycetes > Actinomycetales > Dermatophilaceae > Leekyejoonella. The sequence goes on from CAZMLG010000087.1 coordinate 3,557, forward strand.
TCGGCGACCATTTCGAGCTGGTCCCGGTCCCCCCGCCCAAACCGGCGAAGGTGACGGTCAACATCTACAACACGACCTACCACTCCGGGTGGGCGACGAAGGTGGCCGACGCGTTCAAGAAGCGCCACTTCACCGTCGAGAAGTACGGCAACGACCCGCAAGGACGGTTCTGGCCGAAGGACAGCGCGGTGATCTTCTACGGCAAGCAGGGAGAGCCTGCGGCCCGCCGCGTCGCCCTGCAGTTCAAGAACCCGAAGATGAAGCAGATCGACCGCAAGGGCACGGTCGTCGACGTCGACCTCGGCAACAAGTTCACCTCGCTGGTCCCCGTGGCGAAGGCGACGCCGAAGCCGACCCCGACCCATACGAAGCCGAGCTGCTGACACCATGAGTCACCCCTACGACAACGGCCGCTCCCTGGCCCGCCGACGCCGCAGGCAGCGATCGACCGCGATCGCCGGCGTCGTCGCGCTCATCGTCTTCGGCGGTGCGGCCTACTCGATCTTCTACTTCACCGACTCGATGCCCGGCAACGATCCGGCGCCCACGTGCACCGTCACCGCGCCACCGGCGCCGCAGCAGGCGGTGGAGCTCAACGTCTACAACGCCTCCGGGGAGAAGGGGCAGGCGAGCTCGGTGGCCGAGGCGATGCAGTCGCGCGACTTCGACGTGGCCGTCGTGAGCAACGACCCCTACAAGGAGGAGTTGAAGGGGGTCGGCCAGATCCGCTTCGGCCCGAGCGGCAAGGCGTTCGCCACGCAATACGTCAAGCCGTTGGCGCCCAAGGCGACGATGGTCGAGGACGGACGCACCGACTCCTCGGTCGACCTGGTCCTCGGCAAGGCCTTCCCCCACCTGAAGAAGGCTCCGGAGACCTCGCAACCGGCCGAGCCGGGGTGTTGACGTGCGCGTCGTGTCCCTGCTCCCCTCCGCCACCGAGATCCTGTATGCCGTGGGCGCCGGATCCGACGTCGTCGGCGTGACGTTCGAGTGCGACGAACCACCGCAGGCACGCCAGGAGGCACGCGTCGTCTCCACGTCGGCGCTGCCCGACGGCCTGACCCCGGCGCAGATCAGCGAGGCCGTCTCACGGATGATGGCCGCCGGCCAGGACATCTACCACCTGGATCGTGACGCCCTGCTGGGCCTGGACGCCGACCTGGTCGTGACCCAGGACCTGTGCGCGGTGTGCGCCGTCGATGTCGGCGAGGTGAACGACGCCCTCGACTACCTCGGGTGCACGGCTCGCGTGCTGACGACCGACCCGCATACGTTGCAGGAGGTTTGGGACTCCATTCTCGAGATCGGTGACGCCACGCACCACGCGAACGAGGCACGCGAGCTGGTCGCGACCCTGCGCCGCCGGGTCGATGCCGTGCGGGAGGCGGTGGCCGAGCGTCCGCGTCCGCGCTGCCTCGTGCTGGAATGGACCGACCCGGCGTTCGCCCCCGGGCACTGGGTGCCGGAGATGGTGACGGCCGCCGGTGGAGTGAATGCCCTCGGCGCGGCCGGGCAGAAGTCGGTCGGTGTCGAGTGGTCGACCGTGCGGGACTGTGGCGCCGACGTCGCCGTCGTCGCCCCGTGCGGATATCGCTTGCCCGAATCGGCCGACCTGGCACGCGCCCTCGTCGATGCGGAGCACCTCGGCGAGGAGGTGCCGGTGTGGGCGGTCGACGCGAACGCCTCGTTCGCCCGCCCGGGCCCGCGCCTGGTCGACGGGGTCGAGGCCCTGGCGCGGATCCTCCACCCCGATCTGGGTGCGCCCGACCCGGCCATGGCCACCCGTATCCGCTGATCTCGCCCATCGGCCATATCCGCTGATCGCGCCTATCGGCCGGTCGAGCAGCGCCCCTATCGGCCGCTCGAGTAACCCAGCAGCACGCCATCCGCTCACCCTCACCACGCCGTCAAGCCCGCCACGGCCGGTCAAGTAGCCGAGCCCCCAGGGCGAGGCGTATCGAGGCCTCCGAGCACACCGGCTCGCCTACAGTGACCACATGCCTACCCCGGAGTCCTTCGGCCGTCGCATCCAGTCGCGCATCTATGAGCGCGGCATCTTCGGGCACCGCCCGCCGGTGCCGGTGCGCCCGGGCGTCTTGGAGCAGAAGGCCCTTGCGCGCCTGAGCGCCGACGCGCGAGCCTACGTGCGCACGGGCGCCGGGACGGGTGCGACGATGCGGGCGAACCGGGCCGCGTTCGACCACTGGCGCACCATGCCACGGTTGATGCGTGACGTCAGTCGGCGAGACACCTCGATCGAGTTGTTCGGTCGGCGGCACCCGACGCCGTTCCTGACCTGCCCGATCGGCGTGCTCGAGATGGCCCACCCCGACGGCGATCTCGCGGTCGCCCGTGCTTGTCGAGAGACGTCGACGCCGATGATGATCTCCTCCCAGGCGTCCTGGCCGATGGAGATGATCGCCGACGAACTGGGCGATCAGGAGCGGTGGTTCCAGCTCTACTGGAGCAACGAGGACGCGATCGTGGAGAGTTTCGTGCGCCGCGCCGAGCGCAGCGGATGCTCCGCGATCGTCGTCACGCTCGACACGATGGTGTTGTCGTGGCGCACCGAGGATCTCGACCGCGCCTACCTGCCGTTCAGCCGGGCACTGGGGATCGCGCAATACACCTCGGACCCCGAGTTCCAGCGGATCGTCGGCGAGCGGTTGACCGCAGGAGAGGTCCCGGAGCTGAAGGCACGGCCTACGCCTCAGGCGGTGCGGTCGCTGCTGACCATCGCCCGGCATCATCCGGGTGAGTTCCGCGACAATCTGACCTCTCCGGTGCCGAAGGCGACCGTGCGCACCTTCTTGGACGTGTTCTCCCGGACGACCCTCACCTGGAAGGACCTGGCGTGGCTGCGCGAGCGCACCAGCCTGCCGATCCTGGTCAAGGGGCTGCAGTCGCCGCAGGATGCTCGGCTCGCCCTGGAGCACGGCGTGGACGGGATCGTCGTGTCCAACCACGGGGGCCGGCAGCTCGACGGGGAGATCGGGTCGCTCGATGCGTTGCCGGGCATCGCCGCGGAGGTCGACGGCCGGGTGCCGGTCGTGTTCGACAGCGGCGTGCGGTGCGCCGCCGATGCCTTCAAGGCGTTGGCACTCGGGGCCGACGCGGTAGGCCTGGGGCGGCCCTACCTCTACGGTCTGGCACTCGCCGGGCAGCAGGGTGTGGAGTCCGTGCTGGAGCACTTCCGTGCCGAACTCGACCTGACCATGGCCGTCGCCGGAGTCACGAGCATCGCCGAGATCACGACCGACGCACTGTCGCGGGCCGGCCGGGATGCCGCGGGCGACGGGAAGTGATTCGAGCTCGCCATCCCTTGTGCCACGGCACGCCCCGGCCTCGGTTTGGGCAGACGCCGCCTCTCCTGTACCCTCGTCGGCGGTGGCGTGTCCGAGCGGCCGAAGGAGAACGCCTCGAAAGCGTTTGTGGGCGGAAGTCCACCGAGGGTTCGAATCCCTCCGCCACCGCCAAAAGGTCAGGCGGGCCCCGAGCGAAGCGAATGGGCCCGCCTGACCTTTTATCGGAGCCGCGGATTCGGGAGGAGGCTCCGCGAAGGAGCGGAGCCGGTGAGCGGGGCGACGTCACCTCATAGGAGGCTGGAATGAACGCACTGGCCTTCTCCGGCACGATCGAGGCGAACTTTCATACCTATCGGATCCATGGCGACGGCGGGGACGAGACCTTGGAGGTCGAGCCACTGTTCACCGACGCCGCGGATGGCCGAAACCTGTTCCACTCGCCGGGCGGTCGTGACTTCGTCATCGCCTGCGGCTTCCTCGACCAGGTCGTCGACCTCACCCTCTCCTACAGCCAGGACCCGCCGACCACGACCCTCGAGCAGGACCGGCTCGGCTACGACCACAGGCTGTGGTCACGCTGCGAAGAGAGCTCGGCACTGCTGGCAGGACAGATCTTCCTGCGCAACGACGACGAGGAATTCGGCGAACGGGGTTCGGTGTCGATCGGCTCGGTGGACGCGGCCATCTATAGGATGCGCCTGCTGACACGAGCCACCACAGCAGAGTCCCAGCCACCGGCCCAGCACATCATCCGGGTCTGGCCCGTCGACTCGGCCGGGCCCTGGCAGACCGCGCGCTACGGCTATCCACCCATCGACGAGGTCACCTGGGACTGACCCGATGCCGCCCCCCGTGGACCAGGCCGTTGCTCAGACGATCCGTTGACACTGCGCCCTCACATCATGCCAATCGACTACTCGAAAGGCATAGTGTGGACCGCACAGACGAATTGGGGGCATCATCATGTCAACACCACGCACATCGATCATCGGTGCAACACTCGCCACCGGATGCGCCATCGCCCTGGCCGGGTGCGGCGGAGGCGCCGGGACCGCGTCGCCCGCCGGTCCTTCCTCGTCGAAGCCCAGTGGGACCCCGTCCCAGTCCTCGTCGACGTCCGGCGGGGCCCCGTCCCAGGCTTCGCAGGCACCCTCTGCCGCCGCCCACGGGGGCTCGGACGCCGTGCAGGCCGCATACAGCGCCACGAACAAAGCCAACAGCGCCAAGATCACCCAGCGGAGCACGACCACCGTCGGGCAGAAGACCGTGCACGTGCGCGGCCACGGAGTCGTGCAGTTCAAACCGGCAGAGTTCGACATGCGGACCACCACGCACGGGACCACGATCGAGACCCGGCTGATCGGTGACACGGCATACATCAAGTCCCCGCAGGGCAAGTGGCTCTCGTTCGACGTCAGCAAGCTGACCGGCCGACCGGGGGCCGCGAAGTCCCCGACCCAATCCCTGCAGTACCTGCGCGCCGGATCGCAGAAGGTGACGAACCTCGGTCCGGCGACGATCCACGGCGTCCACACGACCGGGTACAAGGCCATCGTCGACCTCGACAAGACGGCGGCCCGGGCCAAGACGCCGCAGGCGAAGAAGGCGGTGAAGATGATCGAGAGCATGACCGGCAAGACCACCATGCCGATCAAGGTCTGGATCGACCGCAAGAATCGGCTCGTGCGCGACACCACGCACCTCGACATGCATGTGCAGGGTCAGCACGTCACGACGACGACGACGATGGACCTCACCGATTTCGGCACCGCCGTCCACGTGACCGCTCCCCCGAAGAGCAAGGTGACCACCGCGCCCGCCCCGCCGATGCAGTAGGCGACGACTCAACAGCCGAGGCGAAAACAAACCTGTGTGCTCAAGCCCATCCGCGGGTCACGCCACACGCGGGTCACCGTAGAACCGACGTCGAGCCCAGAGCGCGACATACACCAGGGCGACGAGGACGGGCACCTCGATGAGTGGGCCGACCACACCGGCCAAGGCCTGCCCGGACGTCGCGCCGTAGACGCCGATCGCGACGGCGATCGCCAACTCGAAGTTGTTGCCTGCGGCGGTGAAGGCGAGGGTCGCGGTCCGTTCGTAGGGCAGGCCGACCAGGCGCCCGAGGGCGAAACCGCCAGTCCACATGAGGGCAAAATAGGCGAGCAACGGCAACGCGATCCGCGCGACCTCGCCCGGGTGACGCGTGATCGTGTCGCCCTGCAGGGCGAACAGGACGACGATGGTGAACAGCAACCCGATCAGCGCCCATGGGCCGATCCGTGGCAGGAGCCGGGTCTCATACCACTCGCGACCCCGCGTGTGCTCGGCAGCGGTGCGGGTGAGGAATCCGGCGACCAGCGGCACTCCCAGGAAGATCAGCACGCTGACTGCGATGGTGCCCGGTGACACCTGCAGGCCTGCCGTCGGCAGTCCGAGCCAGCCGGGCAGCACCTGCAGGTAGAACCACCCCAGCGCGGCGAACGCGACGATCTGAAAGAGGGAATTCAGCGCGACGAGCACAGCAGCCGCGTCGGCATCACCGCCGGACAGATCGTTCCAGATCAGCACCATGGCGATGCACCGCGCGAGCCCGACGATGATCAGGCCGGTCCGGTAGGCCGGCTGGTCGGGCAGCAGGAGCCAGGCGAGTGCAAACATCACCGCCGGCCCGACCAGCCAATTGAGGATCAACGAGCACACCAGCATCCGCGTGTCGCGCGTGACCCGATCCAGCCGGTCGTAGCGCACCTTCGCCAGCACGGGATACATCATGACCAGCAGCCCGACGAAGATCGGGGCAGACACCCCGGACGTCACATGCGCCGAGTCCAGGACGTCCGCCACACTCGGTGCCGCTCTGCCCAGGCCCAGGCCGGCGGCCATGGCGGCCAGGATCCATACCGGCAGGAAGCGATCCAGTCGCGACAGGCGCGAGGCGACAGGCTCCGCCGCCTGCTCGGCGGCGGCCCCGCAGCGTCGGCCACGCTCTGCCGTGCGGGGGGGGGTGGACGACATCCGCATACCTACATATTGACATTTATCGATGTGATTCCGAAATCGGCCACCCGCCCGCGAGTCAGTATCCGCTGGGCTCACGTGCGGTGTAAGCGGATTCGAGCTGCTCGCATTCGGCGTCGCCGAGTTCCAGGTCGACGGAGGCGATGGCATCTGCGAGATGCGCTGCCTTGGTCGCACCGACGATGGGCGCGGTCACCGGCTCCTGCTGCCGCACCCACGCGAGCGCGACCTGGGCAGGTGAGACACCACGCTGCTTCGCGAGCGAACACACGGTCGCGACGATCTCCTCGTTCGAATCGTCGCGATAGAGCTTCTTGCCGAACTCGTCGGTCTCCGTCCGGCCCGTCTGCTCACCCCACGGCCGAGTCAGCCGGCCCCGCGCGAGCGGACTCCACGGGATGACCCCGACGCCCTGATCGGCACAGAACGGCAGCATTTCGCGCTCTTCCTCGCGCTGCAGCAGGTTGTATTGGTCCTGCATCGACACGAACCGGGTCCATCCGCCGAGGTCGGCGGTGTACTGCGCCTTGGCGAACTGCCAGGCGGACATCGACGATGCCCCGATGTAACGGGCCTTGCCGGCCTTGACGACGTCGTGCAACGCCTCCATCGTCTCCTCGATCGGGGTGTGCGGGTCCCACCGGTGGATCTGGTAGAGGTCCACATAGTCGGTGCCGAGGCGTTTGAGGCTCGCGTCGATCTGGGCCATGATCGCGCCCCGCGACAGGCCGGAATCCTTCGGGCCCGGGCCCATCCGCATGAAGACCTTGGTGGCGAGCACGACGTCCTCCCGCCCGGCGAGGTCGGCGAGCGCGCGGCCGACGATCTCCTCGCTGCTGCCGTGCGAATACGAGTTGGCGGTGTCGAAGGTCGTGATCCCCGCCTCCAGAGCCTGCTCGATGAAGGGCCGGGCGGCGTGCTCGTCCAATGACCATGGGTGGTTGCCGCGCGCCGGATCGCCGTAACTCATGCACCCGAGGATGATCTGCGAGACCTTCAAGCCGCTGTCGCCGAGTCGAATCTGCTCCATGCCTCATGCCTACAGGTCACCCAGCACGCGTTCAAGGGGCCGTCGTAACGTCGGGCCGAGGATCATCCACGACACGAGGAGCGACGATGACGCACGAGACGATCTCGATCACGACCCCCGACGGATCGGCAGACGCCTACTTCACCCGCCCCGACGACGGCACGCACCCGGGTGTGCTGCTGCTCATGGACGCGATCGGGCTGCGCCCGCAGATCGAGCAGATGGCCGACCGGATCGCCGGATGGGGGTATGCCGTGCTGGCACCCAACCTGTTCTACCGTGCAGGGACCGCGGCCGAGCTGGCACCGACGGTGGATCTGACCGTGCCGGACAACCGCCAAGGGTTCTTCGCGGGCATCCGCCCCCGCATGAAACAGCTCACTACGCAGCGCGCGATGGCCGACGTCGATGCCTACCTGACGACGCTGCGCACCCGGCCCGGCGTCGCCGAGGGCCCGGTCGGCACGACCGGGTACTGCATGGGCGGCCGGTTGGCGTTCGTGGCCGCCGCGACCTACCCCGACCAGATCGCCGCGGCCGGCGCGTTCCACGCCGGTGGGCTGGTCGACGACGGCGACGACAGTCCGCACCTGCTGGCGGACTCGGTGCGCGCGGAGCTCGTGTTCGGTCATGCGGACCAGGACCAGTCGATGCCCGCGGGATCCATCGCGATCCTGGAGGCCGCACTGGATCGGGCGGGCGCGACCTACGACTCATCCGTCTATGCCGGTGCCTCGCACGGCTACACCATGGCCGACACGGCGATGTACGACGCCTCGGCCGCCGAGCGTCACTTCACGGCTCTTCACGACCTGCTCGACCGCGCCTTGGGCTGACCCCGCGCCGGGTGTTCGCCCCCGCGATCATGGCGGCCGCGCGCCGATTCTGCATCAATTGCCTGTATATCCCCGCATGATGTGGCTCGTGGGACTAACGTTGCCTCGCCATCCCAACAGAGTGGATGGTCAGCCCCGGTCCCTGACCGGCGAGGAAAGGAGATGACGGTGGTCGAGTTGGCACAGAGCCGACCCCATGGTCCGGAGGATCCGAATCGGTGGATCGGCGACTTGATAAATGCTGTCGGCCGTGGTCGGCCGGCAGCCGACGCAGCGCCGAGAGGGGTCTGAAATGTCCATGAAAACGGACGAAACCGGAGCAGCCTCCGGTGATGACGCGCGCCTGAAGAAGGACTTCGGCACGATCGGGCTCCTGTTCACCGCGATCGGCTCCATCATCGGGTCCGGGTGGTTGTTCAGCTCCCTGCACGCCTCCGCACAGGCCGGTCCCGCCTCGATCATCTCGTG
>CAZMLG010000088.1:0-12049 GCA_964566985.1 uncultured Intrasporangiaceae bacterium
TCCACCTGGGCAACCTGCGCGAGGTGATGATGCCGCACCTGGTCGCCGACGAGGTGAAGCGGCGCGGCGTCGAGTGCGAGCACCTCATCAGTTGGGACGACTTCGACCGGTTCCGCAAGGTGCCGAACGTCGAGGGGGTCGACAGCGACTGGGAGCAGCACATCGGCAAGCCGCTCACGTCGGTCCCGCCGCCGAAGGGTTCGCCGCACGACTCGTGGGCCGCCCACTTCCGCGCGCAGTGCGAAGAGGGCCTGCGAGCGCTCGGCATCGCCTACCGCGGTATCAGCCAGACCGAGCAGTACACCTCGGGCGCCTACACCGAGCAGGTCCTGTATGCCATGGCGCACCGGGCCGACATCGACGCCGTCCTCGAGCGCTACCGCACCCTTCCCCAGCAGAAGGGCAACGCGAAGCAGCAGAAGCTCGATGCAGACCAGGCCGCAGCTGCCGCACAGGCGCAGGAGGGATCGGGTGCCGCGACCGAGAACGACGGCACCGGGTCGAGCGGCTACTACCCCTACAAGCCCTACTGCTCCGTCTGCGAGAAGGATTCGACGACCGTCACGGCCTACGACGACGAGTCGACGGCGCTCACCTACACCTGCGGGTGCGGCCACGAGGAGACCGTGTCGCTGCGCGAGCACCACCGGGGCAAGCTGGTCTGGAAGGTCGACTGGCCGATGCGGTGGGCCTACGAGAAGGTCATCTTCGAGCCCTCCGGGGTCGACCACCAGTCGCCGGGGTCGTCGTTCGTCGTCGGCAAGGACGTCGCGCCGCTGTTCGGGTGGCGGCGCCCGATCGGGCCGATGTATGCCTTCGTCGGCATCCGCGGCATGGCCAAGATGAGTTCGTCCAAGGGTGGGGTGCCGGTCGCGACCGAGGCACTGCGCTATATGGAGCCCCCGCTGTTGCGCTGGCTCTACGCCCGCAAGAAGCCCAACCAGGCGTTCGACATCGCGCTCGACACCGAGATCCAGCGCATGTATGACGAGTGGGACGCTCTCGTGCGCAAGATCGACCGGGGCTCGGCGCAGGCCGGTGACATCGCGGCCTACACCCGCGCGACGTGCACGGACCTCGGGGGCCTGGACCTCACCCCGCACGTGTTGCCCTACCGCTCGATCGCCTCGGTCGTCGACATCACCACCGGCGACGAGGGGCAGACGTTGCGCATCCTCGGCGCGCTCGACCAGGAGCACCCGGTCGCCTCGCTGGACGAGTTGCGGCCGCGGCTGGACTGCGCGAGCCGGTGGGTGACCGAGCGGATGGACGACGGTGAGCGCACCGTCGTGCGCGCCGCACCGGACCGAGAGATGCTGAGTGCGCTCGACGACGATCAGCGGGAGGCGTTGCGGCTGCTGGTCGACGGACGGGACGGCGACCTGCCGCGATTGGAGGACGACTGGTCGCTCGATGGGCTCACCCACCAGGTCTACGGCGTGCCGAAGGTGCAGCGAGGCCTGCCGGCCGACCAGATCGTCAAGGGCGACAAGGAACTCGGCGCCGCGCAGCGGCAATTCTTCAAGCTCGTCTATCGACTGCTGATCGGCAAGGACACCGGGCCGCGGTTGCCCACCTTGTTGCTGGCCGTCGGCCCGGAGCGTGTCCGCTTGCTGCTCGCCCCCTGAGCGCAACCGGCGAGTGCGCGTGTCCGGTGGCCTACTTGCGAGTGGCTCGACACGAAACGCGCACCCGGCGGGGTCGCTCGCCGGGCGATTCGGCACAGCCGACACACCTCGCGGTGTCCATCAGGTGAACCGTTCTCGACGTCGGCGGTGAGCCTCCCGCGGCCGGCCGGGCCCTCCTTCTACCCTGGTGGACGCGTGTCGACAGCCATATCGGGAGGGGCGGACATGGTGGAGGTGCAGCAGGCGCCGCCCCGGCGAGGCCGGATCGAGGGCCTCGACGGGCTGCGAGCCCTCGCCGTCGTCGCCGTCCTCCTGTATCACCTGCGGACGGACACCCTCCCGGGCGGGTTCCTCGGCGTCGACGTCTTCTTCGTCCTCAGCGGGTTCCTCATCACCACGCTGCTGCTGCGCCAGGTGCACGACCACGGTCAGCTGGGCCTGCGGCACTTCTGGTTGCGCCGCGCCCGCCGACTGCTCCCGGCGATCGTGCTGGTCGTGCTGGTCACCGTGCCGGCCGCGTGGGCGGTGGGCGGTGACCTGCTGGTCCACATCCGGCGGCAGGTGCTGGGCGCATTGACGTTCAGCAACAACTGGCTGGAGATATCCGCCGGGTCGAGCTACTTCGCGCAGACCTCGCCGTTGCTCTTCGTCAACTTCTGGTCGTTGGCCGTGGAGGAACAGTTCTACCTGCTGTGGCCGCTCACGCTGGCGATCGTGCTCGCCTTGACCGCGCGAGCCCGGTTCCGGGTCGGTTTCGCGCTGACCTTCGCGGCGGCGTCCGCCGTCTGGATGGGTCTGCTCGCCACGCCCGGTCAGGATGCCACGCGTGCCTACTACGGCACCGATTCGCACCTCTTCGGGCTGATGCTCGGTGTCGCGCTCGCCTTCTACTGGGATTCGCCGACCGGGCGTGAGATGGAGGGCGAGCGATGGATGCGGTGGCGCACCCCCGTCGCGGTCGGGAGCCTGCTGGCGCTGGTCGCGCTCATGCTGACGGTGCGCGAGTCGTCCGTGCTGACCTTCCGCGGCGGCATCCTGCTGGGCAGCGTCGTGACCGCAGTGCTGATCGCCTCCCTGCTGGCCGGTCCGAGCCTCGCGCGGCGCGTGCTGTCCTGGCCCCTCATCGAATGGGTCGGTGAACGCTCCTACGGCATCTACCTGTGGCACTGGCCGGTCATCCTCATCGTGCAGGCCGCGCTGCCCGCGACCTTGCCCGACTCGCGGTCGAGTTGGGCCGGCCGGGGCATCGCGGTCGTGCTCACGCTCGCGATCTCCGCCGCGTCGTATCGGTGGCTCGAACTGCCGGTCCGCCGCCTCGGATTCCGCAAGGCGGCCACCTCATTCGCCTCCGCGGTCATGCGCAGATGGCCCGACGCGCGCATTCCCAAGATCACCGCCGGCGCCACCGTGCTGCTCCTGTCGGCCTGCAGCGTCGCCATCGCCGGAGCGCCCGACAAGTCGTCGGTCGAGCGGCAGATCGAGAGCAACCGCCACCTGGTCGCCGACTCCACCGCGACCGCGACCCACGCCCCACGGCCCTCGGCCACGAGCACGCCGCCGGCCACGACGCCCGGCACGACGGTGCCTGCCACGACGAGCGCACCGGCCCCGCCCGGCAGCTCGTCGCACCGGCCGACCGCGCCGTCGTCATCACCTCCGAGGGCCGGCACGTCGTCCGCACCCGATCACGGCCCGTTCCGTATGCCGACGGGCAAGGACATCACGGCCTTCGGCGACTCGTTGGTGGTCACCAGCGCCACGGGTCTGGCGGACCGGTTCCCCGGCATCATGATGGATGCGAAGTCCAACCGGCAGTGGTCCGACGGCATCGCCGCCGTGCGCTACCGCCTCGCCGAAGGCACCGTGCGGCGGGCGGTCATCCTCGATTTCGGCACCAACGGCGGCATCCCGCATTGGAAGACGGTCCGTGAGACGCTCGACGCGCTCGGCCCGGACCGGATGATCGTGTTGGTCAACCTCTTCGGCAAGAGCGACTGGATCCCGGCGGCCAATGCCGCCCTCGAGCGGATCGCCGGTGACTACCCCAACGTGATCGTCGCCGACTGGCACACGACGATCTCCGCGCATCCCGACATGCTGCAGTCCGACGGCGTGCACCCCGACATCGCCGGCGCCAACCTCTACGCCGACATGATCAAGGCGGCGTTCCACGAACTCGCCCGGGAGTCGAAGGACTGACCCAGGAGCTATCTCTCCTCGCGGATCCGCTCGTGGTGATGGATGACCTGCTCGATGACGAAACGCAGGAATTTCTCGCTGAACTCCGGGTCCAGGTGAGACGCGCTCGCGAGCGCGCGCAACCGGCCGATCTGGCGTTCCTCCCGTGCCGGGTCGGCCGGAGGCAGGTCGTGTTCGGCCTTGTACCGACCCACGGCCTGGGTGATCTTGAAGCGCTCCGCCAACAGGTGGATCAGGGCCGCGTCGATGTTGTCGATCGACTCACGGTAGGACGTGAGCACCGGATCGGAGGCCACCTGTGCGGTCTCGGTGGATGCGGCCAGGTGGGCCGTCTGCTCGCCGGGGTCGGGTGGAGTGGTCATGGCACATCCTCACACATCGGGGCCGGTGTCCTGTGCCGCCTCGACCGCGACGACGGTCATGCGGTGTGCGGCGCGGGTGAGTGCGACGTAGAGCACGCGGACCCCGCCGGAAGACTCCCGCACGATCTGTGCCGGGTCGACGATGATCGTGCCGTCGTATTCGAGGCCCTTCGTCGACATCGGGTCGACGACGACGATCCGATCGGCGTCGAGCTGGGCGACGGACGCGACGGCGGCGTGGTGCGCGGCGGGAGTGACGACCGCGATCGCGCCCTCGACGTCGTCCAGCATGCGTTTGGCGGCATCGGCCGTGACATCGGCGACCTCGCCCGGGGCAGCGGTGGTCTCCGTCGGGTGAACGCCGGTCTCTCGCACGGCATCCGGGATATCGGCATCGGGCACTTCTCGGCGCACCACGCGTGCGGCGTAGTCGAAGATCTCGCGGGCGTTGCGGTAGTTGGTGGACATGTGGAAGCTCCGGCGCGGCTTGGTGCCGAAGGCCTCCTCCCGCGCGGCGAGCGCTTCACGCTCCCGAGACCACGAGCTCTGCGCCGCGTCTCCGACGACGGTCCACGACGCCGAGCGCCCGCGACGCCCGATCATGCGCCACTGCATCGGGGAGAGGTCCTGTGCCTCGTCGACGAGCACGTGGGCGTAGTCGCGGCCCCGCTCGATCCGGCCCTGCAACAACAGATCCAGCGGGTCGCCGGTGACCAGCTCGTAGGCGGGCTCGTGCGCGCCGGTCGAGGCACCGGCGACCTCGACCTCGGTCACGCCGTAGTCGTGCAGGTTGTCGAACTCCTCGACCTGATAGAAGCCGCGTTCCTCCGGCTTGTCGTCGGGGACGACCCCCAGTTTGCCGAGCAGGTCGTCCACCAGCGCGACGTCGGCCACCGACCACGTGCCCTCGTCGAGTGCCACGCGCATCGACTGCTGCAGCACCCGCGTCTCGTCCGCGTCGAGCGTGCCGTGTGCGTAGGCCGACGCGCGTGCCGGGTCGGCGAGCCAGGTCAACACCTCGCGTGGATCGATCGGGCGCCACCAGTCGCGCAGGAAGTCGCGCACCGCGAGGTGTTCGTTCCAGATCTCCAGGAACTCCGCCTTGTCCTCCATCTGCACCTGCTCCCAGGCGGCCTCGGCGAGCGCGGCGCGGGCCGTGTCGCGTGCCGAGTTGTGCTGGTGGTGCCGCAGCACGCGTCGGCGGATCGTGCGCAACTGCGGCGCGTCGATACGGATCGGGTTGCCGGCCACCATGACCCGCAGCTGGGTGGCCGCCTCGGGTGAGACGTCCTGAGCAGCCTTCGCCAGGACCGATCGGATCGCGGCCGACCCCTTCACCCGCGCCGCGTCGGGCTCGTCCAGGCGTGTCGCGGTCATGCCGTCGACCACGTCGCCCAGGGAGCGCAGCACCACACTGTCCTCGCCGAGAGAGGGCAGCACGCGCTCGATGTAGGCCGTGTAGTCCGCCGAGGGGCCCACCACGAGAATGCCGCCGGACTCATAACGGCGCCGGTCCGCATACAGCAGGTAGGCCGCGCGGTGCAGCGCCACGACCGTCTTGCCGGTGCCGGGTCCTCCGGTGATCTCGGTGACGCCTCGGGCGCTCGCACGGATCGCCTCGTCCTGATCGCGTTGGATCGTCGCCACGATATCGCGCATTCGGCTGCCGCGGCTGCGGGTGAGGGCGGCCATGAGGGCGCCGTCCCCGACGACGACCATGCCCTCGGGCGCCTCCGGCACCATCAGGTCGTCCTCGATCCCGATCACCGTGCCGCCGCGGCTGCGCAGCACGCGGCGCCGCACGACGCCCTCCGGGCTGACCGGTGTCGCGCGATAGAACGGCGCGGCCGCGGGTGCCCGCCAGTCGATGACCAGGGGCTCGTAGTCGTCGTCGCGCACACCCAGGCGTCCGACATACCGCACGTCGGCGTCGGACTCGGCATCCAGGTCGAGCCGTCCGAAGACCAGGCCCTCCCACTGCCCCTCGAGCATCTGCCGGCGGCGGCCGGCGTTGTAGACCAGCGCGTCGCGCTCGAACAGTCCGGTGACCTCTTCGTCCCGGGCGACCCCGGTGCGATCGGTCCGCCCCCGTGAGAGGCCTTCGGCCTCGACCATGTCGGCTCGGCGTCCGGCCTTCTCCAGTTCCGCATAGACCCGGTCGACGTGCGCCTGCTCGTGGGCGATCTCCGCCTGCACCTGCGGCGTCTGGTCCGTGCTCACATTTCCCCCAGATGACGGGTCGGGTGCGCCTCCGGACGAGGCGAACGACCAAGTCTAGTCCGCGCGCAGGAGGGTGGGTGCGGGGTGGTTCACAGCAGGCCGCGGCGGGTGGCGATCACTCCGGCCTGGAAGCGGTTGACCGCGTTCAGTCGGTCGAGGATCACGCGCACACGCCGCTCCACGGTGCGCTGTGAGATGCGCAACTGGCGCGCGACGGTGGAGTCCGGTGCGCCGGCCGCCAGCAATCGCAGGATCTGCCGGTCCCGCCCGGCGAACGTCGCCATGTCCCGGGACGGGGTCGTGCCGGATCGCCACGCGATGCTCATCTGCCACACCCACAGGGCGAACCGCTCGATCGTGTGGGCTCCGCTGCGGCCGGTGAGGATGAACCCGACGGCGTTGCCTCGGTCGTCCTCGAGGTCGAGCACCGCGGTGCCGGTGTCGTTGACATAGGCGGAGAGGGGCAGCGAGCGGGCGGACCGCTGGTCGTCGCCGGCCTCCTCGCGGGCCTGCAGGATCGGGTGCAGGCGGTCGTCGCCGAGCAGGCGGGCGTCGAAGACCACCCGCGAGTGCACCGGATGGCCGAGGCTGTTGACGAGGGTGCGGCGGTAGCGTTCCGGCCCGGCATCCAGCAAGGAGCGCAGGTAGGGCGAGCCGCGATGCACCAGATGGACCGTGGTCGACGCCCCCGCGACCACCTGCTGGACGGCACGGTCCACGGAGGCCACGGAGGTCAGGGCCTCCGCTCCACCGAGGGAGGGGGCCGCGGATTGTTGCCCCTCGGCATACCACCGCGCCAGCGCGGGGGCGGTCTGGCGGAGAGAGCGCGCGCGTTCTTCGTGCCGGGCGGCGAGGGAGGGCAGCGATACGTCGGGCGGGGCCACCTGCCATTGGTCGCCACCGGTCGCGGTCACCAGCCCCTCGCGGGCGAGAACCCGCATGGCCGAGTCGATCTCGGCCGGCTCGAAACCGTCGTCCTGCAGATGTCGAGCGTGCAATCGCGGGTGGCGCAGGGCAGCCAGGTAGATCGTCACGACACGGTCGTCGGCGGCGATCCCCGGGATGTGCGGTGGAGGGCTCGGCGTGGCGGAGGCAGGGGTGGCAGGCATGGAGCGGGCTCCTCATGACGGGTTTCCGACACTGACGATATCCCGACACGCTGTGTGTGATCAAGGAGCGGCGGACGTGTCATAGTGGGTCCATCGGCCTTCGGGTCGTACGAGTGATGGATGCGTCGCCGAGTCCCCCCTCCGGCAGACCCCAGAAACTCGTGGTGGGGCCTCCCTCCCGGAAGACCTCCCCCCTGACTTTCGGGAGGGCCCCACCGTTATACCCCTACGAAGTTCCCCGCTCCTTCGTCGCTGCGATACTTCGCGGGGACCCCGGGACAAGTGCACCCCACGAAGTTCTCCGCTCCTTCCCTTCGATACGGGCTCGCAGGCTCGCCCTACTCAGGACAAGCGTCGCGAGACCAGGTCGATCCGGCCGATGCGAGTCGCTAGGCTCGGGGCCCGTGAGAGTACTCGTCATCGGCTCAGGTGCCCGTGAACACGCCATCGTCCGCAGCCTGCACGACGACCCCGATGTCACGGCCGTCGCCGCGGCCCCCGGCAATCCGGGAATGGCGGAGCTGGGCGACTGCCACCCGCTGCCCCACGGGGCGAGCGACGGAGACGGCATCGCCACGCTCGCGGCCTCGCTCGGCGCGGACCTGGTCGTCATCGGACCCGAGGCGCCGCTGGTCGCCGGGGTCGCGGACGTGCTGCGTGACAAGGGAATCGCCGTCTTCGGGCCCTCGAGCGACGCGGCACGGCTGGAAGGCAGCAAGACCTTCGCCAAAGGCGTCATGGCCGCCGCCGACGTCCCGACGGCCCGCTGCTACGTCTGCACCACCCGCGCGGAGGTGCAGGCCGCCATGGACGCCCTCGGTGCGCCCCACGTCGTCAAGGACGACGGCTTGGCCGGTGGCAAGGGCGTCGTGGTCACCGACGACACCGGCGCCGCGCTCGATCACGCACAGGCCTGCTTCGACGCGGGAGGCACGGTCGTCGTCGAGGAATACCTGGACGGTCCCGAGGTCTCCCTCTTTTGCCTGACCGACGGCCACACCGTCGTGCCCCTCGCGCCGGCCCAGGACTTCAAACGCGTCGGCGACGCGGACACCGGACCCAACACGGGCGGTATGGGGGCCTATTCGCCGCTTCCGTGGGCGCCGGACGACTTGGTCGACGAGATCGTCGGGCGCATCGCCCAGCCCACGGTCGACGAGATGGCGCGCCGCGGCACGCCGTTCGCCGGGGTGCTCTACGTCGGCCTCGCGCTGACCTCGCGCGGACCGCGGGTGGTCGAGTTCAATGCGCGCTTCGGGGACCCCGAGACCCAGGTGGTGTTGGCCCGATTGCGCACGCCGCTCGGTGGCCTGCTGTATGCCGCGGCGCAGGGTCGGCTGGACCAGGCGCCGCCGCTGCAGTGGCGGCCCGAGCCCGCCGTGACCGTGGTCGTCGCGAGTGAGGGATATCCGGCGGAGGCGCTCACCGGCCGCCCCGTGACGGGCCTCGGCGACCTGGGCGACTCGGCCTACGTGCTGCACGCCGGCACCGCCCACGCCGATGACGGTCGGCTGGTCTCCTCGGGTGGCCGAGTGGTGTCCGTGGTCGCAGTCGGCGACGATCTCGAGCAGGCCCGTGCAC
The DNA here is from genome assembly GCA_964566985.1 of uncultured Intrasporangiaceae bacterium. Classification (GTDB taxonomy): domain Bacteria; phylum Actinomycetota; class Actinomycetes; order Actinomycetales; family Dermatophilaceae; genus Leekyejoonella. Next base: position 9,100 of record CAZMLG010000088.1, read on the forward strand.
GCGCCTACGTCGCGGTCGACCGCATCGGCCTCGACGGCTCCCATCACCGCCGCGACATCGCCCTGGCGGCGCAGGAGGGGCGGGTCGCCGTCCCGTAGGGGTGCATCCGCCTGCGAGTGGTCGATGCGGCACGGTCGCGGGCCCGTCATACCCGTCACACGTGACCACTCGTCACCGGTGCACCGCCGGTCGCGCCGGGCGGGCTGCAAGGATGGGCCCATGACCTTGGACCTGCCCGGTTATGCCCACATCTATTCCGGCAAGGTGCGCGACCTCTACGCGCCGCTCGGCGCAGACGGTGTGCCACGCGACGACCAGGTGCTGCTGGTCGCCTCGGACCGCATCTCGGCCTATGACTTCATCCTCGACACCCCGATCCCGGACAAGGGCAAGGTGCTCACCCAGCTCTCGCTCTGGTGGTTCGAGCAGCTGGCCGACCTGGTGCCCCACCACGTGGTCTCGACCGACGTGCCCGAGCCGGTCGCCGGCCGCGCCGTCCTCGTCGAGCGTCTCGACATGGTCGAGGTCGAATGTGTCACCCGCGCCTACCTGACCGGTGGGGGGCTGTCCGAATACCGCGATACCGGCACGGTCAGCGGGGTTGCCCTGCCCGACGGCCTCGTCGATGCGTCGCGCCTGGAGCAGCCGATCTTCACGCCGAGCACCAAGGCTCCGTTCGGGCAGCACGACCAGCCGATGCCGTATGCCGACGTGGTCGCCGTGGTGGGGGATGACCGGGCCGCGCGCCTGCGGGACCTCACCGTCGCGATTCTGCGCAGGGGCAACGAGATCGCCTCCGAGCGCGGCATCCTCATCGCCGACACGAAGGTGGAGTTCGGCGTCCGCGGGTCCGGCGAACTCGTGCTCGCCGACGAGGTGCTCACCCCCGATTCGTCCCGCTTCTGGCCGGCCGCCGACTGGGAGCCGGGTCACCCGCAGTCGTCCTACGACAAGCAGTTCGTCCGCGACTGGCTCACCTCGCCCGCCAGCGGCTGGGACCGCACCTCCGGCAAGCAGCCACCGGCGCTGCCGGACGACGTGGTCGAGCAGACCCGCGCAAAGTATGTCGAGGCCTACGAGTCGCTGACGGGCCGTAGGTTCGTCTGATCGCCATGCGCGAGGCGGAGATCAGACAGGAGCTGGACCGGGCGCGTGATGCGGTGAACGCGGCAACGCAGGCCGTGGCCAGAGCCGAGGCCGCTGCCCGGGAGGCCGAATCGACCTGGCCGAGGCCGGTGACGGCGTCACGGCCCGGCATGTGGCGATCAGTGATCCGGATGGCACCACCCGGATGGCGCTGGGCGGATCCGGCCTCTCCCGCGCGCTGCCGTTGCGCGGCACGGATCATCGGCACCCGGGTCGCCCCGACGCGGCGGGGATGCTCTTCCTCGACGAGGACGGCACCGAGTCCGGTGCCCTGGTGCACGCGGGTCGGCGCGATGACGACGAGCCGACCTCATCGCATCGGCTGTCCTTCGACGACTACGAGCAGAACGAAGCACTGGTCCTCGGGCGCACACAGCGTGGCCCTGTGAAGACGCAGTTCCTCGACTTCTTCGACCAGCCGAACTGGTCGATCGTCGACTTGGTCCATGACATGGAGCAGCTCCCGCCCGACGAGCTCGAGCGAGCCCGTGAGGAGCGCTACGGTGACCCGACGTTCGTGTCGCGGGTACATCTGGGCCGCGAGGACGACGGGTCGGTCTGCCTGTCGTTGCACGATGCGGCGGGCACCGCGCGGATACGGCTGACGGTCGAACCCCACGGCCGTGCGGACGTGCAGGTCGTCGGTGACGACGGCTCGGTGAGGTCTCTGGCCCCGGATGACACGCGATAACGCAACAAAGCGTCATCCCCCGATCGGCGCGGCGGGCGGCGTTGACGCTGTGTTGCGTTATGGCGGCACGGAGCGTCAACGGTCATCCACCGGCCGGTCGGGGACGCCCACTCGCCCCCGGTAGACTGACGCCGACTCCCGCCACTCGTTCCCCCCTTGGAGATACCTGATGGGACACGTCGTCATCGACGTCATGCCGAAGTCCGAGATTCTCGACCCCCAGGGACAGGCCATCGCCGGTGCGCTGCCTCGCCTCGGGATCGACCAGTTCACCGACGTCCGACAGGGCAAGCGCTTCGTGCTCGCGGTCGACGGTGAGGTCACCGAGAAGCATCTCGCTCAGGCACGCGAGGCGGCCGAGCAGATGCTGTCGAACCCGGTCATCGAGGATGTCGTGAGCGTCCGCGCGGCCGAGGCGGACGCGCAGTGAAGATCGGGGTCATCACCTTCCCCGGGTCGCTCGACGACCACGACGCTCTGCGCGCCGTCCGCATCGCCGGCGCCGACGCCGTCTCCTTGTGGCACGGCGATGCCGACTTGAAGGACGTCGACGCCGTCGTCGTTCCGGGCGGTTTCTCGTATGGCGACTACCTGCGGTGCGGCGCGATCGCCCGGTTCGCGCCGGTGATGGACGAGCTCATCCCGGCCGCCGAAGGCGGTCTGCCGGTCCTGGGCATCTGCAACGGGTTCCAGGTGTTGTGCGAATCCCACCTCTTGCCCGGAGCGCTCACTCCGCGTCCTGATCAGCGCTTCTACTGCGCCGATCAGGTGTTGCGCGTGGAGAGCACGTCGACGGCGTGGACCGGCGACTTCGAGCAGGACGCCGAGATCACGGTCGTGCACAAGAACGGTGAAGGCCGGTTCGTGGCCGACGAGCGCACCCTCGACGAGCTCGAGGGCGAAGGTCGCGTGGTCTTCCGCTACACCTCCGGCAATCCCAACGGCTCCTACCGCGACATCGCCGGCGTCACCAACGCCCGCGGCAACGTCGTGGGCCTCATGCCGCATCCCGAGCACTGCGTCGAGGCCGGCTACGGCCCGAGCCTCGACGGTCTCGTCTTCTTCACATCCGTCCTGAAGTCCGCCGTCAACGCCTAACGGAGAGCCACCACC
>CAZMLG010000089.1:0-12045 GCA_964566985.1 uncultured Intrasporangiaceae bacterium
GGCGGTCTTGAGCGCGTTCTCGACCGCCAGGGCACCGCCCTCGACGAAGAACAGGTGGGGTAGCGCCGGATCACCGACCACGCGGGCGAACGTCTCGACGAATTCGGCGAGGTAGGTCGTGTAGGCGTCGGAGTTGGCCGGCTTGTTGCGCGCCGCGGTGAGCAGGCGTCGGGTGAACGCCTCGTCGTCGACGAGCCCGGGCGGGTTGAGGCCGAGGGGGCAGGACGCGAAGAAGGTGTAGAAGTCCAGGTAGGTGGTCCCCGTGACCTCGTCGACGAGGTGGGAGCCCCGGCTGCGTTCCAGGTCGACGACGAGGTCGAACCCGTCGGCGAGGAGGTGCTCGGAGAGCACCTGGTGGACCTTGTCCGGAGAGAGCATGCTCGTCATGTCCGTAAATCCTCCTGTCAGATCTGCTGCTTCCAGCATAGATCCGACTGGGTATCGCTGTGAACCGTAGATTTTATGGAATAAGTCTCTGATAAGCGACACGTCGCCCCCTCAAACCCCCGGAACCGAGCCATGGCCACTAGGGTCGCGGCCATGGCCGATCAGGAGAGGACCCCTATGACCGCACAGCATTCCTCGACCGTCGCGGGGTGGCGCAGCGTCGACGCCGGATGCGAGGAATGCGCCGCCGTCATCGGTCTGGCGATCGCGACCGGCTCGGACGTGTCGGCCACCGCCGTGCGGCTGTTGGCCCGGATCCAGAACGACCTCATCGACGCGACCGCCGACCTGCGCGGACGCCAGGGAGTGAGCGACTCGACGATCCGGCTCGACGAGGACTACGTGCGACGGCTGGACGAGGCCCGCGCACACTTCGACGAGGAGTTGACCCAGCCCTACGACGTGGTGCTTCCGGGCGGCACACCCGCCGGTGCCGCGCTCTTCATGGCCCACACCGTCGTCAGCCGCGTGCGTCACGCCGCCGAGGTCGCCACCGATGACCTCAACCCGGTGATCCCGCGATATCTGGAGAGCCTCGCCAAGCTCCTGTTGACCCTCGGGCGGCACGCGAACCTCGAACACGGCGACACCCTGTGGCAGCCGGGTCAGACCGCGAGGCTGGGGGAGGTGCCCCTCTGGGAGCCGGTCGGGTCGATCGGCGTGATCTGACCCACCGACGCCCGGGACGCCGCACCAGCCATCCGATCGAGGAAAGAGAACTCATGTCTTCCGTCACGACATCCGACTCCGGCCAGGTCGAGGAGAAGGAGCCGAAGAACCCGTTCAGCTCGAAGGGCCCCAAGGGCATCGACCCGGTGGTCTTTTGGACCGCCCTCGGGTTGATCCTGATCTTCGTCGTCTTCGGCGCCATCTTCCCGGACAAGGTCGGCGACATCGCCAACACCGCCCTCAACTGGGTGCTGACCAACTTCGGATGGATGTTCATCCTCGCGGTCGCGGTGTTCGTCGGATTCACGCTGCTGCTGGCCTTCAGCAGGTACGGGCGCATCCCGTTGGGACAGGCGGGAGAGAAACCGGAGTTCTCCACCGTGTCGTGGATCGCGTTGATGTTCGGCGCCGGTATGGGCGTCGGCCTGGTGTTCTACGGCGTGGCCGAGCCCATCCAGCACATGATGGACGGTGTGCCCGGGTCGGGGGACAAGCCCGGAAGCCTGGGCGCCGCCCGCACCGCGATGCAGTATTCGTTCTTCCACTGGGGCATCCAGCCCTGGGCGATCTACGGGGTCGTCGGCCTGGCCCTCGGCTACTCGACCTACCGGAAGGGCCGTGGCAACCTGCTCTCGGCGCCGTTCACGCCGCTGCTCGGCGACCCGGAGAACGCCGTGGGACGGGCGATCAACACCTTCGCGATCGTGGTCACCAAGTTCGGTTCGGCCACCTCGCTCGGCCTGGCCGGTCTGGAGATGGCCGCCGGCATCGGATACGTCTTCGACATCGAGCCCACGAACAAAGTCGCGGTCATCGTCATCCTGATCATGACCGTGCTGTTCATCATCACCGCGGTCTCCGGTGTGGAGAAGGGCATGAAGCACGCCTCCAACGCCAACCTCGTGCTCGCCGGGCTGCTCATGTTGTTCGTGCTCGCCGTGGGCCCGACCATCTTCATTCTCAACGCGTTCACTCGCTCCACCGGCGACTACCTGTTCAACTTCATCACGATGACCTTCCACACCGCCGGCTTCGGATCGGGCGATGTGGTCGGCTGGCTGTCGAGCTGGACCATCTTCTACTGGGCGTGGTGGGTCTCCTGGGCGCTGCATGTCGGCACGTTCCTGGCCCGCGTGTCCCGTGGCCGCACCATCCGCGAGTTCGTGGGCGGTGTGGTCGTCATACCCTCGCTGGGTGGCCTGGTCTGGTTCGCCATCATCGGTGGTGCCGGACTGCACCAGCAGCTGACCGGGGTCAACGACATCAACGGTGCCATGAAGAAGGCGGAGGCCGCCGGCAACGACGGCCCGGCAGCGGCACTCTTCTCGATGCTGCAGCACTATCCCTGGTTCACCCTCATCGGGATCGTGACGATCGTCCTGGTGGCCATCTTCTTCATCACCGCCGCGGACACCGGTGCGGTCGTGCTCGGGATGCTCTCCTCGCACGGAGTGCCGACTCCACGGCACGTCATCAGTGTCATCTGGGGCGCGATGAGCGCCGCCGTGGCGATCGTGCTGATCTTCGTCGGGGGGCTGAGCGCGATCGAGACCTTCGTCATCCTCGCCGCGACGCCGTTCATGCTCGTGATGCTCGCGATGATCGTCTCGTTCTACATCGACCTGCGGCACGACCCGTTGCGTCAGCAGATCGCCCCGCCCGTGCGCAAGCACGCGCCGGCACCGCTGGATCCGCCGCGCTCGCGGGGCGGATCCGACGGGAACGCGGCGGCCGAGCCGGACGAGGAACCTGCGCCCGCGGCCTCACCGGCGCCGCGGCGCCCGGCCGAGGACGAGCCGAGCTGACCGTGGCCGTGCCCGGCGGCTCAGTCCTTGCACTGGGACCACCGGTCGACCACGCTGACGTCGGCGACGAAGCGCACCGGCGATCCGCCGCTCCAGTGCCAGCTCGCGGCGGCCAGGGTATGCCGTAGCGCCTGCGCCGCCTCGTCGGCGGCCTCCCGTGGGGCATGGACCAACAGCTCGTCGTGCAGGCAGAGCACGATCCGTGCGTCCAGCGCCAGCAGGTCCGCCCGCGCGGTGAGGGCCCAGGCCTTGAACAGTTCGGCCGCCGCCCCCTGCACCACGGCGTTGCGGGTGAAGCGGCCGTGGGCGCGCCGCGCGGCCGGGTCGCCCCCCGCGCGGCCCGGCACCAGGCGCCCGCCGTAGGTCATGAGGTCCTCGCCGCGCTCCCCGCGGCGCGCCGCCTCGTCCAGATATCGGATCGCCACCGGGTAGGACCGCTGCATCCGCTCGAGCACCTGCGCGGCCGGCCCGCTGGTCTGTCCGTACATCGCCGCGAGCATGGCGATCTTGGCCGTCGGCCGGTCGATGCCCAGCGCCGCGGCGACCTGGGCATACAGGTCGTCGGAGACCGTGGCGCGCGCGAGGTCACGGTCCCCGGAGACCACGGCCAGCACCCGCGGCTCGACCTGGCCCAGATCGGCCCGGACGAGACGGAATCCGGGCTCGGCGCAGACGGCCTCCCGCAGCGGGGTCGGCAGGCTGTGCAGCCCGGCCCCGGCGGTCATCCGCCCTGCGCCTCCGTCGCTCGCGCTCCACGTCCCGCGAAGCCGGCCGTCCCGGCCCAGATGCCGATCGATCCACGCCCAACCGTAGGTGGTGGCGATCCGTTCGGCCTTCCGCCAGGTGAGCAGAGCCTCGACGACCGGATAGGTGTGACGGTAGGGCTCCAGATGGGCGGCGCGGGTGTCGTCCACCCGGACCCCGACCCCGTGCAGCATCCGGATGACGTCGGCGGGATGGCGCAGGTCGGTCCGCTCGTACCCGGGGGCATGGCGCAGCACCTGCTCGTCACGTCGTCGACGCTCGCGCGTGGCGTCGTCGTCCGAGCGCGGGCGGGGACCGGCAAGGTCGGCGATCATCGTCTCGAGGCGCTCGCGGTCCACCGGCAGCCCACCGTCCTCGAGCTCCACGCACAGCATGGCGGCGCCCGATTCGCTCGCCGCGGTCGCCGGCGCCCGCTCCCGCTCGCTCAGAGCCGCGCGCTGGTGAGCCGCCACCCGCAGCACGAGGCGGCACCACCGGGCCAGGTTCTGTCGGTCCTCACGCCAGGAGTCCTCCAGCACGGCCGGGTTCAGATAGCCGGAGGCGAGCACCGGGTCGTCCACGGGGTCGAGATCGAACAGATCGCCGGTCCGGCGCGCGGGCAGCTCCTCGAGCGGGAGACGGTGTGCGGCCGCCCACACGGCGTCGAGGCGGTCGTCGTGCCCGCCGGCGAGCAGGCGATGGACCTCGACGGCGTCGTGGGCCCGGCGCAACGGCCCACCGGCGCGGATCAGTGCCGCCGCCTCACCGGCCCGCCACCAGACCCAGCGCGGCGCCTCGCGCCGCTCCAGGTCGATCATCCGGGCTGCGACGTGCTCGAGCTCGCCCTCGGCGACGACGGTTGCCGAAGCGCCGTCCTCGGCCCGCACGAGGACGGCATACCGCCGGTGTGGGTCCACCCCGACCGCGACGAGCGAGCCCCGCATCGTCACGGATGGCGAGGCTCGCTCGGGGGAGGGGTGCGTCAGTGGTGGCCGCCCTGCTCATCCCCGCCGTGCTCCGGCCGGCCCGACTGCGGATCGGGCTGTGCCGGGGTGGCCTGTGTCGGTTGGTCGTGCGAATCCTGCGGCGCGCCCCGGCCGAGATCGATCGCCTGGGTGGGCGCGTCCGCGTCCACCCCGGGGGTCTGGCTCGGCGGCTCAGGGGTCTGCGGCTGTCGGCTCGCGTCCTGCACCTGATCGGACGAGACGGCCTGCGTGGGGGCGTCGGGTCCGGCCGGCGGCGTGGTGGGCGCACTCCACGACGAGCCGAGGTGGCCACCGGGCTGCTGCGGCTGCTGCTGGCCGTAGGGCTGCCCGCCGTGTCCCTGGGTGGGCTGCTGGCCGTAGGGCTGCTGTGGCGGTGCCTGGGGCGGGGCCCCGTAGGGTGCTCCACCGTAGGGCTGCTGGGGCTGCTGCTGGCCGTAGGACTGCTGTGGCGGTGCCTGGGGCGGGGCCCCGTAGGGTGCTCCACCGTAGGGCTGCTGGGGCTGTCCACCGTAGGGCGCCCCGCCGCCTTGGGGCTGTCCGTAGGCCGGGGTCTGGCTGCCGGGATAACTGCTCGACGCGCCGTAGGAGCCGGGGGCGCCATAGCCTTCGCCGTAGTAGCCGCCCTGCTGGTAGCCCGGGGCACCGGCCGGCTGCGGAGTGGCGGACGGGGCCGAGCCGCCCTTGGAGCGGCCGCGCAGGTACATCACGACGGCGGCGATGATGCCGAGGATGAGCAGGACGCAGCCGACGATGATCAAGATCGTCTGCAGGCTGCCGCCGATGTCGTCGGCGCGCGGCCCGGCGAAGATCTGGTCGCCGGCGTTCTGGCAGTTGACCTGGTACTGGCCGCCCTTCATCGAGTCCGTGCTGCGGGCAACCTCCCAGTACTTCGTGCCGTCGGCATCGACGGAGAAGTCCTGTGTGGGACGGTTCAACGTGACGGTCTTGCCGTCCGTGACCGTCGTGCAGACCGCGTTCGCCCGTGCATCCTGCGAGGTGCTGTAGACGGAGAACCCGCTGTCCGACGCGGTGATGGTCTGGCCGCTGGTGAAGCCACTCAGCTTGACGCTCGACCCGAGCGCGAACAGGCTGACGAGCAGCAGGACGAGACCGACCACCGCCACGACGGCAGGAACGGCCAGCACGGCCTTCTTGTTGCCGGATCCGGCGGAGTTGGACATGGGGGCAACCTAACGCATCGGGCCCGCGCGATGGTCACGCGGACGCTTGAGTGTGAACTTGTCGCTTGATGCGACCGAGCATGGCCACCATTCCACGCAAGCGCAACGGCGACACGGCCTCGGCCAGCCCGAACGAGAACGGGACGTCGTCGGGGACGGCCAGCACGGTGTCGACCGACTGTCCATCGAGTCCAGTGTGCAGGATGCCCGCAAAGCCCCGCGTGGTGGGGGACTCCGGCGGCGCATGGAAGTAGAGGTGCACGACCCCGTCCGCGTCGCCGGGGGGATCGAGCTCGACGGCGAGGAACAAGGGGGTCTGGCACTCGTCCACCCGCTCCAGCTGATCGAGGTGCCCCTCGAACCGGTCCGGGAGCGGCGGCAACTCGTCGCTCAATTCGAGGAGCAACTGCAATCGGTCCGGGACGGCGAGGTCGGTGAAGTCGTCGATCAACTCCTCCATGGCCTCCGGGAGCCGCCCCGTCACGGGGCCTCCCCGGTGGTGACCGGCACGCGGACCGCGTTGCCCCACTCGGTCCATGACCCGTCGTAGTTGCGCACCGTGTCGAACCCGAGCAGATGGGTCAACACGAACCAGGTGTGCGAGGAGCGTTCACCGATACGGCAGTAGACGACGACGTCGTCGCCCGGAGCCAGCCCGTTCTCCTGCTGATAGATCGCCTCCAGGTCGGCACGGGACTTGAAGCGTCCGTCCTCGGCGGCGGCACGACTCCAGGGCACGGACCGGGCACCGGGGATGTGCCCGCCGCGCAGCGCGCCCTCCTGCGGGTAGTCCGGCATGTGCAGCAGTTTGCCGGAGTACTCCTCGGGAGAGCGCACATCGATCATGGGCTTGCCGATGTGCTCCAGCGTCTGGTCGCGGTAGGCACGGATCGGCGCGTCGTCGCGCTCGTGCGGGGGATAGGTGGTCGGTGTCGGCGACGGCACCTCGCGGGTCAACTCGCGCCCCTCGGCGATCCACGCCGCGCGGCCCCCGTCCAGCAGGCGCACGTCCCGATGGCCGAAGAGGGTCATCACCCACAGGGCGTAGGCCGCCCACCAGTTGCTCTTGTCGCCGTAGATCACGACCGTCGTGTCGGGGGTGATGCCGCGCTGCGACATCAGCGTCGCGAATCCGTCCGCGTCCACATAGTCGCGCGTGACCGGGTCGTTGAGGTCGAGGTGCCAGTCGAGTTTCGACGCTCCCGGGATGTGTCCGGAGTCGTAGAGGAGCACGTCCTCATCCGACTCGAGGACGACCAGGTCCGAGGTTCCCGCGGCGAGTTGATCGGCCAGCCATGTGGTGCTGACCAGCCGCTCGGGGTGGGCGTACTGGTTGAAACTGGGGTTCGGGTCCAAGGGTGCTGTCATGGCCCCAACGTACGCCGCGGTGACCCGGTCGTCGCCGTGGAGGCCGTGTCGTGGACACCCCGCGTGTCCGGATCGTGGACGTCTCGTCCGGATCGCGAGCGTCGGGCAGGGGGCCGTCCTCGGCCGTGGTGGGACCATGGGCCGATGAACGGTAGGCGGCAGCGATGGCCCATCCGCAGGCGGCACGACACGGGCGACCGGGGCCGCGACGCGTCCCTCGCAGAGGCGTTGGTGCGCAGAGTGCTCGATGTCGGGATCGACGGCGCGCGTGGTCTCGATTCGGCGCCTCGGATCGCCCAGGACGCCTTGCGACGCCATCGCGACCCGGAGCGAGCGATCGACGCCGTGATCGCGATGCACCGCAGGATGATCCTGGCCGGCGGCTTCGTCACGGGCCTGGGCGGTTTCGTCACGATGCCGGCCGCCCTGCCGGCGAACGTCGTCGAGTTCTATGTCGTCACCGCACGGATGGCCGCGGCCGTGGCCGTGATGCGTGGGTACGACGTGGACGATCCGGCGGTACGCACGGCCGTGCTCCTGGCGTTGGTCGAAGGCGATCCGGAGCCCGTGCTGCGCCGGGTCGGAGCGGCCGGGTCCGGGCGCCTGATGGCCACGGGAGCGCACGCGCTACCGCCCGCCACCCGGATGATGCTTCACAAGGCGATCGGGTTCCGGCTCGTCCGGCAGGTCGGTGAGCGCACCCTGGCCGGACTGGGCCGCGCCGTGCCGCTGGCCGGCGGGGTGGTGGGCGCCGGCGTGGACGGCTATCTCTACGCACACATCGCGGCGACGGCCCGTCGGCGGTTCCCTCGGCGACGGGCCGAGACGTAGTCCGTCCCCAGCCCCACCCTCGGGGCCCGCGCGGCGCCCCGTCGTCCACAGCCGGCGCCGTGACGCCGCCAGGGGGCATCGCGGCTGCCAGCGTCGAGGGATGAACGTGACGCTCCGCTCCCTCGGCCACCTGGCCGCCTACCTGCCCCATCTCGTCGGTTTCGAGCCGCACGGCTCGGTGGTCGTCGTCGGCCTGATCGACGGGGCGATCGGCATGACGGCGCGTGTCGACGTGCCGGGTGACGCGGCGCAGGCCCGCGACACGGCACGGCACGTCGTCTCCGCCGTGGTGCGTGGCGGCCACACGGAGGCCCTCGTGTTCGCGGTCGCCGACGGCCTCGACCCGACGGCGCTGGTCGGGGAGATCGAGGCGCGCGCCGACGCCTTCGGCCTGGACATCTCGCACACGGCATGGCTGAACGGGCACGGCTCATGGCGTGCCACGCGATGTCGGTGCGGCCGGTGCCCCGATAGGTGGACCGCGCTACCGGACATCCGTGATCACCCGGCCGTCCTGAACGACCTCGCCGACGGTCGGGTGCCGGCCCCGGATCGCGCGGCGCTCACCCGCCGCCTCGACCCGATGCCTCGGATCGCCGACGCGGTCGCTGGGGCGGTCGGCGCCGCGCGACGTGAGATGGATGCACACGACGTCGTGCAGGCCCTCGACGAGATCCTGTACGGCTCCGGGCCGGTCTCCTGCCTCCGGCCGCCCACTTTGGCCACCGCGGCCGTCGGGATGCAGGACGTGCTCGTGCGTGACGCCGTGGTGCACGCGCTGCTGCCGCAGGTGTTCTCCGGCGGCGGCGACAGCGACGTGGCCCGCCTGTGGCACGATCTCCACCTCGACCGGGAGGTCGCCGCGCTGATCGACCCCGGGCAGCCGCCACTCGATCGTCCGCAGGCCCGCCTCATCGAGCGCGCCCGTGCCTGGTCCCGGTGCCTCCCGGACGACCTGCGCCCGCCCGTTCTCACGCTGTTCGCCGCGCTGCAGTGGGTCGACGGCGGGGGCGCGCTCGGCGCGACCGCGGTCGAACAGGCCCTGCGGATCGATCCGGGCTATCGCCTGGCGGGCCTGCTGTGGCAGGCCTACGTCAGCGGGATGCGTCCCATCCTTCGAGAGCATCCGCGCACGGCATAGGGTTCTGCGGCCCTCTCCTGGTAGTCTCGGCCACGTCAAGAGCCCCAGCGACAAGCCCCGGCTGGCTGGGCGGCAACCCTCCACCGCGGTGGGGTGCCCCGGGTGAGGACAAGGTCGTGTGCGACGTGTGGACGACAAGCGCGGGGCCAGGCGACGGCCCCCTGGACCGGGAGCCGTATGACTGTCACAGACTGCCGACCGCGAACCTCCGCCCCCGCGGCGGCGCCGCGCCGCGACGTGCCGGCACACGCGTGGACCCGTGCGCCCGAGGGGGCGAATCCGCGCGCATCCGCCCTGCGGTTCTGGAACGTGCCGCTGGAGAGTGGGCAGGTGCTGCCCGAACTGCTCGTCACCTTCGAGACCTGGGGAGACCTGGCCGCCGACCGCAGCAATGCCGTGCTGGTCGAGCACGCCCTCACCGGTGACTCGCACGTCGTCGGCGAGGCAGGGCCCGGGCAGCCGACCGCCGGATGGTGGCCCGGACTGATCGGTCCCGGGCGCCCGCTGGACACCCGCAACCTGTTCGTGGTCGCGATCAACACCCTCGGCAGTTGCCGCGGCACCACCGGCCCCGGATCTCCGGCGCCGGACGGCCGGCCCTGGGGGTCGCGCTTCCCCCGCACCGGCATCCGAGACCAGGTCCGGGTCGAATCGCTCGTGGCCGACGTGCTCGGGATCGGCGCCTGGGCCCTCGTGCTCGGTGGGTCCATGGGCGGGATGCGCGCCCTCGAGTGGGTGGCGACCTTCCCCGACCGCACGCGTGGGGCGTTGGCGATCGCCACGACCGCACAGGCCACCGCCGACCAGATCGCGTGGGGACAGGCGCAGACCCTGGCGATTACCGCGGACCCGGGCTTCCACGGTGGCGATTACTACGACACGTCCGACCGACCGGATGCCGGCCTGGGTATCGCGCGCCGCATCGCCCACACCACCTACCGCAGCGCGGAGGAGTTGGACGATCGGTTCGGCGTGCGCGAGCAGCCGGGGGAGGACCCGCGCAGCGACGGGCGGTTCGCCGTCGAGAGTTACCTCGATCACCAGGCCGGCAAGCTCGTCGGTCGGTTCGACGCCGGGTCCTACGTCGCCTTGACTCGAGCCATGTCCACCCACGACATCGCCCGGGGCCGCGGTGGCCTGGAGGACGTTCTCGGCCGCTACGAGGGCCTGCTGCGCGTCGCCGCGGTGGACAGCGACCGGCTGTTCCCGCCGTCCCTGTCCGACGAGATCGTCGCGGCGCACGGGCGCGGCCGCGTGCGCACCGTGCACTCCACGCACGGGCACGACGGCTTCCTGATCGAGACCGACCAGATCAGCCGGATCGTCACCGAGGCGATCGACGATCTGCACCCGCAGAGGCGCCTCGTCCGGTAGTTTCGGTCGAGACGGTGACCGCCGTCCGCCCCGACCGGACACAGGAGGTCCGAAGGTGTCGATCGTCGTGGGGTATGTGCCGACCCCGGAAGGCAACGCAGCGCTGGAACGTTCCGTGACCGAGGCTCGCAGCCGCGGGGCAGGGCTGGTCGTCGTGGACCTGTCGCGGCCGCAGACCGCTGCGGAGGAGCTCGGTGACCGGGTGCGGGCGCTGGCCGGTGACGACGTCTCGTTCACGACGCACGGCGTCCCCGACGGTGCCGACGCGGTCGACACCGTCCTGCAGGTCGCGGACGACACCGCGGCGGACCTGGTGGTGATCGGGCTGCGCCGGCGCACCCCGGTCGGCAAGCTGATCCTCGGGGCGCAGGCTCAGCGCATTCTGCTCGATGCGTCGTGTCCGGTGCTGACTGTGAAACCGCCTGCAACCAGGCGGGACTGACGGCGTCGTCGTTAGCGCGGCGGTGTGATTCGGCCGGGCCGAGGGCACCTGCCGGAATGAATGCCGCACCCGATCGTTTTATAATGGTGACAGCGCACTCGCCGATGAGACCAGATCCTCGCCCGGCGCGTTGCAGAAATCCCCAACCTCGGTCGCCGACTCCCCGCGGTCGGCCTCGCCGCGGCATGCCCGTTGCCGTGGGCCGACAGCATTGGAAGGTAGCCCGTGACGTCAGTGTCGAACACCCCCTCCGCGCCCGCTCTGCCGACGGAATTCGATCATCCGGCGCTGAGTGAACTGCTCGCCCAGGGACACGCACAAGGCTCCGTGGACAGCACGGCTCTCAAGTCGGCACTGGAGCGTGCCGACATCGCGCCCAAGCGGATGAAGGTCGTGTTGCGGGCCCTCGAGGAGCAGGGCGTCATGGTCACGCTGGACCCCGAGACCGCGCAGCGCGCCGTCGCCTCGGCCACCGCTCGCGCGACGACGCGGCGCGCGACCAAGTCGACCAAGAAGAAGGCCGAGCAGAAGGCCGACGCCCCGTCCGAGGCGAAGACGTCCGGCGAGACGAAGCGCGAGACGGCCAAGAAGGCGGCCAAGAAGGCGGCGAAGAAGTCCACCACCAAGGCGGCGGCCACGGCCGCCGCACCCGAGTCGTCGGCGAAGAAACCTGCCAAGAAGACCGCCAAGAAGTCGCGCGGTGCCGCCAAGGCCAAGCGGGCCGAGGCCCTGACTCCGACCGCCCCGGACGCGGAGGACGAGGAGGTGCAGGAGACCACGACCGAGGAGCCGGACGACCCGGAGACCGGTGGCTTCGTCATCCGACAGGACAAGGACGACGACGCCCCCGCCCAGCAGGTGGTCACGGCGGGAGCCACGGCCGACCCGGTCAAGGACTACCTGAAGCAGATCGGCAAGGTCGCCCTGCTCAACGCCGAGCAGGAGGTCGAGCTGGCCAAGCGCATCGAGGCGGGCCTGTTCGCCGAGGAGAAGCTCGGGTCCGGCGAGAAGATCGACATGAAGCTCAAGCGCGAGCTGTGGTGGATCGCCCAGGACG
>CAZMLG010000090.1:0-12002 GCA_964566985.1 uncultured Intrasporangiaceae bacterium
TACCGGCGCACCATGGCCTGCAGGTCGCGCTCCTCCTCCGACAGCAGGTGATCGAGGCCGAGGAGGGTGTCGAGTCGGGGGTTCACAGTCGCCATGGTCATATAGCGTACTCGTGACGGACGTAACATAAAAGCCATATGCCGTCTCGTCTCCGTGCGGGCAGCGGGGAGGGCGGCCTGGCTATCTTGGGTGCCATGGCAGACGACGAGACCGGCGCGAGAGCCGCATTCGCCGCGGCCGCGGACGACCTGGGAGCCAGCCCGCTCTATCGCCTGCTGTGTCGCCGGGTCGCGGACGACGTCCTCTACGAGGACGAGCGCACCTTCCAGTACTTCGTGCGCGAGGGTGCCTCGTTCACCGCGGGTGAGGACGCCCACCAGGTCCTCACGGCGGTCACCTACCTGCTGCGTGAACGAGAAGGGCGCGACCAGCTCGCCGAGTACTACCCGGTGCTCGGCGGCCGACGGCCTCCCGACGAACGCGCCTTCCAGCTCTTCCGGGAGGTGCTGCGTGACCGGCGTTCGCGGCTCGCGCTCTGGCTATCTCGCCCCGTCACGCTCGACGATCCGGCGGGTGGGATCCGGGTCATGGGTCTGCTCGCCGACTACCTGGCGGCCGCGTATGCCGATCCTGTGCCGATCGATCTGACCTGCGTGGGCGCGGCCGCGGGCCTGGAACTGGTGGCCGACCTCATCACCCCCGGCCTGCTGGAAGGGCACCAGGTGGTGCGCCGTCTCGGCGTCGACCGGGTGCCGATCGACGTGCGGAGCCGAGAGGAACTCGACTGGATGCTGTCGGTGCTGCTGCCTGAGGACCTGGCCGGGCAGGACCGCATCCGGCAGGCTGCACGGCTCGTCGAATCGGGCGACGTCATCCTGACCAGGCGGGACGCCTTCGAGGCGGCGGCCGATCCGATCCGCGACGACGCGGTGCCGGTCCTCTTCGGCGTGTCCTTCCTGTGCGATGTCGACGACCCGAGCCGCTTGGACGCCGTCCTGCGGCGCCGTGCGGGGGACGTGATCTGGGTGAGCGACGAGTCCGCCCGGGTCATGGCGCAGCTCGGGATGGGGGAGAGCCTCGCCGGCGTCGCGCCGGCGACGCGGGTGACCAGGCTCTCGCACTACCGCGACGGCGAGGTCGTGAGCATCCAGCAGCGCGTCGCGGGAGCGTGAGCGCACGGCATACCGTGGAGTCATGGACGGCGTGAGCGGGTATCCCACGGCACGCACCGTGGAGGACTTCCGGCACAACCTGGCCGCGACACACGAGCGGATCACCGCGGCGGCGAAGCGGTGCGGGCGCGATCCACAGCAGATCCGCCTGCTGCCGGTGAGCAAGACCGTGCCGGAGGAGCGCATCCGGCTCGCGGTGCAGGCCGGATGCACCCAGCTGGGCGAGAACAAGGTGCAGGAGGCCAAGCGCAAGCACGCCGCGCTGGCCGACCTCGACGTCGAATGGTGCGTCATCGGTCACCTGCAGACCAACAAGGCCAAGGACGTCGCGGCCTTCGCCGCCGAGTTCCATGCGCTCGATCGGCTGCGGGTGGCCGAGGTCCTCGACCGGCGCCTGCAGGCGGCCGGGAGAGGCCTGGATGTCTATGTGCAGGTCAACACCTCCGGCGAGGAGTCCAAGTTCGGTCTGGCGCCCGAGGACGCGCTCGACTTCCTGCGTCGCCTGCCACAGTTCGCGTCGCTGCGTGTGCAGGGCCTGATGACGCTGGCGCTGTTCAGCGACGACGCGGCGCGGGTGCGGCCGTGTTTCGCGATGTTGCGCACGCTGCGCGACCGCGCCCGTGACGAGGGGCTCGTCGGGTCCGGTGGCCTGTCGATGGGGATGTCGGGCGACTACGAGATCGCCGTCGAGGAAGGTGCGACGGTGGTGCGCGTCGGGCAGGCGATCTTCGGTGCCCGAGCGGTGCCGGACAGCTACTACTGGCCCTCGTCGGGCGATTGAGGCTCGTCAGCGCTCGCTCGCGGCGAGTGACGCGAGGTGGCGAATGGCGAATTCGTAGCCCTGGGCACCACATCCGACGATCACGGCCGCCGCCTTGTCGGACAGATAGGAGCGGTGGCGGAACGGTTCGCGGGCGTGGACGTTGGACAGATGCACTTCGACGAACGGCGCGCGGGCCGCGGCCAGGGCATCCCGGATGGCGATCGACGTGTGGGTGTAGGCCGCGGCATTCACCACGATGCCCGCCGCCTGGTCCCGCACCGACTGGATCGTGTCGACCAGGGCTCCCTCGCTGTTGCACTGGAACGTCTCGACCTCGAAACCGAGCTCGGATGCGACTGCCGCACAACGCTTCTCGATGTCGGCCAGCGTCTCGGTGCCGTAGATGCCCGGCTCGCGGGTGCCCAGCAGATTGAGGTTGGGCCCGTTGATGACGGTGATCGTGGTCGAGTCGGTGGCCATGTCGCTCCTTACGGACGGGGGTCTTCAGCCTACGCGGGGCCGCCGGCGACCCGCCCGGAGCAGCCAGTATGGTTAGGCTTGCCAAACTTAGGTAAGCCTACATCGGAAGGATCGATCGTGCGCCGTTCCACCCGCAGCCTGCTCGCCGCCTGTGCCGCGTCATTCGTCTCGGCCCTGGTGGTCGCCGGGTGCTCCACGACGGCATCGAGCGGCGGCGCGTCGGGCGCCGCCGCATCCTCCGCTGCGCACGGGGCATTCCCGGTGACGATCACGCACCACTTCGGCGAGACGACGATCGAGTCGAAGCCGACACGGATCGCGGCGATCGGCACCAACGATCCGGACAACCTGCTCGCGCTCGGCATCGTGCCTGTGGGCGTGACCAAGGTCGGCTGGGGAGGCAACCAGCACGGCTCGACGCCGTGGTTCGACGCGAAGCTGAAGGCTCTGGGCGGGAGCACCCCGACCCACTTCGACGACACCGACTCCGTGCCGGCCGCCGACATCGCCGCCGTGCGGCCCGACCTGATCCTCGCGACGAACTCCGGCCTGACCAAGGCTCAATACGACAAGCTGTCCAAGATCGCACCGGTGGTCGCCTACCCGGACGATCCGTGGACCACCAGCTGGCAGAAGACGCTTCGGATGGATGGCAAGGCGACCGGCCGCATGGCTCGCGCGAAGAAGGTCGAGCAGCAGACCGAGCAGAAGCTCGCGTCGGCGAAGAAGGCTCATCCGAAGATCCAGGGCAAGACGTTCATCTTCGCGGCGCTGTCGGCCACGGACCTGTCGTCCATCCCTTACTACACGCCCGCTGACGCCCGCACCACCTTCCTGACCGAGATCGGGATGAAGAACGCGCCGATCATCAACAAGATCTCCAAGGATGGTGCGTTCTACGGGCAGGTCTCTGCCGAGCGTGCCGCCGACCTGACGTCGGATGTGTTCATCACCTACGCGGAGAAGGCCTCGGACGCCGAGACGTTCACCGACGACAAGCTCATCGGGCAGATTCCCGCGATCGAGTCCGGTCATCTGCTCGCCGCGACCGACAAGACCGTCGGCCTGTCCGCGACGGTGACCACGCCCTTGTCCATCCCGTATGCCGTGAAGCACTTCGTCCCCCTCGTCTCCGAGGCCGTCACCGGGCGATGACGCAGGTCCTGCCGACACGCGCGGCCGACGCCGATCCGGCTCCGGCCGGGCCGGTGTCGGTGCGGCGCGCGACGACCTGCCTGTCGGCCATCCTCGTGGTGGCCGTGGTGGCCTCGCTGCTCGTCGGATCGCGCATGGTCGCGCCGAGCGCGCTGCTCGACGGCGCGGCCGCCGGGCACGCGATCTTGGAGGCGCGGATCCCGCGCACGGTGCTCGGCCTCGTCGTCGGGGCCGCGCTCGCGGTCGCGGGCGCGTGCCTGCAGGGCATGACTCGCAACCCGTTGGCGGACCCGGGGCTGCTCGGGATCAACTCGGGCGCATCACTCGCCATGGTCGTCGCGCTGTCGGTGTTCGGCGTCGGCTCGCTGCACCTGCAGATCGGGTTCGCCTTCGTGGGCGCCGCTCTCGCCGCGCTGCTCGTGCACGGGGTCGCGGCCGTCGGCCGGCGCGGCGCGACGCCCGCGAAGCTGATCATCGCCGGTGCTGCGGTCGCGGCCGGTGCGGTCAGCTGGACGAGCGGCATCCTGTTGACCGATCAGCAGACGCTGGAGGTGTTCCGACGGTGGCAGGTCGGCACGATCGGCGGCAGGGGATGGGACGTCCTGGTCGTCGGGCTGCCCTTCCTCACGGTCGGCGCGTTGCTCGCGCTCGCCGGTGCGCGGACCTTGGACGCCCTGGCGCTCGGCGACGACCTCGCCAGGGGCATGGGGCTGAAAGTGACCCGCGATCGCGCCGTCATCGGCGTCGGCATCATCCTGCTCACCGGCACGGCGACGGCTCTGGCGGGGCCCATCGCCTTCGTCGGTCTCGTGGTGCCGCACGCCGTGCGGGCCCTGGCGGGCGGAGCCTACGGGCGAGTCCTTCCGCTGTCGGCGGGGCTCGGTGCCGCGTTGGTGCTGTGCGCCGATGTCGTCGGTCGGATCGTATTGCCGCCCACCGAGGTCCAGGTGGGCATCATGACCGCCGTCGTGGGCGTTCCGGTCTTCGCGTGGTTCCTCCGGCGCGGTCGGGTGGGTGCGCTGTGAGCACCACTGCCCAGGTCGTGCGGGCCGCCCGGCGCGCCCCGCGACGACGAGCGACGTGGGTGCTGTCCGCCTCGGCCACCCTGGTGGTCACCCTGTTGCTGCTGGGGGTCCTCGGCGGTGACCACCCGGTGACCGTCACTGAACTCGTGGCGATCCTGCGGGGCGAGCAGATCCCCGGCCTGACCTTCATCGTCATGGACGTCACGTTGCCGCAACTGGTGCTCGGTCTGCTTGCCGGCTCCGCGTTCGGCGCCGCCGGGGCGGCCTTCCAGTCCACGCTGCGCAACCCCCTCGCGAGTCCCGACATCCTCGGCGTCAGTGCGGGGGCGAGCGCGGCGGGCGTCTTCGCGATCGTCGCGTTGGGGATGTCCGGACTCGCCCTCAGCGCAGCGGGACTGGCGGGCGCCGTGCTCGTCGCGCTGGCGATCCGCTGGACCGCCGGATCGGACGGCGGGCACCGGCTGATCCTCATCGGTGTGCTCGCGGCCGCCGGCCTGCTCGCGGTGATCCAATACCTCTTCACGCGGGCCGACGAGTACGATGCCCAGCTCGCGTTGCGCTGGATGACCGGGAGCCTGAGTGGCGCCGACTGGCCGACGATCCGCATCCTGGCGGCCGGCCTCTTCCTGCTCTTCCCGATGCTGGCACTCGCCGCCCGGTCGCGCCGGTCGCTCGAACTCGGCCGTGATCTCGCGACCGTGCTCGGTGCCGGGGCGCGCAGCACCGACCGGCTTCTGCTGGTCGCGGTCCTGATCGTGGGGCTCGGCGTCGCCGCCGCGGGCCCCGTCGCGTTCGTCGCCTTCGCCGCCGGCCCGATCGCTCGCGCGCTCAACGGCGGCCGCACCACGCTGAGCGGAGCGGCGTTGACCGGCGCGGCGATCGTCCTGGGCGCTCACCACGTCGCCGCCTACGCGATCCCGGGCACCCATCTGCCCGTCGGGGTCGTCACCGGAGCGTTCGGCGCTCCCTTCCTGCTGTGGCTGCTCGCGAGCGGCCGGACCGAGAGGAGTCGTCCATGACCGCGATGACCACGCCGACCGTGACCACGTCGCGGCTCGAAGCCCACGACGTGACCTTGTCGTATGCCGGTCAGGTGGCGGTCGACCGCGTCACCCTGACCGTGCCGGACCGGGCGACAACCGTGGTCGTCGGGCCCAACGGGTGCGGGAAGTCCACGCTGCTGCGCGGACTTGCGCGGCTGCTGCAGCCGACCCGCGGCGCGGTGATGCTCGACGGTCGCGCGATCCATCGGCAGCCCACCAAGCAGGTCGCCCGCGCGCTCGGGTTGTTGCCGCAGGCGCCGTCCGCGCCGGACGGCATCACGGTGACCGACCTCGTCGGCCGAGGCCGGGCCCCGCACCGTGGCCGGCTGGCGCGATGGTCGGAGGCCGACGACGAGGCCGTCGCCGAGGCCTTGTCCCTGACCGGCACCCTCGCCTTGGCCGACCGGATGGTCGACGAGCTCTCCGGCGGTCAGAAGCAGCGGGTCTGGGTCGCGATGGCCCTCGCCCAGCAGACGGAGCTGCTGCTCCTGGACGAGCCCACGACCTACCTCGACCTCGCCCATCAGGTCGAGCTGCTGGACCTGCTGCACGACCTGCGCACCCTGCGGCACACCACGATCGTCATGGTCCTGCACGATCTGAATCTGGCGGCACGGTATGCCGATCGGATCGTCGCGATGCGTGACGGGTGTCTCGTCGCCCAGGGAGATCCGTCGGAGGTGGTCACTGCGGATCGAGTGCGTGCGGTCTTCGGCCTCGACTGCCAGGTCGCCTCGGACCCTGTGACGGGCACCCCGATGGTCATCCCGATCGGGCGGCACCACGGCGCGACGGGCACCTGATCGGATAGCCTGTCGCGGTGACCGACCAGTGGCTCGCGCCGACTCCGGTGCGACGCGTGGAGGCCAGGCCGGATGCCGATATTCCGTCCGGTTGGCCGGCAACGCTTCCGCCGGTCCGGCAACTGTTGGACGGGGGACTCGATCTGAGCCGGGCGACGGTGCTCGTCGGGGAGAACGGGACGGGCAAGTCCACGCTGGTCGAGGCAGTGGCCATGGCCTACGGGATGAACGGCGAGGGTGGATCGACCGGGGCGATGCACTCCACCTGGACGAGTGAGTCCGCGCTACACGACTGGCTGAAGCTGATCCGTGGAGCCGGTGCCTCGCGCTGGGGCTATTTCGTGCGTGCCGAGACGATGCACGGGCTGTTCACCTTCCTCGACGGCACACGCGACGAGGGCTACACCCTGGACCCGGAGTTCCATCACCTCAGTCACGGCGAGGCCTTCGGAACGCTCTTCGGCACCAGCCGATTCAGCGGAGCCGGCTTCTACGTGTTGGACGAGCCCGAGGCCGGGCTGTCGTTCACCGCGCAGTTGCGGCTCGTCGGCGAACTGATGAGCATGCTGGCTGACGTTGGAGTCCAGGTGCTCATCGCGACCCATTCGCCGATCATCGCGAGCCTGCCGGGCGCCACGGTCCTCGAACTGGACGAGTCGGGATACCACGAGTGTGCCTGGGACGACCTGGAGTTGGTGATGCACTACCGCAATTTCTGCGACGGACCGCAGCGGTACCTGCGCCATCTCGAGTGAAGGTGACCTACGTAGGCCGATCGAGCCGGCACCGACAGCATTCTTTGCGCCCAGTGGCAGGAAAATGCGTCGCGTCGGCCGAGTCGGCAGCATTCTTGCCGTCGAGTGGAACAAGAATGTCACGAGGGCCGCCCGCGTTCCTCGGGCGACCTTAACCTCATGGCTGCGCCGAGACACGGTCGGGATAGATAGTCAGTAGGTTGTCCGCGGTCGCATACAGTGCAGTGGCAAGGGTGTCCAGATTGGCGTCGACGAGAGACTCCGAGTCCGCGCTGGCCGAGCGAAGTCCGCTACCGATGTGATGACCGAAGTCCCCTTGCGGCGCATCTATACCCGGTGATCGCACTGTGGTGCACAGACGGCGCTTGTCTACTGCCAGGCCCGGTGAACGGGGTTCCACACCTGGCCGGCCGCCGACCCCGTGATAGGGGGGTCGGCGAACGCGATGACATCGGCGATGACATCGGCGAACTGGTCCGGCAGCTGGTCGAGATCCTGCTTGCGGCGCCACACGGCATACCTGCGTTGACTGAGAAGTGCGTAGCCGTCCAAGACCTGCGCGAGTGGCAGGAGGGACGCCCGCCGGTGATCGGCGACCTCCACGATAGCGTTCACGAGGTCTGACCCGTTGGTGGCATGACTGCCGGACAACGTCCAAATATCCCCGAAGTCACGCCATCTCGTGCTGGCGGTGCCGCGCTGCACGGCCGTCACGATTTTCTCGGCGTGCACCATGTGCAGCGGATAACCGGTGAGTGCCACCGCCTGCCCACCGAGCAGGCGGGGGACGTGCACGATGCGAGGCCCCGGCCATATCGGGTCGCCCACGTTCACGTCGACGTGGAACCGCAACCTGGCCCGATGCAACACTGCGTCCAGGTTGACCCGAGTTCCGCTGTACTCGTCCTCGTCGCGGATGATCTCGGCAGTCGCGGAGTCGGGCGCGTAGCGGAGACCGTCGTCGACGTCCATATGGGCGACCTCGCGGATGAGGCCGAGGATCGTGTCGGTGTCGTTGGCGAGCTGCATGGCCGCGAAGTCGGCGTCACGCGTGGCCCGACGGTTGCCGAACGCAGCCAGCAGGACTCCGCCCTTGAGGACCAGCCGGTCGGCATGCCCGCTGCGCGCCAGCCGATCCAGGAAACCCTCGAGTGCATAGAGCTGCAGCAACTCGTCGGTCGGTCGTCCGTCGCGGCGAGCCATATTCTGCAGATCCAGGTACGCGCGACCGTCGGTGGTGGCGCGGGTGGGCCGACTCACAGCAGAATCTCCAGAGCGTTCCGCAGTGCGGGAAGCGCGCGGGGAAAGGCTTTGCCCATCATGAGCAGTGTGGACGGCTGTCCGCCCCGGCGCAGCCACCGACGGAGCGCCTCGTTTGCCAGTTCGGGGCCCTCGAGGTGGCGTGTGCGGTACGCGTCGAGGATGCACCGTTCGGGGCTGTAGAGGCCGATCGAGATGTCGGTGTTCAAGTGGAGTGTCGTGCGGCCGAGGTCGAAGGTGCGCGGGTCGAACTGATGCCAGGTCACCGGCGCGCGTGAGGCTGGCGGCCACGCCCCACGCGGCAGCGCGATGTCATAGGCCGACGGAATGTCGTCGATCAGATCGTGCCTGGACAGTGCGGATCGCAGGCATGCCGTGGCTCGTGGAGCCTTGACTGCGATCTCCTCAAGGTCGGGGTCGCCGGCCTCCGCGTCGGCCTTACGGTAGATGCCTGTGCCAATCCGCTCGATCAGGCCGGCGGCCACGAGGTCTCGGAGCCTGCGCTCATTCATCACATGCCGCGCCTGCGAGTAGCGGAACGTTGTCGGCAGCGACGCCAGGCCGTGTTGAGACCGCCGGTCGATCGTCGACATCGGATCACCACCTATGTAGGGAATCCTCATCACATAGCCTACTAGTGTACAGAATATTCTACGTCACGGCCTGTGCATGACGTCGCAGGTGTCCAGTTGCAGTTGCTGAGCTACTTGACGTCGCACCTCGCGGCGGCCGTACACCGGTCCTGCTGCATGTCCTCAGTCGATGACCGGGCACCGCAGTCGCGGGGACGCACCTGGTTGCAACGTGGGTCGAAACCTCGCCAGGGCCACGGTCGACTGGATTGGCAGGGTGTGCTCGGTGATTTCGACACGTCTCGACTGCGTCTCGACGGCTCAATCGCCCATGGTGGGCCTTTGGTACGTCGGCCGATTTTCCGGTCAGAGGCAGCGGCAGGGCGGAGAGGATGGCACGTGTCCTCCTGTCCGACGCCATGGACGTTGAGCGTCTGTCTTTCGGTGTGCCCGCTTGTCGTTCAACTGCGGTATGGATGGTGAGTGGACTCGGTGAAACCGAGTGTCCTGTATCCGGGCATTCGGCGGTTGAGTGAGGCGGCGAGGATGGGCACCTGGTGGTCGTGGTAGTCGTGCGACTCGACGACCTCCTTGTCGGGAAAGGGTCGGATGACGCGTCCCGCGCATTGGACGAGCAGTCCGTCGAACGAGACTGGTGCTGCGAGGAAGAGGGTGTCGAGCGCCGGAGCGTCGAAGCCTTCCCCGATGAATGGCGTTGTGCCAACGACAATGACGCCGGCGCCGGAGCTGACCTCCGACAACCGTTGCACCGCTTTGCGGCGTTGCGTGGTTGTCATGCCGCCTTGCAGGACGATGGCGTCGTGGCCGCGCTCGGCAAGGAGGTCGACGATGGCTTGGACGTGTGCGATGCGGCGGGTGAGGATCAGGCAGTTGCGCCCTTGAGATGCGGCGGTCACGACGTCATCGACGATCTGAGCGTTACGGTCTTGATCGGCCGCCAGGGCGCGGTGCACCTCGGCGAGCGCGGCTGGATCGGAGAGGTCGACGTCATCGCAGCGGAATGACGTGGGGTGCACGTGCAGGACCCGCCGTTGTCCCGGTTCACGGAATACGTGGTCGATCAAGGCTTCCGGGGCGTCATCGCTCATAGTGTGGCGGATCGGACCGAGTTGCCAGGTGACCAGTTCGCCGAGCCTGTCGCGTCGTTCGGGTGTCGCCGTCAGCCCCAGCCAGAACTGCGCGCGGACCCGTTTGACGGAGTGGTCGTAGGCAGCGGCGGCCAGGTGGTGGCACTCGTCGACCACGACCTGTCCGTACCCGTCGGTCAGTTCGCCCACGTCATCGCGCCGAGCCAGCGTTGGCAGCATCATGATGTCGACGACTCCGGTCAGCTTCTTGCGGCCGCCGCCCAGTTGGCCCGGACGGATCCCGAGGAACTGCTCGAGCCGGGTGCGCCACTGCTCGGCGAGTGCCTTGCGATCGAGCAGGATCACGGTGGAGGTGGCTCGCTCGGCGATCACGGCGCAGGCCAGCACGGTTTTGCCGGATCCCGGGGGCGCGACCAGCACGCCGTCATCGTGGGCGAGGATGGCGTCGACCGCGGTGGTCTGCTGCGGGTCGAGCCGGCCGGTGAACGCGACGTCGATCTCGGCTCCGGCGTTGCGCAGGTCGGTGATGGCCAGGCGCGACCCGGCATCGTGCACGATCTCGGAGGCGAGGTGCCGCAGCCCGCGGGGCAGGACGAGGTCGCCATCCACGGTCAGGTCGTAGCCGCGCACGAACCGGGGCGTGTTCCAGGTTGACTTGCGCAGCCGCTGCAGCTCGTAGAACTTCGGGTTGGCCATCGACGCCGCATGCTTGAAGGTGGACATCGCAGCAGGGGTGAGCTGTGCGGCCTCCAGTCTCAGCCCGGCGTCCAGCTCGGCATGCAGAACGGGTGGCAGTCGCGGGTGGACTTTGCTCGCCGTGGCACGTGCGAGGGAGCGGACGTTGCTACCGACCGCGGCGCGCCGGGACTGGTCGGCGATCTTGGTGGCGGCGGAACGGCTGAGCCGGTCGAGGGTGGACAGGAAGTCCCACTGGTCCTCGTGCGGTTCGAGCGTCGACAGATCGACGAACGTCGTGAGCCCATCTCGTCGGCGTCGCCCTTGCAGCGGCAAGGCGATCAGATTGCCGAAACCGCCGGCAGGCAGCACATCCTGGCTCGGGAACAGCCGGTCGTAGGAGCGCAGGTCCATCGCCCCGCGCAGCGTCATCGCTTCATGAATCAGCATCGTTCCTGCCGCACGCGCGATCGCGGCAGGGACCGGCTGCGCGAAGAAGACCCACACATGGGCGCCCTGCCCGGACTGGGAGATCTCCAACGCGGCCGGGACCTGCCGGGACCTGGCGGCCTTGACGTAGGCCAGCGCGTCGAGCATCGCCGCGGAGCCGTCGAAGTCGGCGACCAGGAACGTGCAGGAGTTGTCCGGACGTATCGGGTAGACACCGATGAACGCCTCACCCACCAGGTGGGAGGCGAGAACCTCGTCGGTCAGCGGCAGGTTCGTGGCAGTGCTGCGGCGCATACCCTTCCGCCAGCCGCCGGCGACGGCAGGCATCCAGCCCGAGGCGCCCGTCCGATTGTTCTCCCAGCGCACCGCATAGACATCGGTGCGTGCACCGAAGAGCCCAGCGAACAGGCGCAGCTTGTCCGCCACGGGTGAGGACATGGCGACCATGCCGGGTGGGTCGACGGTGGCGGCCAGTTGTTCTGGAGCCGGCGTGACGTCCTGGCCGCGGAGCTCCAGCAACCGGGAGAGCCGCTGGTTCTCCGCGCGCAGTCGGTCCCGCTCCCGGACGAGCTGGGCGAGCTCATGCTCCTGATTCGTCGGCACCCTGGACATGGTCGCATGGTCGACGCCGATCTCGCCCCGCTCGCTCTTCCCTCGCGAGACTCCCTTCGATACGGGCTCGCGGGCTAGGGCGTGTTACGAAAGTCGTTTGAGCCAGTGATCGATGATGGTGACGCGGA
>CAZMLG010000091.1:0-11677 GCA_964566985.1 uncultured Intrasporangiaceae bacterium
GGCGCGCACGCCGTCGCGACCGACCTGTCGATGGGGATGCTGCGCCAGGGCGCCGCGATCGACGCCCGGATGGCACGGCATACCCCCATGGTGCAGTGCGACGCGGTGACCCTCCCGTTCGCCGACGGACGTTTCGACGTCGTGTTCACGGCCTACGGCGCGGTGCCGTTCGTCGCGGACTCCGCCGCGCTGCTGAGGGAGGCCTGCCGGGTGGTGCGCCCCGGTGGCCGGTTGGTGTTCTCGACGACCCACCCGATCAGGTGGGCCTTCCCCGATGTGCCCGGCCGGGAGGGTCTGGTCGCCGAGTACTCCTACTTCGACTGCACGCCCTACGTCGAGGAGGGACCCGGTGGAGTGGTGACCTATGTCGAGCATCACCGCACCCTGGGCGAGCGCGTGCGGGAGATCGTGGCGGCCGGCCTGGAGCTGCATGATCTGGTCGAGCCGGAGTGGCCGCAGGGACACGACCAGGTCTGGGGCGGGTGGAGCCCGACCCGGGGTCGGATCATCCCGGGCACGGCGATCTTCTGCTGCCGCCGGCCGACGGCGGCCGGAGCGCACATCGACGCGGTATAGCGCAACAGACCGTCAACACCCAGCCGGCGCGGTCATGAGTGTTGACGTTTCGTGGCGCTATAGCGTGCGGCGCCCGGCGAGGATCTGCTCGGTGTCGGTCGCCGTCAGTGCCGGCGCTGCGTCGACGTGCGCCCGGAACCAGTCGATCGTGCGCACCAGCCCGTCCTCGATCTCCACCTGCGGCGACCAGTCCAGGACGGCCCGCGCCAAGGACGTGTCCGGACGCCGCACCGTGGGATCGTCGACCGGGCGCTCGATGTGCACCACCGGCGAGTCGGAGCAGGCGAGCTTCACGACCCACCCGGCCAGGTCGAGCATCGAGATCTCGTGCGGGTTGCCGATGTTGACCGGCCCCGGATGGTCGGCGGCGGCCATGGCCAGGATGCCGTCGACCAGATCGTCCACGTAGCAGATCGAGCGGGTCTGCAGCCCGTCACCGGCCACCGTCACAGGATCACCCGCGAGCGACTGCCGGATGAAGTTGGGGATCGCGCGGCCGTCGTTGGGCCGCATTCGCGGCCCGAACGTGTTGAAGATGCGCACGATCCCGGTATCGACGCCATGGGTCTGCCGGTAGGCGAGGGTGAGGGCCTCCGAGAAGCGCTTCGCCTCGTCATAGACGCCGCGGGGCCCGACCGGGTTGACGTGCCCCCAGTAGTCCTCGCGTTGCGGGTGGACCTGCGGATCGCCGTAGACCTCCGAGGTGGAGGCCAGCACGAACCGCGCACCCTTCTCCCGCGCCAGCCCGAGGGCGTGGTCGGTCCCGAGCGAGCCGACGTGCAGCGTCTCGATCGGCATCCGCAGGTAGTCCAGCGGTGACGCCGGGCTCGCGAAGTGCAGCACCAGGTCGACGCGCCCGTCCACCGCGATCTGCGAGCTGACGTCGGTCGTGACCAACTCGAAGCGGTCGCTGCCCTCCAGATGCGCGACATTGGCCGCGTTGCCGGTGCACAGGTTGTCCAGCGCGACGACGTCGTCCCCGCGGGCGACGAGTCGCTCGCACAGGTGCGATCCGAGGAAGCCGGCACCGCCGGTCACCACCGCGCGCACGACTAGACCGAGGACCCTTCGTAGATCTCGTCTCCGAGACCGCCGTCGCCGCCGCCGTCGTCACCGCGCTCGTCGTGCCGCCCGCCGCCGCCGGAGCGGCCGGTCAGGAACGCCAGAGCACCACCGATCAGCAGCAGGATGATCCCGAGGATGCCCAGGATCCAGGGCAGCATCCCGAGGATCTTCAACTGCTTGGCCTTCGGGGCGTATTCGTCGACGTTGGCCTGGATGGTCTTCTTGGTGAAGACGGTGTCGGTCTGCACCGCGGTGATCGTCTTGTTCGACTTCGGGTCGACCATCGTCTGGTGGATCTGCTCACGGACCTTGATGAAGGCGCCGGTGCGCGGCTCGACCCAGATCGTGCGGTGGTCCTGGAAATAACGTTTTGCCTTGACCGCCGGGCTGCTCTTGGCCCCGCCGAACGCGAAGCCGGGCATTTCCTTGGTCGGCTCGGAGGCATACGGCGAGCGCGGGGTGTCGCCCTCGAACTTGTAGACGGTCAGCCCGTCGATCTTGGTGGTCTCCTGGTACTTCATCGTCATGGCCTTCTCGGCCCAGTAGTCCCAGTACTTGTAGCTGGTCTTCTGCGTGTCGAACGGGAACTTGATGGTGTAGCCCTCGTGCTTGATGGGCTTGCCGTTCTCGCTCTCGCCGCAGCAGTGCACCGGCAGCCCGGTGTGCCGGTCGACCGGGATCCGCTCGCTGAAGGCCTCCATCGGCGGCTTCTTGCCGTTGTTGTCGGAGGTCTGCCACTTGTTGAACACGACGACGTTGTGGCCGTACTTCTCGCTGGCCTTCTGGTCGACCACCGCCCGGATATGGGTGGTGAGCGGGCCCTTGGAGAACTTCACCTTGTCCGCGTCGAAGTACTTCGCATGGGCATCGTAGGCCGAGAGGCCGGTGTTCTGGTCCTTCGGGATGACCGTCAGCTTGTCGTAGGCGTAGAACTTCAAGAGCAGCGCCATGACGAGGAAGAACACCCCGAAGCCGATGACGACAGCTGTTTTCCGCACGGGTACCTCCCAGGCAGACTGCGATGACCTACTGGACAGTAGCAGTCTTCGTGAGATTTTGGTCACCCCGCGTCCCGTCGATTGTCATCGCACGCGGTCTCCGCCGATCCAGACACCCTCCACGTCGGCCGGCCCGGCGAGTGCGAACACCTTCGCGAGGACGTCCTCGGCACAGTCGGCGCGGCGCAGGGCCACCCGCAGCGCCGCGCCCTGGCGCGGCCGCACCCACACCGCGTCGAACTGCTTGCCGACGCTGAGGTCACCGACCTGCTCGGACAGACCGAGCGCGCGGGCACCGGCACCTGTCACCAGGTGCAGCAGGTGAGCAGGGGTGAGCGGCAGACCCTCGTCGGCGAGCAGCTGCTGGACGAAATACGCCTGCAGGCCCTCCTTGAACAGGCTGGGCCCGGTGCCGGCACCGACATCGGATCCCATGGCCACGGGCACGCCGCGCTCGAGGTGCTCGCGCATCCGGAACATGCCGCTGCCGAGGGCGCTGTTGCTCGACGGGCAGTGCGCCACGGCGGACCCGCCGGCCGCCAGCCGATCGAGCTCCCCCGTGGTGGCGTGCACGTTGTGCGCGAACACCGATCGGCGTCCGAGCAGCCCGTACCGCTCATAGGTGTCGAGATAGTCGGCGGCCTGCGGGAACATCCGGGCCACCTGCGCCACCTCGGCGGTGTTCTCGTTGACGTGGGTCGTCACGTAGGACCCGTCGACGTCGCGTGCCAGGGCGGCGCAGGAGTCGAGCATCCCGTCGGTGCACGACACCGAGAACCGAGGCGTGACGGCATACCGTAGCCGTCCTCGACCGTGCCACCGGTCGGCGAGCGCCCGACCCTGCTCGTAGGCACGCTCCGGGGTGGTCAGCAGGTCCTCGCGCAGCACGCGGTCACTCACGACCAGCCCGGTCGTGGCACGCAGGCCGCGGTCCAGTGCCGTCGCGCAGAACGCGTCCACCGCCGAGGCGAAGTGGGCGCCGAAGACCAGGGCCGTGGTGGTCCCGCACGCGAGCAGCCCGTCGACGAACTCGCCGGCCACCTCCCGCGCGTACTGCGGGTCGGCCAGGTGGGCCTCCTCCGGCAGCGCACTGTGCTCGAGCCAGTCCAGCAACGGTCGCCCGAGGGCCCCGACCGCGCGGATCTGCGGATAGTGCACATGGGTGTCGACCAACCCGGGCAGCAGTATGCCGTCGCGCAGGTCCTCGACCGGCAGGTCCGGGTGGTCGCGGCGCAGCTGCCCGAACGGGCCGCGCGCGATGATCGTGTCCGCGTCGACGAGCAGGCCGAGGTCGTCGGCGGCGCGCAGCCGGCCACCGGTGAACGGGTCGTCCGGAACGTCGAGGACCGTGCCGCGCAGCAGCCGGCTCACTCGCTCGCCCCGGTGCCGGCCGAGCGCGTCGCGACGTGCTCGCGCTGGAGGGTCAGGAGCAGCGAGGTGGCCACGCCCACAGCGATCGTCGCCGGTTCCTTGCCGGTCAGCTCCGGCAGGCCGATGGGTGTGTGCACGCGAGCCAGG
This sequence comes from uncultured Intrasporangiaceae bacterium, assembly GCA_964566985.1. GTDB lineage: Bacteria > Actinomycetota > Actinomycetes > Actinomycetales > Dermatophilaceae > Leekyejoonella. The sequence goes on from CAZMLG010000091.1 coordinate 4,158, forward strand.
TCGGCGTCCGTGTGGCCCTCCTCGCGCAGCTTCTTGCGGAACCGTGTCCACTTGGCGGACGACCCGATCAGACCGATCGAGGCGGCCGACGGTGAGCGCAGGGCGCTGTCGATCAGCGCGATGTCCTCGGCGTGGTCGTGGGTCATGATCAACAGGTGTGTGCCGGGCGGCACCTGCCCGAGCACGAGTTCCGGCACGGGACAGTGGTGCACATGGATCCCGGCGACGGCGTCGTCGAGCACGGCCATCCGCTCGTCGCCGAGTCGGTCGGCGCGCGAGTCGACCAGGTGCAACTCGAGGTCGTGCCGCGCGAGGATGCGCGCGAGCTCCAGGCCGACGTGGCCGACGCCGAAGATCGCGACGGACGGCACCACCGCCAGCGGCTCGAGCAGCAGGGTCACCTCTCCCCCGCAGCACTGCATGCCGTGCCGGGTCTCGGCCTTGTCGGACAGGCCGAGGGCGAGCGATTCGCAGTCGGTGGCGCACTCCGTGAGCATCTCCCGGGCTCGGTCGACCGCCGTCGCCTCGAGGTTGCCACCGCCGACTGTCCCGAACACCTCGTCGTCGGCGACCACCATCTTGGCCCCGGACGCTCGTGGGGCGTGCCCGCGCACGGCCGTGACCGTGACGAGGATGCCGGGTCGTCGTTGTTCGCGCAGCCGTTGCACGGTGGCGAGCCATCCGCCGCCAGTGGTCCAGGTCATCGTCTGCTCCTGCCGGGACGCGCACGTCCACATCCATCATGCGCCCGACGTCGGCGACACGCCAGCGGCTGTCGCGCACTCGTCGGACGAGGGGCACGGTTGGAGTCTCGGCGAGCCGCTGGTTATCCGTGCGCAACGTCGACCCGCCGTGCGGGCAGCCTACCGAAATTCAACAGATTGTGGAAGAGGTCAGACGAGGAACCTCGGATGGCGGTTCATGTCCTTGTAGAGCAGGTAGCGGAACCGGCCGGGCCCGCCGGCGTAGCAGGCCTGCGGGCAGAAGGCCCGCAACCACATGAAGTCGCCCTCCTGCACCTCGACCCAGTCCTGGTTGAGGCGATAGACGGCCTTGCCCTCCAGCACGTAGAGGCCGTGCTCCATGATGTGCGTCTCGGCGAAGGGAATGACGGCGCCGGGCTCGAAGGTGACGATGTTGACGTGCATGTCGTGGCGCACGTCCGTCGGGTCGACGAAGCGTGTGGTCGCCCACTTGCCCTCCGTGCCGGGCATCTCCCCCGGCGTGATGTCGTGCTCGTTGGTGACGAACGCCTCGGGCACCTCGAGCCCGTCGACGTATTCGTAGGCCTTGCGGATCCAGTGGAATCGCAGCGGAGCGTCACCCTCCGCCCGGACCGTCCAGTCGGACTTCGGTGGGATGTAGGCATATCCGCCTGCCTCGAGATGGTGCTCGGCCCCGGCGACGGTCAGCTTCATCGCCCCTTCGACGACGAAGAGGACGCCCTCGGCCTTCGAGTCGGTCTCGGGCCGGTCGCTGCCGCCACCGGGCTGCACCTCGACGATGTACTGGGAGAAGGTCTCGGCGAATCCGGTGAGCGGCCGGGCGAGGACCCACACGCGGGTCTGCTCCCAGAACGGCAGGTTGTTGGTGACGATGTCACGCATCGTGCCACGCGGCTTGACGACGTACGCCTCGGTGAACATCGCGCGATCCGTGAGCAGGTCGGTCTGTGGCGGGTGTCCACCGTGCGGTGCGTAGTACTGGTTCATCCGTCCTCCTCGTGGTCGCGTCAGAGATCTCGCTGCCCGAGGTCCGGCTTCCGGGCCAGCAGATCCTGAACCACCTCGAGCAGGCTGGCCCCATCTTGCCCGATGCGCCGACCGAGCATGCCGAGCGTCCTCGCCGGTGAGACGTCGCTGCGCCGATCGCCGATCATCACGCAGCGCCCCGGGCGGGCCCACGGCGCCAGGGCGAGGGCTTCCTCGAACAGGCCGGGCAGCGGTTTGCGGCACCGGCAGGTGCCCTCGTCGTGCGGGCACAGCCGCACCGCGTCGAGGTGTGCGCCGTGGTCGGCGAGACGATCCACCAATGCGCGCTGCACGCGGGCCAGTTGCCGCCAGGTGAGCGCTCCCGTGGCGATCCCGCGCTGGTTGGTGATCAGCACGATGCGGCAGCCCGCCTCTCCGACCAGGCGCACCGCCTGCGCGGCGCCCGGGAGCAGCACCAGGTCCTCGGGACGGTCGATGTATCCGGGCCGGTGCACGTTCAGCGTGCCGTCACGATCCAGCAGGACCAGGTCGTAGGGCGCTCCCGGACGTGCGCGCCGCAGTGGGCGGGTGCCGCGACCGAGCAGTTCGCCGTCGCTCAGAGCGGTCATGTCACGTGTCGTCGCACCGTGCCGCCAGCACGTCGACGGCCTCGCACCATGCGTGCGCCCACATCAGGTGCACCTCCTGCACCCGCGGCGTCTCGTCGCTGGGCACGACGAGGACGTGATCGGCACGCCCGCGGCGCCGCTCGCCCCGCACGCCGGTGAGCAGAATGGTCCGCAAGTCGCGCTCACGGGCCAGATCCAGTGCCGCCACGACGTTTTCGCTGGATCCGCTGGTCGACAGCGCAAGGAGCACATCTCCCGGCCGGCCGTGGGCCGCGACGCCTCGGGTGAAGATCTGCGCGAAGCCGTAGTCGTTGCCGATCGCGGTCACGGACGACAGCGACTCGGCCAGGTTGAGGGCGGGTAGCGGCGCGCGGTCGTGCACACACTTGCCGAGGAACTCTGCGGCGATGTGGCTCGCCATGGCGGCCGATCCACCGTTGCCCGCGACCAGCAACGTGTGCCCCGACGCCAGGGCCCGGGCGATCTCGACACCGGCGGCGTCGACCTGGGCCGTGAGGTCGCCGTCCTCGAGGGCGGCGGCCAGGCGCTGCCAGGCCCCGGTGGCCCGGCTGCGAGCCCGCGCGATCTGTGCGGCGATCTCCTCCGGAACCGGATCTCGCCGGGGCGGGTGTTCAGGTGTCATCCCTGACCCCTCCAGGTGACCATGCCGTCCTTGGCGAAGGTCACCTCCGACAGCGTGAGCCCGAGTTCGAGCAGCGTCTCCGCGACGACGTGGCGACGCTCGAACTCGCAGACAAAGACCATGTGCCCGCCGCCCCCGGCGCCGGTCACCTTCCCGCCGAGGGCACCGACCTTCATGGCCCGCTCGACGGCCTCGTCGATGAGCGGGGTGCTGATCCGCGCGGACATCTTGCGCTTCTCCTGCCACGCCTGGCCGAGCAGCCGCCCGAAGCGGTCGACCTCACCGCGCACCAGGGCGACCTTCATCTGCTCGGCCAGATCCCGCTGGGCCCGCAGGCCCTCCATCGCGTCGGCGTTGCCCGACTCGTAGCGGTGGCGCTGATCGTCGATGATGTGGTCGCTCACCCGGGTCCGCCCGGTGAACGCGAGCAGCATGTTGTGCTCCAGCTCGTGGACCGTCGCGTCGCGCACTCGCAGCGGGTTGACGATGACCTGCTCCGGGCGGAACTCGAGGTAGTTGAAGCCGCCGAACGCGGCGGCGTACTGGTCCTGCGACCCGCCCGGGATGCCGAGGTCCTCCCGCTCGAGCCGGTAGGCCAGGTCGGCCACGGCATACGGGGTCAGATCCAGCCCGCAGTGCTGGGCGACGAGGCCGATGACCGAGACCATCACGGCGCTGGACGAGCCGAGGCCGGATCCGGGCGGAGCCTGCGTGTGCAGGAACAGATCGAACCCGCGGCTGGGGATGGCCCCGTCGATCTGCAGAATCCGATCGATCGCCGCCTTCGGCAGGTCCAGTTGGCCGTCGAACTCGATCGGGCCATCGACGTCGAAACCGATCGAGGTGCCGTAGTCGAGCGACTGGACCGTGATGCGGCCGTCGCACCGCGGACGCAGGGTGGAGAACGCGAAACTGGAGATCGTCGCGGACAACACTGCGCCACCCTCGCGCTGCGGGAACGGCTCGACGTCGGTGCCTCCCCCGGCGAACGAGATGCGCAGCGGCGCGCGGGCACGCAGCACCGGCCGACGCGGATCGCGGTGCAGCACGTCCCCGGTCGGGTCGTGTTCTTGCGAGGATGGCGACATCCTGCGACTAGCCTCCAACAGCAGGTGCGACGTGGTCGGCGGATGGGCCGACAGGCACAACCTACTGCACAGTAGATCGGAAGGTCGAGATGGCGCGATACCGGCTCGTCGACGGCCTGCGCGCTCTCGCGGCCGGCCTGGTGCTGCTCACGCACGTCGCCTTCTGGACCGGCACATCGCACCTCGACGTCGTCGGTGGGTTGCTCGCCCGGGCGGACAGCGGGGTCGCGATCTTCTTCGCCATCTCCGCGTTCCTGCTGCTTCGACCGTGGATACGGGCCGGGCTCGAGCGCGGGCGTGGTCCCCGGGCCCGCTCCTACGTGTGGCGACGCGCCGTGCGCATCCTGCCCGCCTACTGGGTCGCCCTGGCCGCGGTGCTGCTCGTGGCCGGGCTGAGCGACCGTGCGGGAGGGATCGGCTCCCCGATCAAGGTGGTGCTGCACGCGCTGCTGCTGCAGGGCTACACGCTGGACGACTACCAGGCCTTCAGCCAGACGTGGAGCCTGACGACCGAGGTGACGTTCTATCTGTTCATCCCGGTCGTGGGCGTGCTCCTGGGTCGGCTGGCTCGACGTGGCCGGGCCCACCTGGCCGTCGCGGTGGCCGCGGCCCTCGGTCTGGCGATCCAGGGGGTCGCGACCTGGTGCAGCCGGGTGGGGGCGACCACCGTCGGGGGCGTGCTGGCGACCAGCGTCGCGGGGCATCTGGCCTGGTTCGCGGCGGGCGCCTCGCTCGCGCTCGGGTCGGCGGGGGTGACGCCGACGGTCGGCGAGCGGGTGCGCCGGTGGTGGCGCGCGGTGGGCGACAGCCCGTCGACCCTCGTCGCGCTCGCCGGGTTCTGTTATCTGCTCGCGTCCGGGCCGATCGCCGGGCCGCGCGGCCTGCAGGTGCCGTCCGTGGCGGAGGCGGTCACCAAGGAGGCCCTGTATGCCGTGATCGCGGTGTGCCTGCTGCGCGCCGCCGAGCAGGGTCCCTCGGCCACCTCCCCCGTGGCGGCGTGGATCGCCCGGTCCCCGGCCACACGGTGGCTCGGTGACATCTCCTACGGCGTGTTCCTGTGGCACGTCGTGCTGTTGCAGGTCCTCTATCTGGCGACCGGGCAATCGCTGTTCTCCGGCGGATTCTGGTGGATGCTGGTCGCTGTCACGTCGTTGACCGTGCTCGTCGCCTGGGCGAGCGCGGCATGGCTGGAGATGCCGCTGCTGGCGTGGATCCACCGGCGGACTCGCACGTCCACGCCACCGCCTCGTCCCGCTTCGGCGGACCGGTAGCCGGGCGTGCGCAACAGTTCGCCCGCCAGGCGCGTCTGTCAGGTGTGCAGGCGATGAGAAGCAGGTCACGGCAGGGCGTCGACGACGCCGTGGACGAGTTCTGCCGTGCCCATGGGCAGGGCCTGATCGACTTCGCCTTCTTCCTCACCGGCGGCCAGGGCGCCCTCGCCGAGGACCTCGTCCAGACGGTGCTGACGACCCTGGTCGCGCGCGGGTTGGACGGGCTGGACGATCCGGGCGCCTATGCGCGGCGCGGCGTGGTCAACGCCTTCCGCAGTCACGGCCGGCATGCCGTCGTCGAGCGGAAGGTGCACCCGCGCCTGGCAGCCGGTGAACGGCCTACCGGAGCGGACGGGTCGAGCGAGGACCGGATCACGATGCTCGCGGCGCTCGAGGACCTGACCGACCGTGAGCGCGTCGCCGTGGTGCTGCGCTACTACGAGGATCTGCCGGACGAGCGGATCGCCGAGGTGCTCGAGTGCTCCCGCTCGACCGTGCGCTCGCTCGTCCATCGCGCTCTGCCCAAACTGCGCCGGCACCTTCGAGGCACCTACGGCAGCGACGCCCCCGTGGACGGTGCGCCGGGCAGGAGTGGTGACGATGACTGACTTCGAGCGGGAACTGCGCGAGCGGCTGCGCGACGCGGCGCGGGACGCGCCTCGCTTCCAGGGGGTCCGCGGTGGTGCCCGACGTCGCGCGGGACGCCTGCATCGGGCGTTGCTCGCTGCGGCGGCGGCCGTCGTGATCGCCGGCGGCGGCGCGACGTGGTGGGCCGCGCAGCGCGAATCCTCCGGTGGTGGACATGGCACCGGATCATGCGCTGCGGTCGTCGAATTCGGCGGGCACAGCTATCACGGCACCGGTGAGGTGCTCCGCACCCCGAGGCACGGGCCGAGCATCGGCACCGCGACGTTCCCCGGATGCGCCGACACGGGCGATGAAGCGCCCGACGACACTCACGCTCGGGCCTACCGGATCGACGGTGCGTCCCCGAAGACGGCGATCTTTGCGAACGGGGACGTGTGGATCAGGAAGGGTGTCGACCACATTCCCGACCCGGTGCGCGAGATCCTCCAACCCGTCGCCTGCACCGGCACGTCGACCATCCACGGCACGATGACCGGCGAGGTGGTCAAAGGCGGTGCCCTGATGGAAGGCTCACACGAGGTGGAGCTGCCCTACACCGCCCGATTCGAAGCCGATCGCGGATCGGCGCTGCCGCTGCGACGCTATTCCGAGGTGACGATCACCCTGCGCGTCACAGCACGGACGAAGGGCGGCGCCGACGTCGCCCTCGCGCGTGCGGCGCTCTGGAAGAGCGCACCGGTGACGGTCGACGTCACCTGCGACGGTGCGCACTTCGTCGCCACTGCCCTCCACCGAGGTTGAGTGGCAACTGCCTTCCACCGCGCCTGAGCCGTCACGCAAACTGTTTGCCTCGTGTCCCCTGACGCAGTCGAGCCCCCGCCCGGATGGCCCCGTAGCGAGCGCCCCGGCCCGATCACCCGGGTGGTTGAGTAGTCCGCTGACGTAGTCGAGGACGTATCGAAACCCGCCGCACCGACCACGGTGCCCGAGTATCACTGTGCCTGGCGAGATCTCGATACGTCTCGCCTAGCGGCTCGACTACTCGATCACCCGGTGGGGGTTCGATCAGCCGGTGGGGGTTACGTAGGCCGGATCGGTTGCTTGATCAACGGTAGGGCTCCACATGCACGGCCACACAACCGGATGGCCCCGTAGCGAGCGCCCCGGCCCGATCACCCGGGTGGTTGAGTAGTCCGCTGACGTAGTCGAGGACGTATCGAAACCCGCCGCACCGACCACGGTGCCCGAGTATCACTGTGCCTGGCGAGATCTCGATACGTCTCGCCTAGCGGCTCGACTACTCGATCACCCGGTGGGGGTTCGATCAGCCGGTGGGGGTTACGTAGGCCGGATCGGTTGCTTGATCAACGGTAGGGCTCCACATGCACGGCCACACAACCGGATGGCCCGTAGCGAGCGCCCTGGCCCGATCACCCGGGTGGTTGAGTAGTCCGCTGACGCAGTCGAGGACGTATCGAAACCCACCGCACCGGCGACGGTGGCCGAGTATCGCTGTCTCTGACGAGATCTCGATACGTCTCGCCTAGCGGCTCGACTAGACGGTATGGATGTGCCCGCGTTTTGGGGGCTGGGGTCTTGTGGTCCGGGGC
>CAZMLG010000092.1:0-11669 GCA_964566985.1 uncultured Intrasporangiaceae bacterium
AGAAGCAGAAGGAGGGCAAGAAGCGGATGAAGATGGTTGGCTCGGTCGAGGTCCCGCAGGAGGCCTTCATCGCCGCGCTCTCGCAGGACGATTCCGGCCAGAAGGCGAAGAAGTGAGCGTGTCCGACGCAGTCACCCGTGAGCGCCCGATGGCGCGCACGCGCTCGTTCACTCGCCGCGGAGGGCGGATGCCGGAGCGGCACGCCCGGGCGCTGGCAGACCACAGGGCGGCCTTCGTGCTGGACGTGCCGATGCAGGGCGGTGGCACGATGGTGGACACGGCCTACCGGCTGGATCGGGAGGCCGTGTATGGGCGCACGGCCCCGTTGGTCGTCGAAATCGGCTCGGGCGGAGGCGATTGCGTCGTGCAGGCCGCGCAGGACCACCCCGACTGGGACTTCCTGGCGTTCGAGGTGTGGACTCCCGGCGTCGCGCACACGGTCGCCAAGGCCGCCCCGCTCGATCTGACCAACATCCGGCTGGTCCAGGCGGACGCCGCACAGGCGCTCGCGGTGATGGTGCCGACCGCGTCGGTGCACGAGGTGTGGACGTACTTCCCCGACCCGTGGCCGAAATCGCGTCATCACAAGCGCCGCCTCGTGCAGCCGCGCTTCGCCGGCCAGGTCGCCGACCTGCTCGAGCCCGGCGGAGCGTGGCGGCTGGCCACCGACTGGGCCGACTACGCCTGGCAGATCCGCACCGTCGTGGAGGAGACCCCCGGGTTGACCAACCCGTATGCCGGGCGTCTCGCCTATGACGACGACCCGCACGTGGATCCCGAGGGTGACCGGGGCGGATTCGCGCCGCGGTTCGACGGGAGGGTGCGCACGCGATTCGAGCGCAAGGGGGAGCGCTGCGAGCGCCGGGTGCGCGACGTGCTGGCCCGGCGCGACCGCTCCTGACTCTGCCCGCGATCACGCTATAGCGTGCGTCTGCGTCACGATTCACGGCCGCCGCTCGCGAATCGTGACGGTCTGTTGCGCTATCGCGTGGCGGAGGTCGGCGACGTGGCGTCTACCGATGGGTAACATCGTGGTATGACCTCGACCTACGACCTCTATCGCCGCCTGGCGGACCGGCCCCTCGGCAAGCGCGCCTTCTCGCTCGGCTACATGATCAAGGCCCCCTATTTCAGCACCGTCCGGCCGCTGGTGGTGCAGATGGCGCCGCACCGCGCCGTGGTGCGCGTGCGCAAGCGATGGCGGCTACAGAACCACATCGGCACGATGCACGCGATCGCCGTCGCCAACGGGATGGAGGCCGCGATGGGGCTGCTCGCCGAGGCCACGGTGCCGAGCGACGCGCGGTGGATCCCGCGCGGCATACGGCTGGACTACGTGACCAAGGTGACCGGGGACGTGGCATGCATCGCGACCACCGAGCCCGCCGACTGGGAGCGCGAACGCCCCTGCGAGGTCCCCGTGCGCGTCACCGGGACGCTCGACGACGGCACCGAAGTGGTGCGTGGGACGATCCCGATCTGGGTGACCGACCGGCCGGGAGCGCGGGACCGCTCCGAGGCCGCGCGGGCGCGTTGACCGTGGTCGGCGTATGAACCTCGGTCGAGGGGCGACACGGTGAGCGGCGAACCCGCCTGGATGGCGCAGGCGAGGGCCGTCTCGGCGCAATGCGTCGAGGCCGGGCCCGGATTGCTCGGAGTCTACGTCCACGGGTCGGCGGCGCTCGGCGGGTTCACGCCCGCCTCCGACCTGGACATGCTCGTGGTCTCCGACGCGGACACGGACTGGGCCGGCTTCGGCCGGGATCTGCTGCGGTCGCCGGCGACGTTCCCCATCGAATTGTCGGTGATCCCGGTGACCGTCGCGGCGCGGGCCCGTGCGCCGTGGACGTATCGGGTGCACGTCGCCGCCCCTGCGACCGTGAGTATCGACCGAGGTGACGGCGATCCGGACCTCATCGCGCACTGTGCCGTGACACGGCAGAGCGGGATCGCGGTCGTCGGTCCGCGGGCTCGCGAGGTGTTCGGCCGGGTCGAGCGAGCCGAACTCTTGGAGTATTTCGACACCGAGCTCGCGTGGGGTCTTGAGCACGGGGACGAGCGGTATGCCGTGCTGAACGCGTGCCGAGCCGCGGCCTACGCACGCGACGGGGTGCTGCGATCGAAGATCGCCGGCGGGCGATGGTGGGTCGCGCACATCGGCGGTGCCCGTGTCGTGGAGGCGGCGATGCGTGCCCAGGAGCGGGGCATCGAGCTGGGGCCCGCTTCACCCGAGGCTCGGGCCTTCGTGGAGTCCTGCCGCCACATCGTGAGGCGTAGGTGAGCCGGGCTTGACCTTGACACGATGTCAAGGTGTCGGATGAGGGTATGACGAAGGCGTCGCATCACACAGGGCGGTCGGCGGACCCGGGTCGCACCGGGACGTCGTTCGACGATCCGGTGTTGCGGATCGGTGAACTCGCCGATCTGACCGGGGTCTCGACGCGGATGATTCGTCACTATCACCAGGTGGGGGTGCTGCCCGAGCCCGCGCGTGGCGCCAACGGCTACCGACGCTACCGAGTGCGGGATGTCGCCGTCGTGCTGCGCGTGCGGAGCCTGGTGGAGCTCGGGATGAGCCTGGCAGAGGTGCGTGACGTGCTGGCCGACACCAAGGGCCGGAACCTCCGAGAGATCCTGGAGGAGTTGGACGCCGACCTGGCCGCCGAGCAGGAGCGCCTTTCGGCGCGGCGCCGGCGGCTGGCGGCGCTGATCGATGCTCAGGATCAGCACGGTGGCCCGTCGGCGAAGGCCGAGGTGCTGTCGCTGCTGCGCGACATCGGGCACCCGGCCCTCGAGCGAGAGCAGTTCGTCGCGGACCTGATCGAGACGTCGGTCGAGCCGGAGCTGTCCGCTCGGGTCTGGGACGCGCAGCGGCAGGTGTTGCAGGATCCGGCGACCGCCCGGGCGGTCGCCCGGATGGAGCAGAAGTTCCAGGTGCTTGCCGACAAGGATGCAGATGATCCCTTGGTCGACGAAATCGTCCGCGAGGCAGACGAGTTCGGCGAAGTTCTCTGGGGGATGCTTCCCGGGGACGTCCGTGAGGGCCCCGGTGATCCGTCCGCAGCGGACCGCCTGCTCACCTCCCTGGGCGCAGGAATGGGGCCGGCCCAGCGACGGTGCCTGGAGCTGATGTTCGCGACATGGCGGGAACGGTCGTCGTGATCCGCCGTATGTCGCGGCGGATCGGGCCGTGGGCGGCACCGGCGACCGTGGCCGCCGAGGCGCTGCTGGTGGGGACCGGGCGATTGTCCTTCGAGGGGGCAGTCGTGTGGCTCGTCGTGATCGAGCTGGTGCTCTGTGTGACGGTGGCACATCGCATGGTGGCCGCCCACCGGCGCTTCCGGTCGGCCCGCGGCGACGGAGTCGACGTGTGGAGGGCGGCCGAGGACGGCCTGGCCGAGCTCGTCCCGCGGGCTCTCGCACACGGCATACTGCTCGAACCACGGCTGTGGTGGGCGCTCATCCGGTGGGCGACGCGGCGGGGCGCCGTGGCGGGGGAGACCTTCCGCTATGACGCATCGCTTCGGCCGATCCTGTATGCCGCCGTGGCCCTGGTCGTCGTCGAAGGCGCTGCCGTCGAGTTCGTCGTGGCCGGGCTCACCTCCGGGATGACCTGGGTCTGGGTGTCGTTGGCGATCCATCTGTATGCCGTCATCGGACTGCTCGGCCTCCTCGCCGGATTCGCCACCCGCCCGCATACGGTCACCCGGGAGGCGGTCGTTCTGCGTGACGGCGTGTTCCGCGAGATCAGGGTGCCGGTTGATGCGGTCGCAGGGGTGAGGGTGCGACGTCGCCAGATGTTCGGTCGGTCGGGGTTGCGGGTCGACGAGGGGGTGGTGGTGATGTGTCACGGTGACGCGACGTTGCGGATCGAACTGAATCCCGAGACACCACTTCGTGTGATCACACGCGTCGGTCGGCCGCGGGAGGAGATCCTGACGCTGGACGTGACCGCCGATGATCCTGCCGCGATGGCTCACGCGATCCGGACCGCTCGAGGGCGGCCCTGTCCGGCCACCGATGGGCCCTCGGAACACGAGCGGACCGGTCGCACGCCGATGCGGGTTTCGTGCTCGGACTGATGTAGGCTGGGCACAACAGTTCGTCCGTTCTCGCCTCGAACTGCGGGCGTGTCGCAGCATCTCGCTCCACGTCTGCCTTTCCTTCGACTCCGCGGAGCCGCTGTCAGGCCGTGGTGAGACAGACGATTCCACAGATTGAGTTCCCTCACGTGTCCACGCAACATTTCACCGACCTCGGTGTGCCCGCTTCCCTGACCGACATCCTTGCCGCAGACGGCATCGACACCCCGACGCCGATCCAGGCGGCGACGCTACCGGACTCCCTCGCCGGTCGCGATGTGCTCGGCCGCGGTCGGACGGGGTCCGGAAAAACACTGGCCTTCCTGCTGCCCCTGGTGACGCGGCTGGCCGCCTCTCGCACTCCACGGCGCCCCACCCAACCCCGTGCGCTGATCCTTGCGCCGACCCGAGAGCTGGTCGGTCAGATCGAGCGGGCTCTCGAGCCGCTGGCGAGATCCGCGAACCTGACGACGCTCACCGTCTTCGGCGGTGTCGGTCAGAATCCCCAGGTCCGCGGACTGCGGCGGGGTGTCGACGTGCTCGTCGCCTGCCCGGGCCGGCTGGACGACCTGATCGGCCAGGGACACGCATCCCTCGCCGGTGTGGAGATCACCGTGCTCGACGAAGCCGACCACATGGCCGATCTCGGATTCCTTCCGGTGGTGCGCCGCTTGCTGGGCAAGACCCCGAAGCACGGTCAGCGACTCCTTTTTTCGGCCACGCTCGATGCCGGCGTCGGGGTGCTCGTCAAGCAGTTCCTGCACGACCCCAAGACCCATGAGGCGGACTCCGCCCAATCGTCGGTCACCACGATGAGGCATCACGTGCTGCACATCCACCGCGACGACCGCCTTGCGATCCTGGCCGACCTGACCAGCGCACCCGGCCGCACCGTCGTGTTCGCGCGCACCAAACACGGGGCGAAAGCGCTGACGCGTCAACTGAACAAACGCGGTGTGCCGACGATCGAGCTGCACGGCAATCTCAGCCAGAACGCCCGGACTCGCAACATGGCCGCATTCCACGACGGGCGGGCAGGAACCCTCGTCGCCACGGACGTGGCGGCGCGTGGCATCCATGTCGACGACGTCGCTCTGGTGATTCACGCGGACCCGCCTGCCGAGCACAAGGCCTACCTGCACCGCTCCGGGCGGACCGCTCGCGCCGGCGCCGAGGGCACGGTCGTGACGCTGATGACCGACGATCAGGTGCGCGACGTCCGTCGCCTCGCCCGCGCGGCCGGGATCAAACCCACGACCACGCGCGTCGCCGGCGCCGATCACCCCGTCCTGCGGGAGTTGGCGCCGGGCGAGCGAACGCTGGTCGACGGCGGCCTGGCACCCCTGGTCGCCCCTCAGCCGACCCGCCCCCGACAGACCCGGGGATCGACCTCGAAGCAATCCGGCCGCCGCTCGACCGCCACCTCGCGTTCATCGTCCAACCGTCGCCGGGCGGGTGGCGGCCCGGACCGACGGACCTCCGGCGGGAGGGGACGCGGGCGTCCGGCGGCACGCACGGCAACGCAAACGGCCGGCCGCGGGCACAGCGCGGCGGACTTCAGCCGACGGCGTCGCGGCTGACGCGCCGACGGGACACGTCCACCAGGTCGGCGGCGAGCCCCTGCAGTCGCCGTGGCCCGGTCCAGATCGCCCGCAGCGGACGGTGCAGGTCGAGCCCATCCAGCGGCACCTCGCGCAGCAGCCCGGACGCCAGCGCCTCTTGAACGGCGAGGCGACTGAGGACGGCCGGTGCGGTGCCGGAACTCACACCGACACGCACCGCGGCATTGCTCGGCATCTCGAGGGCGGGTGTCACGTGCCCGACCGCGCCCAGCGCCTCGTCGAGTGCGACGCGCGTGCCGGAGCCGCGCTCCCGCGTGATCAGCGGGGTGGCCACGAGGTCAGCGGCCGTGACCGGCTTGCGTCGGCGTGCCCACGGGTGTGCCTTCGCGACGACCAGGACGAGCTCGTCGTGGGCGACTACGAGGTGATGGACTCCGCGTGGAGCCTTCGGGCCCTCGACGAAACCGACACTGCACCGTCCGTGTAGCACGTCGTCGACGACGTCAGAGGTGTTGTGCACGCGCACGCTGACGGCGGCCTCCGGCCGCGTGGCGCGCAGCTGGGACAGCCACGCCGGCAGGAGATGCTCGGCGACGGTTTGGCTCGCCGACACCGTGATGGAGCCCGCCCCGGGAGCGCGGATCGCAGCGGCTCCCTGGGTGAGGGCGGCGGCAGCGTCGAGGACGTCTCGGGCCCAATCGACGACGAGGATGCCCGACGGCGTCAGGGACGACCCGGAGGTCGAGCGTATGACGAGGGACACTCCGAGATGGCGCTCCAGTCGGGCGATCGACCGGCTCGCGTTCGGCTGGGCCATGCCGATGGCCCGGGCGCCGGAACTGAGCCCCCCGTGGTCGGCGACCGCGACCAGCAACTCCAGGGCGGTCAGGTCGGGCCAGGTGCGCATGGGCGAAGAATATCCCTGTGCCGTCACAGTATCGGTAGCTGTCGTAGGTGCATATCTTGAGGATATACCCCCATGGAGAATCGACGGCTACCGCGCCCGTGAGTATGCCCCCATAGTGGTTGACGTGACACAGACGACGACCAAGAAGGTTTCTCCGGCCACTCCGGTGGCGACATCCAGCATTCTTCCCGGCCTCGCGGTGGCCGTGGGCCTTGCCGCCATCGGCACGGTGCTCGGCAACCTGGCACCGGTGATCGGCGGGCCCGTGTTCGGCATCCTGCTGGGGATGCTCGCCGCGCTCGCCATCCCGGGGTTGCGCCACCAGCGATGGGAGGGCGGCTACACGTTTGCCGCGAAGCCCGTGCTGCAGGCGTCGATCGTCGTCTTGGGCACCGGCCTGTCGCTACAACAGGTCGTGCGGGTCGGAGGTCGTTCGCTCCCGGTGATGTTGGGCACGCTGGCCGTCGCTCTCGGCGGCGCCTGGATCATCGGCAAGCGCCTCGGGGTGCACGGCGACGCCCGGACCCTGATCGGGGTCGGCACCGGCATCTGCGGCGCCTCGGCGATCGCCGCGACCACAGCCGTGATCAAGCCCAAGGAGCACGACGTCGCCTATGCGATCGGCACGATCTTCACCTTCAACATCGCGGCGGTCCTGCTCTTCCCCCCGATCGGCCATCTGCTCGGCCTCGGCGGCGAATCGTTCGGGCTGTGGAGCGGCACCGCGATCAACGACACCTCATCGGTCGTGGCGGCGGCCTACAGCTTCGGTGACGGCGCCGGCCCGTATGCCATCGTCGTGAAGCTGACCCGCTCGCTGATGATCATCCCCATCGTCATCGCCCTGTCCGTTGTGCACGCGCGACGCCGCCAGGCGATCGAGGGCGACATCGCCCGTGTCCCGTGGCGCAAGGTGGTGCCGGGCTTCCTGATCGGCTTCGTGCTGGCTGCCGGGCTCGACACGGTCGGCGTGATCCCGGGCGCCTGGCACCCGTACCTGTCCGACCTCGGCACCTTCCTGATCACGGTCGCCCTGGCCGGGATCGGCCTGAACCTGCGGTTCGCTCAGATGCGCAAAGCCGGGGTCCGTCCGCTCGTCCTCGGCGGTGTGCTGTGGATCTGCGTCGCCGCGAGCAGCCTCGGACTGCAGGCCCTGACCGGCACCTTGTGATCGGGGTAGGGACAATGGGCGGGTGCCCAGTGTCCTGCCCGACGGCGAGCCCGTCCCCGACAACGGTGCCCTCCCGACGGAGGCCGGCGCCCGCCTGGGGCGGGCGCCGTTCGGGGTCTACGTGCACGTGCCGTTCTGCTCGGTGCGCTGCGGATACTGCGACTTCAACACCTACACCCTCACCGAACTGGGACCGCACGGCGCCGGCGTGAGCACGTATGCTGACGCCGCGCTCGGTGAGTTGGACCTCGCCACACGCGTGCTCGGGCAACATCGCTCCGTGCCCCGCGTCGACACCGTCTTCGTGGGCGGGGGGACGCCGACCATGCTCGCCGCGAGCGACCTCGTGCGCGTGCTGCACGGCATACGGGATCGATTCGGCCTGGCCGACGATGCGGAGATCACGACCGAGGCCAACCCGGATTCGGTGACGCTCGAGGCACTTCGCACGTTGCGCGAGGGCGGGTTCACCCGGGTCAGCATCGGAATGCAGTCTGCCGTGCCGCACGTGCTGAGCACGCTGGAGCGCACGCATGACCCGCGCAACGTCGCGTCCGCCGTCGATGCGGCGAAGGAGGCGGGCCTGAGCGTCAGTGTCGACCTGATCTACGGCACGCCGGGGGAGTCGCTGCACGACTGGCGGACCTCCCTGGACACGGCGGTGGCGCTGGCCCCCGACCACATCAGCGCCTATGCCCTCGTGGTGGAGCAGGGCACCAAGCTCGCGGCGCAGGTGCGTCGTGGGCTCGTGCAGATGCCCGACGACGACGACGAGGCGGACAAGTACGAACTGGCGGATCGCGTGCTCGCGCAGGCCGGGTTCGAGTGGTACGAGGTCAGCAACTGGGCGACCTCGGTGACGGCCAGATGTCGGCACAACGAGGGGTACTGGGCCGGTGGCGACTGGTGGGGTGTCGGCCCGGGCGCCCACAGTCACGTCGCCGGGGTGCGGTGGTGGAACGTCAAGCATCCGACGGCCTACGCGAATCGGCTGGCCGAGGGGATGAGTCCGGGGGCCGGCCGAGAACTGCTCACCGAAGATCAGCGCTACGAGGAGTCGGTGCTCCTGGGCGTGCGCATGGTCGGCGGGCTGCCGATCGACGCGCTGCGGCCCGAGGGCCGCCGCGCGGTCGCGGGGGGGGTCGCCGACCGACTCGTGGAGCCCGGTGCCGCGGGGGGGGTGGGTGTGGGGCCGCGGAAGGTCGTGCTCACACTGCGCGGTCGGCTGCTGGCGGACACCGTCGTGCGGCGGCTGCTGGCGTTCTGACGCCCCGCTCGGTCAGTGGTCCGGAGTGTTCTTCAGCACCTTGCCGGAGCTCGCGTCGATCGTCACCTCGTATTTGGTGCCTCCGGAGTGGACATCGGCCTCCCAGACGACGGTGCCGCGCTCGGTGTCGAGGTTGAGCTCGGTGATGGTGCCCTTGCGGGCGTCGCTGATGTGCTTCGCGGCCCGTTTGTAGTCCAGATCGGCGCCGTCCACCAGGTGTTTGTTCTCGGCCTTGTCCTCGGCGTCCTCGTGCTTGGCCGTCGGGCCGGACTGGATCGACTTGCCGTCCCAGGAGACGTAGACCTTGTGCTCCTCACCGTCGTTGGTGGCGATCTCCACCTCCCATGCGGTGTTGTTGCGTTCGGCATCGATAGAGATGACCGTCCCTCCCGAAACCTTCGCGAGCGCGGTGTCGCCGGCGGTGACGAGTGCGCCGGACCCGGTCGGCGGGGCCACCTGGGACGGAGGCGCGGCGGTCTTGGATGACGGCGCCTGCGTGGGTTGCGGCACCGTGGTGGGCGGCGCGGCGGGCTGGGTCACCGTCACGGTGGGAGCACCCGAGGTGGCTCCGGAATCGCTGTCCGAGGATCCGCATCCGGCGGCCAGGGCGAGGAGGAGAGCACAAGGCAGCGGTGCGGCTTTCCGCAGACGCGTCGTGGTCGTCGAGGTCACGGGACTGCTCCTTTCGTGGTATGTGTCCATCCTCGCCGATATCGATGAGATCGTGGTGGCGCGGCGGTGAGAGAACTCTCATGTGGGCGTGACCCGTATCACTGCTCACACGCTATGAGTGGATGTGCTCCGTGTCTGCTCGATGCCGGGGTGGGGTTCGGATGCGAGTTGCAGCCGTCTTCATCCACGGACGGCGCGCAGCCTACAAGATGGCCCCGACAGGACGGATGCGTCGCGGTGTGAGGCGAATTCGTCGAGGACTGTGCTGTGGAGTCCTTGGCTTAAACATCGAACAGGCGTATCATAGAGGTATGAACTCAGGGGAAAGCGATCGGCAGGCCGGACGCCACAGTGGTGGTGTCGGGCGGGGGCGGACAGGGTTGTCGTCGGTGGTGATTCCGCCGGTGGACAATCGTGTGGATGCGGGAGTGTTGGCCGGGGTTCCTTCGGGTGCGGGAGTAGCGGTTCCGCTGGGGGTCGCGGCCGGAGCGTTGGAGCGCGCGAGCGCGGCGCCAGGCGATTTTGGAGTGTTGGGGGATGCGTGCGGGCAGTTGTGTGACGCGGACCTGGACCGGTCGGTGCGGTTGTATGCCGCGGCGCGGGCGCAGGCCGAACGCGGCCTGGTGTTTGATGTGGCCGAGGCGCTGCAGCGCGGCCTGGTCGATGCCTCTGACAACGCCGGGATACGGCAGTGGTTGGCGGCGCGGATGAACGGCGCGGTGGAGCCGTTCGAGCTGTCGCGGGTGATCTGGGCGGCCGAGGCGATCAACCGGCGCGAGAACGCCGGGTTGCGGCGCCTGTTTCGTGACGGGCAGTTGACCGCCTCGCAGCTGGCCACCGTGGTGCGTGAGGCTCCCAAGGCGTTGGCGTGTTTGCCGGGGGTGGATCGGGATCAGGTGTTGGGGTATTACGTGTATGCCGCGCAGCGGGACTGCTCGCGGCGGGAACTGCGAGAGCTGACCCGGCGGATCGTGCGGGAGCACGGCGGGGATCGCGGGACGGCGGACGAGGAGAAGGCCCAGTGTGCGGAGTCGCTGGTCTGGCACGATCTACCCGGTGGGTTGGTGGAGTTGATCGCGATCCTCTCGCCCGGGCACGCGGAGCAACTCACGGCCGCGATCCAGGCCCTGGCCACACCGAAACCACCCAAAGACACGACACCGACGGACGAGGCGGCACCGGCGGACGAAGCGGACGAGCCGGCGCCAGAAGACGCGCAGGACGGTGACGCGTTCACGCACGCCCGTCGGGGCGCGCGCGGTCGCGATGAGGGGGCGGCGGGTCAGGGTGAGCGGGATACCCGTTCGCCGGGTAAACGCCGCGTGGATGCGTTGATGGAAATCGTCGGGGCCGCCGCACGAGTCGATGACCGCGACGGGGTACGGGCGAGTGCGAAAGTGATCGTCACCATGGGCCTCGAATCGCTCCTGGAGCGCCTGGACGGTGGCGGATACGCCGTCACCGAGGCCGACCGGTCCATCGATGCGGGCACGGCCCGCCGGTGGGCGTGCTGCGCCGACCTGATCCCGGCCGTGCTCGACACTGACGGCGCCCCGATGGACGTGGGCCAGACGGCCCGCACCTTCACCGGTCCGCTACGGACCGCGATCGTGCTACGCGATCGACAATGCACCTTCCCCGGGTGTGATCGGCCACCAGGATGGTGCGAAGGACACCACGTGATCCCGTGGTGGGCCGGCGGCACAACCCGCAAAGACAACGGGACCTTGTTGTGCAGCCGACATCACCACGTCGTGCACTCACGCGGATACCTCGCAACCATCACCGACACCGGGGTCGAGTGGGACCTGACCCCCGGACGCATGCAGCACCTGACAACCCGGATGGCCCCGCCGTAATCACTACTCCTACCCGGGTGGCCCCGTAGCGAGCGGGAGTGTCAGAAATTCGGTGTTTCTGCACTTGATTGTTCAGTACTTCTCGGCGCTCGGCACTTCTCGGCGCTCGGCCAGCGGCCCTCGAAGACGGTCGCGAACACGTTCAGTGC
>CAZMLG010000093.1:0-11578 GCA_964566985.1 uncultured Intrasporangiaceae bacterium
AAGAAGATCGCCGAAGGCACCGGTGCCCTCGTGCTCGACGTGAAGACCGGGTCGGGCGCCTTCATGAAGGACGAGGAGCAGTCACGCGAACTCGCCCGCACCATGGTGGATCTCGGCACCGACGCCGGCGTGCGCACCGTCGCGTTGATCACCGACATGAGCACACCGCTCGGCCTCACCGCCGGCAATGCGTTGGAGGTGCGCGAATCCGTGGAGGTGCTCGCCGGAGGCGGGCCGGACGACGTCGTCGAGCTCACGCTCGCGCTCGCGACCGAGATGCTTGCGGCGGCCGGCCGCCCGCATGAGGACCCGGCGGAGGTGCTGCGCAGCGGCGCCGCGATGGACGTGTGGCGCCGGATGATCGAAGCCCAGGGCGGCGACCCGGACGCCGACCTGCCGTATGCCCGCGAGCAACAGCTCATCACGGCCGACCGGTCCGGGGTGCTCACCCGGCTCGACGCGCTGCAGGTCGGGGTGGCCGCCTGGCGGCTCGGCGCAGGACGTGCGCGCAAGGAGGACCCGGTCCAGGCCGGTGCGGGAGTCCAGTTGCACGCCAAACCGGGCGACCGGGTGGAGGCGGGGCGTCCGCTGATGACACTGCATACGGACACGCCGGAGCGGTTCGCCCGGGCCCAGGCGGCACTCGACGGCGCCTGGCAGATCGGTGCGGAGGCGGCCGAATCCCGGCCGGTCGTGATCGACCGGATCGCCGTCGAGTCGTAGTCTGGTCCGATGCCAGAGCACTACACCACCCCCGTCCGCATCCCCGTGCCCGGCGGCAAGATCATCGACGAGCACATGGGACTGGCCAGCACCGGTGACGGGCAGATCTCGATCGCACACATGGTCGCCCCGGCGGGCTGGAGCGAACCGTTCCAGACCCCACAGTTCGACGAGCGAACGGTCGTCCTGAAGGGGACGGTCGTCGTCGAGCACGACGGCGGGACGCTGGAGGTGCACGCCGGTGAATCCGTGAAGACCCGTGCCGGTGAGCGCATCCGCTATTCCTGCGGCCCCGACGGAGCGGAATACCTCGCGGTCTGCCTGCCCGCCTTCAGCCCGGAAACCGTGGGCCGCGAGGACGGTTGACGAGCGCGGTCGGCTTGATGGCGCAATCTCGCCAGGTCTCGCTCCCCCGCGCGCTCCGCTCCATGCGGGAGGGACCCCCATTGGCTCGCCCTGGGGGCTCGCCTGCTCGACCGGCCGGATCGGGGTCGGCATAATCGACGCCATGGATCCCGCGATCATCCCCACGTTGCCCAAGGTGCTGCTGCACGATCATCTCGACGGTGGTCTGCGCCCGTCGACCGTCGCCGAGATCGCCGACCAGGTGGGGTATTCCGGGCTACCGACAGGTGATCCCGACGAACTCGCCCGGTGGTTCCGTGACGCCGCCGACTCCGGATCTCTCGAACGCTACCTGTCCACGTTCGAGCACACCGTCGCCGTGATGCAGACCGCCGAGGGCCTGCACCGCGTCGCCGCCGAGTGCGCCGAGGATCTCGCCGCCGACGGCGTCGTGTATGCCGAGGTGCGCTATGCGCCCGAACAACACCTGACCGGAGGGCTTCAGCTCGAGGAGGTCGTCGAGTCCGTCACCGCGGGCTTCCGGGACGGGATGAGGCAGGCACACGAGGCCGGGCGGCCCCTCGTCGTGCGCAGCCTGTTGACCGCGATGCGGCACGCCGCGAAGAGCACCGAGATCGCCCGCCTGGTGGTCCGCTACCGCGACGAGGACGTTGCCGGCTTCGACATCGCAGGAGCCGAGGCCGGCTTCCCTCCCACCCGCCACCTCGACGCGTTCGAATATCTGCGCCGGGAGAACGCCCACTTCACCATTCATGCCGGCGAGGCCTTCGGGCTACCGAGCATTTGGGAGGCGATCCAGTGGTGTGGAGCCGAGCGCCTGGGCCACGGCGTGCGGATCATGGACGACATCGAGGGCGTCGGCACCGACCAGGAGTCCCTGGGCCTGCTGGCCTCCTACGTGCGCGATCGACGCATCCCGCTCGAGATGTGCCCGTCGTCCAACCTGCAGACCGGCGCCGCCCGGTCGATCGCGACGCACCCGATCACCCACTTGAAGGACGCGCGATTCCGGGTCACCGTCAACACCGACAACCGGCTCATGAGCGACACGTCGATGTCACGCGAGATGCGACTGCTGGTCGACCAGGCCGGGTGGGGACTCGACGACCTGCGGTGGGCGACCATCAACGCGATGAAGTCCGCCTTCTCTCCGTTCGACCGGAGGCTGCGCCTCATCGAGGACGTCATCAAACCTGGTTATGCACGGGCGACGGAGTAGGCCGCGTCGCCGTGAGCGGATCCTCCACCACCAGGCGCGTCCGGACCCGCTGATCGGCGGCCAGTCGCAGCGCCTCTCGGCGGCGTGTCTCGGCGACGACGGCGGCGAGCACCTCGCCGACCGGGGCACCCGCCGGGGGCGGCGGCGCGATCAACGGGGCGACCTGCGCCATGAGCAGGTCCGCCAGGTGCGCTCGGGCCGGCGGCGACAACGTGGCCGAGCGCAGCAGGAACTGCCGGACGGATACGCTCAGCCCGTCGGGCAGCGGGGCGATGTCACAGGCGGTCGCCCACCCGGCGAGCGGGGGAGGCATCGGCGGTGCGGCCGGGATCGGGCGCAGCGGTTCGAGCCGCACGACATAGGTCCCGGCCGCCAGGTCTCCCATGCGCTTGGCCCGAGCCGTGCACAGGGAGGAGATCAGCGCCGGCACGCCGGAGAACGCGTAGATCTCGACGAAGCCCAGCAGAGCTCGGACGAAGGCGTGCCGGAACACGATCGGGCCGGCGTCGTCGCGCACGGTGCGCAGCCGCATGATCCATTTGCCGAGCGAGCGGCCGCGGGTGACCGTCTCGACCGTCATCGGCGCGACCACCAGGCAACCCACGACGGACACGAGCGTGGCCGCAGCGGTGTCGGCGTCGCTCACCCAGGGCACCTGGGTGTAGACGAACCACACCACCGCGGCCAGCAGGATCAGATAGGTGATCAGGTCGATCAGTCCGGACACGATGCGCTGAGGGACCGATGCCGGCGGGAGGTCGATCAGCACCGCTTCCCCGGTCACCAGCATCGTGTCGTCGCCACGGCCGAGCAGCGGCCGTGGCGACGCAGGTGCGGGTGCCGATTTCGCCATCGATTCGAGCGTACAGTGGCCGCGTGGATCTCGACGCGTATGTGGCGGCGCACCAGGCGGAGTGGGACCGCCTCCGGGCGCTGACCAGGAAGCATCGCCGCAACGGGGCCGAGGCCGACGAGCTTCTCGATCTCTACCAGCGCACGGCCACCCACCTGTCCCGGATCCGCTCGTCCGCACCGGATCCGGGCGTGATCCGGATGCTGTCGAGCCTGCTGGCGGGGGCGCGGACCCAGGCGATGGGCGCGCGCAGCGTCTCGTGGTCCGGCATCGGGGCCTTCTTCCGGTCACAGTTCCCGGGCATGCTCTATCGGACACGGTGGTGGTGGATCACGACGGCCGCCGTCAACGTCGCCGTGGCCTTCGTCATCGGGGCCTGGGCGGTGCGGCATCCCGGCGTGCAGACGGCGTTCCTGTCCGAGCACCAACTGCACCAGCTGGTCTCTCACGACTTCGCGGACTATTACTCGCAGTATGCCGCGCAGGACTTCGCGGCGAAGGTCTGGACCAACAACGCTTGGATCGCTGCCCTCTGTGTCGCCCTGGGCGTGTTCGGGGTCCCGGTGATCTACCTGCTCTTCAGCAACGTCCTCAACGTGGGCCTCAGCGGGGGCATCCTGGTGTCCCACGGCAAGGCGGCCGAATTCTTCGGGCTGATCCTGCCGCACGGGATCCTCGAACTCACCGCCGTGTTCATCGCGGCAGCGCTCGGCCTGCGGCTCTTCTGGTCCTGGGTGGACCCCGGTCCGCGGCGGCGCACCGACGCGCTCGCGGCCGAGACACGCTCCAGCGTCGTCGTGGTGCTCGGGCTCATCCTGGTCCTGCTCGTATCGGGGGTGATCGAGGCGTTCGTGACGCCGTCCGGCCTGCCGACCTGGGCCCGCGTAGGCATCGGGATCGCCGCCGAACTCGCCTTCCTCACCTACATCTTCACGCTCGGGCGCCGGGCCGCGCTCGGCGGCGAACTGAGCGACGTCTCCGATCTGGACCGGTCGGCCGTGGCACCCGTCGCCGCTTGAGCACCCCACTTGAGCAGCCCACGACGTCTCACAAGAGACCTTCTCGCTTGAGCAGCAGATAGTGGTCGACCAGGGCGACGGGGAGCCGGTCGGGTGGCTCGTCGAGGACGGTGACCCCCAGTCGTTCGAGGGCCGCCCGGGTGCGCGTACGCAGCATCACGCTGCGCTCGGCGGCCGCCGCGTCGTAGACCTGCGCCGCGTCCTGCCGTTGGCGAGTCATCTCCGCGACCGCGGGGTCGGCCACGGAGGCGACCACGACCCGGTGCCGTTCGACGAGCGGCGGAAGCACCGGGAGCAGGCCCTCCTCCACGGCAGCCGGCTCCAGCGACGTCAACAGCACCACCAGCGCCCGTTGCCGCGACGCGGTGGAGATCGCCCCCGCGAGGTGGCGCCAATCCGCCTCCACCAACGCCGGCTCGACGCCGGCCAGCACGGAGGTGATCCGATGCATCAGTGCCGCCCGTTCGGTGACCCCCGCGACCTGCGTATGCACCCGGCGGGCCCCGGCCAGCAGGTGGATGCGGTCCCCGGCACGACTCGCCAGGGCGGCCAGCAGCATCGCGGCGTCCATCTCGCTGTCCAGCCGTGGGATGTCACCGACCCGGCCGGCACTCGTGCGCGAGGTGTCGAGCAGCAGGATGATGCGCCGATCGCGCTCCGGTTGCCAGGTGCGCACGACCAGGTGCGTGCGCCGGGCCGTTGCCCTCCAGTCGATGCTGCGCACGTCGTCGCCGTCGACATAATCGCGCAGTGAGTCGAATTCGGTGCCCTGGCCGCGCACGCGCACCGCGGACCGGCCGTCGATCTGGCGCCACCGAGACAAGCGGCTGGGCAGGTGGCGACGCGACGGGAAGGCCGGCACGCAGCGTAGGACACCGGGCACCGTGACCCGGCTCTGCCGGGCAGCCAGGCGCAGCGGCCCGTGCACCCGGACGGTCACCCGGTCCGCCCGGCGGTCACCGCGGCGGGTGGGCACGAGCACGGTGCGCAGCACCGTCTGCTCCCCGCCGGGCAGGTCGAGAGTATGCCGTGCTCCCACGGCTCCGGCGGACGGCTGCCACGCGTCGCGCAGGAGCCCGTGGATGCCGCGCCGGCCGGCGTTGCGCACCCGCAGCACGGTCTCGGTCTGCTCGCCCAGACGGACCTGACTCAGCGGCGCGCGCGAGATCGTCAGGTCCCGGACCCGTGGCGCCAGGAGCAGATCCGCCGCGATCAGCACCGCGACCCCGAGCAGCCACCACCATGCCGTCGCCGCCGTGGGCCGTGCCACCACCGGCACCAGGCCCAGCAGGCACAGCAGGGCAGCGCGCCCGGTCACCGCCACGACGGCCTACCTCGGCACCGGGACGGTAGAGATGGCGGACGCGAGCACGGCATCGACGCCGACCCCTTCGAGTTCGGCCTCCGGCCGCAGCGAGAGCCGATGAGCGAGCGTCGGTTGGGCCATGACCTTCACGTCGTCCGGAGTGACGAAGTCGCGCCCGTTCAGCCAGGCCCAGCCGCGGGCGGTGGCGAGCAGTGCCGTCGCGCCGCGCGGGCTGACGCCCAGCGAGATGGACGGTGCGCTCCTGGTGGCACGAGCGATGTCGACGATGTAGGCGCCGACGGCGGGCGCGACCGCAACGCGCCCGACGGCGGCCGCGCCCGCGGCCAGATCGTCCGGAGAGGCGACCGCGCGGACGCCCGCTGCCGACAGGTCCTGTGGGTCGAAGCCGGACGCGTGACGCTGCAGCACCTCCAACTCGTGCTCGCGGGTGGGCAGCGGGATGTCGATCTTGAGCAGGAACCGGTCGAGCTGTGCCTCGGGAAGCGGGTAGGTGCCTTCGTACTCGATCGGGTTCTGGGTTGCCGCGACGAGGAACGGTGTCGGCAGCGGGCGCGGTTCGCCGTCCACGGACACCTGTCGCTCCTGCATCGCCTCCAACAGCGCGGACTGTGTCTTGGGCGGGGTGCGGTTGATCTCGTCGGCGAGCAGCAGGTTGGTGAAGACCGGTCCCTCCCGGAAGGTGAATCCCGAGACGCGAGAGTCGTAGACGAGGGACCCGGTGATGTCTCCGGGCATCAGGTCGGGGGTGAACTGCACCCGCTTGGAGGAGATCTGCAAGCTGGCGGCCAGCGTGCGCACCAGCAGCGTCTTGGCGACGCCCGGCACGCCGTGCAACAGCACGTGACCTCGGGCGAGCAGCGCGATCACGAGAGCGGAGACGGCCGCGTCCTGACCGACGACGGCCTTGGCGATCTCGTGGCGCACCGCGATCAGCGCGTCCCGAGCGCGCTCTGGATCGCCGTGCGGGGCGGGCGTTTTGCCGATGTCCATCAGATCCTGACCTGCCTTTCGATTGCGTCCAGTTGCTGTGCGACGTCCGTCATCGCCGTCTCGTCGGTGCTGGGTGGCCCGTAGAGGAGCTCGGAGATCTCTGTGGGGTCGCGGCCGCTCGCCCGGGCCGTCGCCTCGACGAGCGCGGGAGCGCCGGCGCCCCGTGGCAGGCCGAGGCGGCTGCGCAATCGCTCGCGGGTCGCGGACCGCAACACGATCGAACTGTGGGACACGTCCTTGTTCTTGCGATACAGCTGCCCTCGGGCGATGGTGATCTCGCGTGCCGGCACGACCGCCGGCAGGAGTTCGCGCACCAGCGGCCCGAGCCGGCGCCCACGCCAGAAGAGCATCACCACGGTGGCGCCGATCGCGACGAGCAGACCGGGGCGAAGCCAGCGCGGCCACGGATTCGGGGCCGCCACGGTATCCGGCCCCGCAGGGTCCGCGGAAAACCACACCAGGGTGTGCGTGCGCCCGAGCAGGCGCAGCGCCATCGCCGCATTGTCCTCGTGCGTGACGGTGTGGTTCTGTAGCACGGCCGTGCTGCCGACGAGCACCACCGTCGGGGCGGTGGCGTTGCCCTGCACCGTCAGCAGGGCGCTCCCTCCCGAGCCGGAGAGGCATCCGCGCGCCTGCGCGGCGCCCATGGGGGAGTAGAGGTGCTCGACCCCGCTGATCCGCAGCCCACGAGCCCAATCGACTGCGCAGCGTCCGCGGCGGGTGGAGGACCCCGCGGGGTGGGTCTGCACCGGGATACCCATCGCATCGACGGTGTCGGCATCGGGATCGATCACCACCAGGCGCGTCGCCGGGGTCTGCAGCAGGGAGCGGAGCACCTCGGGGGTCAGCGCATCCGGATCGGTCACCACGAGGGTCGACCCGCTCGGGGTCTTCCGGTCCACCCGATCGGCCCGGCGCACGACGTGCACGTCGACCCCCTGGTCCGCCAGCACGCTCGCCACCGCCTGCGCGCCGTTCCTCGAGGGGTTCCGCGGGTCCAGTGGCGTCCCGCTGGTGCGGGCCAGAGCCGTGTAGGCGACGACGAAGAGGACGGCGACCGCGGCGAGCGCGGACCAGCCCAGCAGCGCGCGGCGCGTC
Organism: uncultured Intrasporangiaceae bacterium; assembly: GCA_964566985.1. Taxonomy (GTDB): domain Bacteria; phylum Actinomycetota; class Actinomycetes; order Actinomycetales; family Dermatophilaceae; genus Leekyejoonella. The sequence goes on from CAZMLG010000093.1 coordinate 7,596, forward strand.
ACGGCATACTCCCGGCGAAGCGCGACTCGACACCGTCCGGCCCGGTGTCGTGCACCGGACGTGACGCGGCGACGCGGCGCTCCAGCTCATCCATCCCACGCACCTCGTCGTGGGTCGCGCGGGCGTCGCCGTAGCGGACGCGGTCGAAGCAGGCCGCGGCGGTATGCAGCGCGCTCGCCTCCGCCGGGAACCACCCGGTCAGGGCCGCCGCGATCTCGGTGGCGGTGCGTCCGCGCGCATCGGGCAGGAGGGAGCGCTCCTCCGCCCCTCGAGCCAGGGCGCGGAAGAAGTCGGCCAGCGCGGCCTCGAGGTCTCCCGCGTCGGCCGCGGCCCGGGCCCGGGCACGCAGGGCGGCGGCGTCCGCGGTCTCGCCGTCCAACGCCGTCTCGCTCCGCTGCGGCTCGGCCGCGTGGCGACGCCGCAGCCGCGGGACGGTCAGCGTGATCACGACGACCAGCACGAGGACGAGAACCACCAGCCACAACGGCGGAAGGCCCCCGATCGAGTGGTGGTAGAGCGAGGAGAGCTGCTCCAGCAGCCATCGGATGGCCCGGTCGAGCAGCGAGTCGGAGTGATAGCGAGGCTTGGTCAGCTCGTGCTCGAGCAGGCGGCGCGCCTCGGATCGGCCGGGATCCAGGGGCGTGGCGTCAGTAGCCGGCATTCTTCTGCGTCGCCGTCGCCGACGCCGCCAGCGACACGTCGAGGCCCTCCTTGCGGATGCGTTCGTCGATGTAGAGCAGACCCGTGACGTTGGCCTGGAACGGCGCGATCACCCCGCCGAGCAGCAGCGACAGTGCCGTGGTGAGCGGCAGCATCGTCCCTGGATCGCCCGTCGTCCCGATCGCAGCGGGGATCAGCACGACCGCCGTGACGACCGAGGTGATGACCCCGAGGATGATCGAGGTGAGCAGATTGATGCCGAACAGTCGCCAGAACTGCCCGTGCGACAGTCGCCAGGAGCGCTTCATCCCGGTGATGGGCCCGCACCGTTCGAGGACGATCGCCGGTGCGGCGAGCATGAGGCGGACATACCACAGGATCAGGCCGCACACCGCCGCGATCCCCAGCACGATCCCGACCGTGACGGATACGGCTGTCGGCGTGGTCTGTGCGAGGACCGCGATGATCAGGACGACGATCACGACGGCCAGCACCGCGGCGATCGCGATGAGGAAGGGCAGCGCGATCAGGCTCAGGATGTGGCCTCTGGCCCGTCGCCACGCCTCGCCGATGCTCATGCGCCGACCCAGCACGGCCTCCGAGAGCACGGCCACCAGCATCCCGGCGAGCACGATCGAGGTGAAGCTCGTCACGAGCTGGCCGAGCGAACGCACCATGAGCGAGAGCGCCTGCGCGGTCTCGTCCGTCGAGGCCACGTTGCGCAGGCCGAGCATGGCCAACGAGGTCGGCACGGCGACGACGACGGCCAGCACCATGGACAGGCCGATGGTCGCCGCCGGATTGCCCCGAATCGTGGCCATGGCGCCGGTGTAGATGTCACCCAGCGCCAGCGGCCGCAACGGGATGACGCCCGGTTTGGCCACCATCCATGCCGGGCGCTGATCGAAGGGTGGGGGCCCGCCCGGCCCGTACCCGGGTGGGGGCGGACCGCCGTAGTGGCCGTATTGCGCCCCTTGGCCGTACTGCCCGGTCTGTCCGCCGTATTGCCCGTATTGCGCCCCTTGGCCGTACTGCCCGGCCTGCCCGCCGTATTGCGCCCCTTGCCCATATTGCCCGTAGGCCGGCGGGGGAGGGGGTGGCGCCCCCGGCGGTGTCTGCCCCTGTTGCCGTGGATCGTCCCCTGACGGATTCGCCCAGCGATCACTCATGCAGAGACCATAACGTGCATTGCGGGCCCGGAACGCATCCTGGCGCGGCCCCCTATCGGGTCAGGGCCGTGAAGGCCTCGTGCGGACGCATCGGCCGGGCACCCAGCCGGGACTGTGCACGCACCAGCTCCTCCTCCTGGCGGCGCAGCAGCAGCCCGCGCCGCCAGAGCACCAGGGGCGGCTTGCGGTGTTCGCGCAGGTCGCGCGACAGGCGCCGGACGAAGGTGACGTTGCGGTGATGGCATACGCACAGCGCGTCGCGCAGCAGTCCCTCGCTCTCCAGGGGGCCGATGAGATGGGCGGCGAAGATCCCCTCGGCGACCACCACCGGGGCGTCGCCGCGATCCATCCGGGCATGGCCGGTCACGCGGGAGGCACCGAGGTCATAGAGGGGTAGGTCCGTGGCTCCCTCACGGCACAGGCGCTCCAGAGCCGCCGCGGCACGGTCACCGTCCCACGACCGCACGTCGTCCCAGTCGGGCAGGCCCAGCGGCAGCATCGGCAGCGACTCGTCGTCGCCGTCCTTGTAGAAGTCGTCGAGCCGGACGATCGGCCAGCCGCTGTGCGCGTGCAGCCGCGCGGCCAGCCGCGACTTGCCGGATCCGCTCGGGCCACACAGCAACACCACCTGCCCCGCGGGTCGGGCGGCGCTCACTGGCCTTTGGGGTGCCAGACGGTCTTGATCTCCAGGAAGCTGCGCAGCCGGGCCAGATCCGGCACCGGCCCCCAGTCCGGCTCGACGGCGTCGGACCCGGACCCGGCCGGGCGCACGACCCGCTTGACCGTGTCGGCCGCGGCCCGCTCCAGCTCACCCCAGTCGACCTCCGCTGCGGCCGCTGCGCCGGCGAGGTCGAGCGCGCGCACCTCGCGGTGCGACGCCAACCACGGCGCGAGCTCGGCGGTGCGGCCGGTCAGGATGTTGACGACCCCACCCGGCACGTCGGAGGTCGCCAGCACCTCGGAGAAGCTGATCGCCGGCAGCGGGCGCTCCTCACTGGAGAGGACGACGACGGTGTTGCCGGATACGATCGCCGGGGCGATCACACTGACCAGCCCGAGCAGCGAACTCGACTGGGGCGCAAGCACGCCCACCACACCGGTCGGCTCCGGGGCGGAAATGTCGAAGTAGGGTCCGGCGACCGGGTTGAGATTGCCCAGGACCTGCGCGATCTTGTCGCTCCACCCGGCATACCAGACCCACCGGTCGATCGCGGCCTCCACGACCGCCGTCGCCTTCGGACGGGTGAGGCCCTCGCTCTGAGCCACCTCGGTGACGAACTGGTCCCGACGCCCTTCGAGCATCTCTCCGACGCGATAGAGCACCTGTCCGCGGTTGTATGCCGTGGCGCCCGCCCAGGCGGGTTGCGCCCCTGTGGCCGCCTTCACCGCGTCCCGCACGTCCTTGCGGGACGCCTGGGCGGCGTTGGCGAGGAAGCCGTGGCCCTTGCCGGCGTCGAACACCTCGTAGGTGCGGCCGGATTCGCTGCGCGGGAACTTCCCACCGATGTAGAGCTTGTAGGTCTTGCGGACCGCGAGTCGCGCTGTCGGCATCAGTGGTTCCCCTTGACGTAGGCTTCCAGTCCGTGGCGGCCGCCCTCACGGCCGTATCCGCTCTCCTTGTAGCCGCCGAACGGCGACGTCGGGTCGAACCGGTTGAACGTATTGGCCCACACCACACCGGCCTTCAATTGGTCGGCCATCCACAGGATCCGTGAACCCTTCTCCGTCCAGATCCCCGCGGACAGCCCGTAGGGCGTGTTGTTGGCCTTGGCGACCGCCTCCTGCGGGGTGCGGAAGGTCAGCACCGACAACACCGGCCCGAAGATCTCCTCCTGGGCGATGCGGTGGGACTGGGCGACGCCGGTGAACACCGTCGGGGCGAACCAGTAGCCGTGTTCGGGCAGGCTGCAGTCCGGGCTCCAGCGCGTCGCGCCCTCCGCGACGCCCACGTCGGTGAGCTCGGTGATGCGGGCGAGCTGCTCGGCGGAGTTGATCGCGCCGATGTCGGTGTTCTTGTCGAGCGGGTCACCGACGCGCAGGGTCGTCAGGCGCCGCTGCAACCGACGGATCACGTCGTCGGCGATGGATTCCTGCACCAACAGGCGGGATCCGGCGCAGCACACGTGGCCCTGGTTGAAGAAGATGCCGGTGACG
>CAZMLG010000094.1:0-11538 GCA_964566985.1 uncultured Intrasporangiaceae bacterium
CGTTCGCGTTTCGCGACCACCGCGGCCAGCCGGTGCCGGCCGCGGAGGTCGAGGAACACGCCGACAGCGACACCACGACATACACCTGGCACGGGCAGCCGGTCACCCGGGAATACGGCAAGATGGGCAAGTCGCTCAAGAACGTCGTGACCCCGGACCAGATGTGTGACGAATACGGAGCCGACACCTTCCGACTCTACGAGATGTCGATGGGTCCGTTGGATCAGTCCCGCCCGTGGGAGACCCGCGCGGTGGTGGGCGCGCAGCGCTTCTTGCAGCGGCTGTGGCGCAATGTCGTCGACGAGGAGTCGGGTCTCGTCAGGGTGGGTGATGCCGAGCCGGACGAGGCGACGAAACGGCTGTTGCACAAGACGATCGACGGGGTGGCGCGCGACTACGAGCATCTGCACTTCAACACGGCCGTCGCCAAGCTGATCGAACTCAACAACGCGGTGACCAAGTTGGCGACGCCGCCGCGCGCGGTGATGGAGCCGCTCGTGCAGATGACCGCGCCGCTGGCACCGCACATCGCCGAGGAGCTCTGGGAGAAGCTGGGGCACGACGAGACGATCACCTATGTGCCCTTCCCACAAGCAGATCCGAGGCTCGTCGTCGACGAGACGGTCACCTGCGTGGTGCAGGTCAAGGGCAAGGTGCGCGATCGCATCCAGGTGCCGCCGGACATCGACGACGCCGACCTCGAGGAGCGTGCACGCGCCAGCGAGAAGGCTCTGGCGGCGATCGGCGATCAGCAGGTCCGCAAGGTGATCGTCCGGGCACCCAAGCTGGTCAACATCGTCACCGGCTGAGTGAGGCATCGATGACGGTCGCGGTGGTCACCGATTCGACGGCATACCTGCCGTTCGAGATCGCGGCGCGCTATGGCATCCGTGTCGTGCCCCTGCACGTCATCGTCGGCGGTCAGTCGTTCGAGGAGGGGCGCGACATCTCGCCCGGTGAGGTCGCCGACGCGTTGCGGGAGTTCACGCCGGTGTCGACGTCGCGCCCGACGCCTGCGGCGTTCCAGCGCGTCTACGCCGAGGCGATCGACGCCGGGGCCGACGAGATCGTGTCGATCCACCTGTCGGGGCAGTTGTCGGCGACCATCGAGTCCGCGCGTCTCGCAGCGCAGGACGCTGCCGTGCCGGTGCACGTCGTCGACAGCGGAGCCCTGGGCATGACGATGGGGTTCGCGGTGCTCGCCGCTGCGGCCGCCGCCGACGACGGCGCCGGGGCGGCCGAGATCGCCGAGGCGGTGCGCGCGGGTGTCGAGACCGCGACGACCATCTTCTATGTGGGCACGCTCGAGCACCTGCGGCGGGGAGGGCGCATCGGCCGCGCGTCGGCACTGCTCGGATCCGCCCTGTCGATCAAACCGCTGCTCACGCTGACCGACGGGCTGATCGAGCCGTTGGAGAAGGTGCGGACCGAGGCGAAGGCGCTGCAGCGGATGGAGGACCTGGCCTTCGCCGCCGTCGAGTCGATGGACGCGTCCGACGGCGTCGATGTCGCCGTGCAACACCTGGACGCCGGCCCGCGGGCCGAACGCCTCGCCGAGCGCCTCGCGGAGCGGATCCCGTCGGCGCGGTGCATCCTGCTGGTCGAGCTGGGTGCGGTCGTCGGCGCGCACGTCGGCCCCGGCATGCTCGGGCTGACCGTCAGCGTGCACCCGGTCGGCTCCGGTCCGGCTCTGCCCTCCTTCGCCTGACGATCTCCACATCCCCGTGGCCTCGGGCGCCCGTGTCCACAGTTTTGCGCGCATCGGACGGGACCGGCCGGTGGCGTCCCTAGATTGGCGGCATGCCACGCCCACGATCGGATGACGAGGAACCCCCGGACCGGCTGACCGCCGTGCTGGCGGAGCTCGACGAGGTCCGCACCAGGCCCACGTGGACCCCGCGGGAGGAGGACATCGAGGATCCACGAGGCTGGTTGCGACGCCATCTCGGCCGCGGGAGCGACCATCGGGCGTCCACGCCCACGGGCCGACACCTGGCGGGCGCCCACGACGAGGATGTCGTTCGTCCCCACACACCGCTGGTGCGGCCCCCGAGCAGCCTGCGCGACGCACGCGTGGCCCCGTCGCGATTGGCGCTCGTCGGCGTGCTGGCGCTGTTGCTGGTGGCGGCGATCGTCCTGGGTGGTCGGGTGCTCGTGGCGCGGGCGACCGCTGCGCCGCACGCGGTCCCGACAGGGTCGCCGACGCAGGAGAGCGCTCGGCACACCGGCGGGCACCGGGCACCACACGCCTCGGCCGCGGGTGCGGCACCGGGCACGGCGACGCCGTCTCCGTCGCCGACGTCCGTGGTCGTCCAGGTGGTGGGGCAGGTGCGCGCGCCGGGGGTGGTGACGCTGCCGCAGGGCTCCCGCGTGCAGGACGCGGTCAAGGCCGCGGGCGGAGCCACCTCGGGTGCCGACCTGACCCGGGTCAACCTGGCGCGCAAGGTGGTCGACGGAGAGCAGATCCACGTGCCGAAGCCCGGCGAGGAGGTCACCCCGCCGCCGGCTGCGCCCGCCGGTGGCGGGGCGAGCACGCCCGATGCCGACGGCGGTGACGGAGGAGTTGTCGACCTCAACAGTGCCGGCGCCGAGGCACTGGAGGCCCTCCCGGGGATCGGGCCGGTGCTGGCGTCACGCATCGTCGACTGGCGCCGGCAGAACGGGCGCTTCACCTCGGTCGACGAGCTGGCCGAAGTGAGCGGCATCGGCGACAAGATGCTCGCCCAACTCCGCCCGCATGTGCGCGTGTGACCGGTGTTGTCCACGCGCCGGCGGTGCGGTTGCCCACACCGCGCGGCATGGACGTGCGGTTGCTTCTGGCGGCCGGAACCGGCTGGGCGCTGGTGTTCTTCGCCCTGGTGGGGTCCGGCCGGGCGGCACTGCTGGGCGCGATCGTGTGCGTGGCCCTCGCCCTCCTTTGTGTATGGCGTGCCCGGCGCCGGAGCGCGGCAGGGCCGCGCGGGGGCGAGCGGCGCGCCCGCCGGTGGCATGCGTGGGGACTGGCGTGCGCCGTCGGCGCGTTGCTGCTGACGGCGACCGGGGCCCACCAGCTCGTGCGCCATGCCGGACCGGTGGACGCCCTTGCCGCGCAGCGAGCGACCGTCCATGCCCGCGGGGTGGTCCTGTCCGACCCTGTCTCGATCGGTTCCCAGGGCCGATTCGGGCAGACGCTGGTGATCGTGCGCGTGGGGCTGCGGAAGGTGACGGGACGCGGGTCGGTGAGCACACCGCATACCCCTGTGCTGGTGCTGGGCGACGCCTCGTGGCTCGCGGTGCGATGGCACGCCACCGTGAGCATGACCGGGCGGCTGGCCCCTGCAGATCGCGGGGACGACGTGGATGCGGTGCTGCGCCCGCTGGGGCCCCCGCAGCTGGTGGATCGACCGAACGCGGTGCTGCGCGGTGTGGAGTCGCTGCGCACGGCGATGCGCCGGGCGAGCGCTCATCTGCCTGCCGATCCGCGAGGACTGGTGCCGGCCTTGGTGATCGGTGACACCGGCAAGGTCTCCGCCCCGTTGCGAGACGACATGCGGTCGACGGGGATGACCCACCTGACCGCGGTCTCCGGCAGCAACGTGACCTTCGTGTTGATGGCGGTGATGTGGCTCGCCGGGCTCCTGCGCATCCCGCGCCGGGCACGGGTGCCGGTCGCGCTCGTCGCGCTGGGGTTGTTCGTGCTGCTGTGCCGGCCGGAGCCCAGCGTGGTGCGTGCGGCGGTGATGGGGGTCGTCGGCCTGGTGGGGTTGTCGGTCTCGCGACGTACGTCCGGGCCGGCCGCACTCGGCACCGCCATCGTCGTGTTGCTGATGATCGATCCGTGGCTCGCCCGATCCTACGGGTTCGCGCTGTCCGTCCTGGCCACGGTGGGCCTGCTGCTGTTTGCTCGGCCCTGGGGAGAACGGATCGCCGCGGCACTGCCGATCCGGTTGCGCTGGCTGGGATTTGCCCTTGCCGTGCCGCTCGCCGCCCAGGTGGCGTGCGCCCCGGTGATCGTGCTGCTTCAGGGGTCGGTCAGCGTCGTCGGTGTCCCCGCGAACCTGCTCGCCGCGCCACTGGTCGCACCGGCGACCCTGGCCGGAGTGGTCACCGTCGTGGTGGCGCCGTGCGGGCCGACGATCTCGTGGCTTCCCTCGTGGGCGGCCGGCATCCCGGCATGGGGCATCGCGCAGATCGCGCATCGCCTGGCCGACGTCCCCTACGGGATGATGCCGTGGCCCGGAGGCTGGGCGGGCGCCCTCGGGTTGGCCGTGATCGCCGTCGGTCTGATGCTGTGCGGTCCGTGGGTCGTGCGCTCGGCCCGTCGGCACCCGTGGGCGGCCTGCGCGGCGGCAATCGTGGTCGCGGCGGCGAGCGTGCCGACACAGCACCCCGGGTGGCCACCACCGGGATGGGTCTATGTGGCCTGCGACGTCGGGCAGGGGGACGGCGGCGTGATCTCCACCGGGCCGGGGGAGGGGGTCGTCATCGACACGGGGCCGGACCCGGCACTCATCGACGCCTGCCTGGATCGACTCGGGGTCGACGTCGTCGACGCGGTCGTCCTGACCCACTATCACGCGGACCACGTGGGCGGGCTGTCCGGAGTCGTCGAGGGTCGCCACGTGCGGGAGATCTTCGTCACGCCCGTGGAGGACGGCGACGACGGCGGTGACGATGCGGAACCGGCCGACGCGCCGATGGTGCGGCGGGTGGCTCGCTCACACGGCATACCGTTGCGGACCCTGTCGACCGGCGACACGGTGCGATGGCACGGGGTTTCGGCTTCCGTCCTGTGGCCGAGTCGGACGATCCACGCGGGATCCTTCCAGAACAACGGCAGCATCGTCCTCGACCTGCGCACGCACGGCCTGCGCCTGTTGTTCACCGGGGACATCGAGCGCGAAGCGGCCGCCGAGGTGTTGCGCGAGCTCGAGCGGCTGCCGTCCGGCCCGCCGTTCGACGTGCTGAAGGTGGCGCACCACGGATCGTCCAACCAGGATGCCGACTTGGTGCGCACGGTCTCGGCGGACCTGGCGATCATCAGCGTGGGTGTCGACAACGACTACGGGCATCCGTCGCCGCGCACGCTCGATCTGTTGCGGCGCAGCGGATCGACGGTCATGCGGACCGATCGGCGCGGTGACCTCGCGGTGGTGAGCGACGGGGGACGGTTGCGCGTCGCCCACCGGTGAGTCAGGCCGGCGTGGGCGCGGCGTCGCGGCGGGTGACGTCCGCCGCGTCGGTGAGCGCATCGAGCATGGCGGCCACCGCCGGCACACGGACCAGGTCGGGGGTGGTGACCGCCTGGACGGTCCGGCGGGATGCCGGTTTGATCGACAGCGTCGCGACCCGCTCGTTGTGTGCGGATCGCAGGATCAGGTCGGGGATCAGCGCGACACCGAGCCCTTCGGCGACCAGGCCCAACACGGCGACGTAGTCCTCCGTCTCGAAGGCTACGTGCGGCGTGAAGCCGGCGCGCCCGGCCAGCGACAGCAGGTGACCGCGGCATCGAGGGCAGCCGGCGATCCAGGGCGCGTCGGACAGTTCGGCCAGATCGACCTGCGTCGCCGACGCGAGGGGGTGATCCTGGGGGACGGCCAGGCGGACCTCGTCGTCCAGCAGGTCGCGCGAGAGGAACGCCTCGACGTGCTCCTCGCCGCGGCCGATGTCGGTGCCCTCGTAGGTGAAGGCCACGGCCACGTCGCAGGTCCCGGCGCGCAGCGCGGCGAGCGACTCGGGGGGCTCTCCCTCGGCGAAGCTCACCTCGACGTCCGGGTAGCGCTCCTTCACGAGAGACAGGGCCCTCGGCACCAGCGTGGAGGACGACGAGGGGAACGCCATGAGGCGAACCCGGCCCGCACGCAGCCCGGCGATGGCGGCGACCTCCGCCTCGGCGGCCTCGATCGCCCCGAGGACCGGGTCGGCATGCCGGGCGAGCACCGTGCCGGCCTCGGTCAGGCGCACCGACCGGCCGAGGCGCTCCACCAGCGCCGTGCCGGTGCGCTCCTCGAGACGGCGCACCATCTGTGAGATGGCCGGCTGGGAATACCCGAGCGAGGTCGCGGCGGCGGTGAAACTGCCTTCTTCACTGATGGCCCGGATGACCCGGAGCCCTGCGGCGTCGATCATGGGCCCATCATATAACAGTCTGTTATTGAATGCGCGTTTCGCCGACGAATGTCGCCACCGTGGCGCCCGCGTGTGACACTCGTGGAGTGACGAGCGCGACGACGGACCTCGGCATACGTGCGGATGCCTGGCAGCGGATGGTGACGCTGCTGCGCGGCGGGGGCTGGGTCGGCCTCACCGGCGCAGGCCTGTCGACGGAGTCCGGCATTCCCGACTATCGCGGTCCGGACGGCCGACGCAGGGCGCAGCCGATGACGGTGAGCGAGCTGTTGGCCACTCCGCAGGCCCGGCAGCGCTACTGGGCGCGGTCGTATGTCGGCTGGCCGCGGTTCGCCTCCGCCCGACCCAACGTGGGGCATCGTGCCGTGGCACAGCTGCAGCAGATGGGCGTGATCGACGCGATCATCACGCAGAACGTCGACGGATTGCAGCAGCAGGCCGGGGCGCATGATGTGCGGGAACTGCACGGCAACCTCGATCGGGTGGTGTGCATGAACTGCCACGAGCGCTATGACCGGGACGTCGTCGACGAGTGGATGGCGATGGCCAACCCGGATTTCGACCGTTCGGTGGGCGGGCCGCTGCGGCCCGACGGGGACGTCCTGCTGCCCGACGATGTCGTGGAGACATTTCGCGTGGTGCATTGTCTCGTCTGTGGCTCGGACAAGCTGAAGCCCGATGTGGTGATGTTCGGCGAGGCCGTGGCAAAACCCTTGGTGGAGCGGTGTTTCGAGGCCGTCGAGGCGTCGCGTGGAGTGTTGGTGCTCGGGTCGTCGCTCGCGGTGATGTCCAGCTATCGGTTCGTGCGGCGTGCCGCTCGGGAGGGCCTGCCGGTGATCGTCGTCACCCACGGCTGGACCCGCGCCGAGCAGGAGACGACGCTACAGATCGACGCTCCGCTCGGCGCGGTGTTGACCAGCCTGGTGCACGACCTCGGTGGCACGATCCCCGAGGCCGCGGACGCACACATCGGCCCCTGACTCAGACCCGGCGCAGGACCGCGGTCACCTTGCCGAGGATGGTCGCGTCGGTGCCGTCGATGGGGTCGTAGGCCTCGTTGTGCGGCATGAGCCAGACCTTGCCCTTGACCCGCTTGAACGTCTTGACGGTCGCCTCGTTGTCGAGCATCGCGGCGACGATGTCGCCGGAGACGGCGGTCGGCTGCTGCCGGACCACCACCCAGTCGCCGTCACAGATGGCGGCATCGACCATGGAGTCACCCACGACGTTGAGCAGGAAGAGTTCACCGTCGCCGACGATCTGGCGGGGGAGCGGAAAGACGTCCTCGACGGCCTCCTCGGCCAGGATCGGCCCGCCGGCGGCGATACGCCCCACCAACGGCACGTAGGACGGGGCGGGCGCCTCGTCGCCGAGGTCGGTCTCGTCGATGCCGGTCTCCTCGACGGCGGACACGCTCGATCCGCCGCGGTAGCCGCGCTTGTCCTTGCCCTGTCCCGGCGTGATGACCTCCAGGGCGCGGGGCCGGTTCGGGTCACGGCGCAGGTATCCCTTGCGCTCCAACATCGAGAGCTGGTGGGCGACCGAGCTCGGACTGGCCAGCCCGACCGACTCGCCGATCTCGCGCAGGCTCGGCGGGTAGCCGCGCTGGTCGACGGAGGTGCGAATGACGTCGAGCACCTTGCGCTGTCTGGGGGTCAGCCGTTTGCCACCTCGCGGCTCCGGCAGTTCGTGAACTTTGGCCATCTCGATCTCGCCCTTCGTGAGGCCCGGGGTTCGCGGTGGCTCCGGTCGGTGTCGGCCGCTCGCCCGGGTGGTTGTCGGTGGTCGGTGCTTGTCTGTGCTTCGTGAAGCAAGCGTACGAGAGTAGGACACAGTTCTCAAACGTCTGTACGACCAGCGTGTCGACAGGGGCGAACGGGTGTGCTATAACTCGTACAGAGGTTCCATCGTACGCACGTGCGACTGGGACAGCACGTCGGGTCACGGCCACCGGTCGTGTGATCGGTGGCCGGACACCACGAGAGGTGGAGGATGAGATGAGCGCAATTGCAGCATGGGAGTGCCCGCAGGTTCGCAAGTCCACGCAGCGTCACCTGCATTCGGTGCCGACGGGTGCCGACGTCCTGCCCGCGACCACGGCGGGTTCGACGCGGTGGCACATCACCCGGCGGGGCCGGCTGACGATCACCCTCGCGGTGCTCGCCGGTGTGGTGTTGGGCGGATTTCTGGTCGCCCGTGCGGTGGCAGCTCCGTTGGCCGGCGCATCGGAGCCGGCCGTGACGGTGGAGGCAGGAGAATCGCTGTCGCAGGTCGCTCACGAGGCGCTGCCGAAGCTCCCGGTGCGCGAGGCGATGGCGCGCATCCAGGTGGAGAACGACCTCAACTCGGCGCAGGTGCAGGCAGGGCAGGTGCTGCGCATTCCGCGCTGACGGTGCGGGATGCAGGCGCTTGCTCGGCGAGGCGGCCGCGGCGGGTCACTGCGTGACGAGACGATTCTTGGCGGTCAGGACCTCCAACTGCTGTGACGGCCCCTGGATGGTGATCGTGCCGGGAATGTCCGCCCAGTCGGCGCCGTCCACGCTGAACTGTCCGCCGTAGACCGTGCTGATGTGGGTCGCATATGTGCCGGAGCGGTCGTAGGAGTGCGTGACGTCCCCGGACGGGTAGGGGCCTCCGGAGGACTCCGTGGGGCCGCTGGTGGTGCCGTCGCCGAAGTGGAAGACGTTGTGCTTGAAGGTCGGCTTGATGCGCACGCGATGGCCGAGCAGTCTGACGGTGCGGACCTCGCCGGGCTCGTAGCCGTTCGTCGGCCAAGTGAGTTCGAAATAGGTCGGCAGGGTCACGAGTGTCCGGTGACCGACCGGCTGGATGCTGACCTCGGGTTTGGCGAAAGACGTATGTGACCACGCATTCTTGATCATGGCGATGGTCAATCGCGGCCGATCCTTGGTGTTCGGCACCAGATCCGGATAGCAGGTCGTCGCGACGTAGTGCCATGGGCCGTGTTCGTGATCCGGCAATACGGTGCGGCGGTCGATGTTGACCAGGGGCCCGTTGGCGTCGGGCATCGGAAGGCAGGCGCCGTAGTTCGGGGCACAGAACTTCCCACCGAGGCCCTTGTCCTTGCACGACGTTCTGGTGCGGTACTGGTACGGCACTCGCTTCGTGTGTTTCTTGCCGTGCTTGGTGATCGTGATCTTGGTATGTCGGGGAAGGTCTTTGGTTTCGTTAGCAGTGAGGGATGTATCTGTTCCTCCGCCGCCCACGCCGCACCGAACGATCCCGCAATCTCCAGCGTTGGAATAGCCTGGAGCCGTATAGGTGGCTGCTGTAATTATGACAAATCCGAGAATGGCCAGATGCATGGTCATTTCATCCTCGATTTGTCAATCTTTATTTCACGGACTCGCCAACCATCGTTTGTCCACTTTAGATAGAAGACCATGCCGACATTTTCGATTAAGGGATACTTTTTCGTCACACGGTCATCGATGTCGACAACATTAACACGCGTTTGGTCGACGAGCGCATTGATCACGTACCCTTTGTGGCCGATTATTCTGCGAGCTGAATGATATCGGATCTGGTCGCCACTGTTATGTCGCCTGTGAGAGGCGAGAAACTTTATGTTTCCTTCGTAGTTCTTGCAAGATTTACATCCTCGGAGGGAAAGTACTTTGAGAGGCGTTGCATCAGCCGATTTGCCAGATTGGTTTAACACGTCCGTGTAGTACTTCGCGAAGGCGATGGCGCCCTTGGTGGTGTGCTGCCGGGCTGGCTTCGGGACTCCCGGGGCGCCGGGTGCGGTGCCGGATGAGGTGGGAGTCGGTCTCGGCTGGGTGCTCGTCGATGGCCCCGACGAGACGGCGGTTCTTGACGATCGCTTCGGCGGATCGGACGTGGGGTCGTCGGTGGCATCGGTGCCGGAATTCCCACATCCGGCGAGCGCGACGACGGTGAGCGCCGCGGCGGGCACGACGTGACGGTTGAGCATGCTCCGTTCCTCCCCGGGGCAGTCGGCTTCGGCGATTATCGCGGGATGAGGTGCCCTGCCGGGGCCCTGCAATGTTAAAGAATTGGTCAAGTTCACTCCCGTTGTGTGCTCCGGTGCGGTCCGTTGTCGGGCGGCGTCTGCGTGGGGGGGGGCCGTCCGGCCCGACGGCGGTGCCGCCGGAGGTTTCGGGCCAGTCTGCCGGATCGGAGACGGTGGTGTCGGACGTTGTCCACAGCCCTTCGGCCGTGCGGGGCGCGCCCGTCGGAGCGCCGTGACCTGCGGGTTTGCGGCGACGCGCCGGAGGTCTTGCATATGGTGGCGCACGCGCCTAACATCCCTATATCTAGTAGTTACACCGATGTAAGTCGTCCACATATAGTCCCCAAGATGTCCACCGGCTTTCCACAAGATCTCCACCGGGACCGGTCGGGCACGGGCTGTTCGTGCGCCGCGGATCAGCGCGGGCGGCTTGCGCGGGGTGGCATGACGTGAGGAGGGGTCGCGATGCACTGTCCGTTCTGCCGGCACGACGACAGTCGTGTGGTCGACAGCCGCACCAGTGAGGACGGCACCTGCATCAAGCGACGTCGGCAGTGCCCGAGTTGCGGCAAGCGGTTCAGCACGATGGAGACGGCGAGCCTCACGGTGGTGAAACGGTCGGGCGCCAGCGAGCCGTTCAGCAGGCAGAAGGTGCTGGTCGGTGTGCGCAAGGCCTGCCAGGGGCGGCCGGTCTCGCAGGATGAGCTCGCGCTGCTGGCGCAGCAGGTCGAAGAAGGCATCCGGGCGAGGGGTGCGGCCGAGATCGATGCGCACGACGTCGGCCTGGAGGTGCTGGGGCCGCTGCGCAGTCTCGACGAGGTCGCCTACCTGCGCTTTGCCAGTGTCTATCAGGCGTTCGACGGGCTGGAGGACTTCGAGCGCGCGATCGCCCTGCTGCGGGCCGAGCGCGACGCGGCGGGGGACTCCACGAACGACGGTGATCCTCCGCGGGGTCGCAGGCAGCCGGAGGCTGTCGGTGGTCGGAGGGACGATGGATGACGTGGCACCGCACGGGCACACGCACGCAAGGCACGACGAGAACAGATCGATGACGAAGACACGGAAAACGGAGGGCGAAGTCATGACGGAGACGACTGGTGCACGCGCGAAGGCGGGCCGCAAGAACCGGGGCCTGAAGATCAAGCGGATCTTCACCACGCCGGGTGTGCACCCGTACGACGAGGTCACCTGGGACACGCGCGACGTCGTCCAACAGAACTGGAAGACCGGCGAGACGATCTTCGAGCAGCGCGGTGTCGAGTTCCCCGACTTCTGGTCGATGAATGCCACCAGCATCGTCACCACGAAGTACTTCCGCGGTGCGCTGGGCACCGATGCACGGGAGCGCAGCCTCAAGCAGCTGATCGACCGCGTCGTGCTGACCTACACCAAGACCGGCAAGGACTTCGGCTACTTCGCGACCGACGAGGACGCCG
>CAZMLG010000095.1:0-11505 GCA_964566985.1 uncultured Intrasporangiaceae bacterium
CAACTCCCGGAGGCCTATGCGGTGCTCGGCTTCGACTCCTACCAGGACATGTCCGGCCACCTGACGGCCATCCTCAACGGTCACGCGCCGGAGGCGCACACCCCCGGTGACCGCCGCAAGCTGCTGCCGATCTCCCCGGTCGCGCGACACGACGCCGAGGTGGCGGTGCCCGGGCACGGCGACGTCAAGGCACCGGCCGGTGACGTCGCGGTCGAGTCGCCGCTGTCGACCCCCCGGGTGATACGTGCACGGCTCGACGGCCGGCCGTGGGCGCCACTGAAGATCGCCAGCGGCTGCGACCGCCGATGCGCTTTCTGCGCGATCCCGATGTTTCGGGGCGCCTTCATCTCGCGGCGACCGCACGACATCCTCGCCGAGGCCCGCTGGCTCGCCGAGCACGACGTCAAGGAGGTCTTCCTGGTCAGCGAGAACACCACCTCCTACGGCAAGGACCTGGGCGACCTGCGCCTGATCGACACGATGTTGCCGGAGTTGGCGGCGGTCGAGGGCATCGAGCGAGTGCGCGTCTCCTACCTCCAGCCGGCCGAACTGCGCCCCGAGCTGCTCGACGTCATGACCCAGACCCCCGGGGTGGTGCCCTACTTCGACATCTCGTTCCAGCACGCGAGCGGGCCGTTGCTGCGCCGGATGCGGCGATTCGGCTCCCGGGAGGCGTTCCTGGCGCTGCTGGATCAGGTCCGCGAGCGCGAGCCGCAGGCCGGCATACGGTCCAACGTCATCGTCGGATTCCCCGGGGAGACCGACGACGACCTGGCCGAACTGGAGGAGTTCCTCACGCGGGCGCGACTCGACGTGACCGGCGTGTTCGGATACTCCGACGAGGACGGGACGGAGGCCGAGACCTACGGCGCGAAGCTGCCCGCCGAGGAGATCGCCGCCCGTGTCGAGCACTTCCACACCCTGGTCGAGGAGCTCAACGTCCAGCGGGCCGCCGAGCGCATCGGCGAGACGGTCGAGGTCCTCGTCGAGCAGGTCGAGCCGGATGCCGACGACCCGGCCGACCGGGTCCGCGGCCGCGCCGGCCAGCAGGGCCCCGACGTCGACGGCGAGACCAGTGTGACCGTGCCGGACGGGCAGACCCCGCCATCGGTCGGCGACATCCTCCGGGCCCGGGTGACCGACACCATCGGGATCGATCTTGTCGCGTCACCCCTGGACCAGGGATGACGGCAGGCCTGGTGCCCGATCCGGCGGGTGAACCGCCGGACGACGTGAGCAACTGGAACATCGCCAACGCGCTCACGATGTTCCGCGTCGTGCTCGTCCCCGTGTTCGGGTGGCTGCTGCTGGCCCGCGGGGGCGAGAGCACGAGTCTGCGGATCGCCGCGTTCGCCGTCTTCGCGATCGCGTCGATCACCGACCGCATCGACGGCGACCTGGCCCGAGCGAAGGGTCTGGTCACCGAGTTCGGCAAGATGGTCGACCCGATCGCCGACAAGGCCCTGATGGGCATGGCGCTCATCGGGCTGTCGGTCATCGATCAGTTGCCCTGGTGGATCACCGTGCTCATCCTCGCGCGCGAGCTCGGCATCACGCTGCTGCGCCTGTCGGTCATCCGGCACGGAGTGCTGCCGGCGAGCCGCGGCGGCAAGGTCAAGACCGTGCTGCAGGCCTGCGCGATCGGGCTGTTCGTGCTGCCCCTCGGGGGTGTGGCCCACGTGATCGCCTGGGTGATCATGATCGCCGCCCTCGCCGTCACGCTGGTCACCGGAGTCGACTACGTCTTCCGTGCCGTCACGCTGCGCCGCACGAGTGAGCGGGCGCAGGCCAAGCGCGCCGCCCGGGCCGCTGCACGAGAAAGACGCAAGGGCGATGGGCGCCCCTGAGCTGATCGCCGCGCTGCGCCGCCTCGGGTGGACCGTCGCCGCCGCGGAGTCGCTCACCGGCGGCCTGGTGACGGCCGAGTTGACGGGCGTGCCGGGAGCGAGCGCCGTGGTGCGCGGCGGTGTGGTGTCCTATGCGACGCAGGTCAAACGCAGCGTGTTGGGCGTCGACGGTTTCCTGTTGGACAGTGGCGGAGCGGTGCAGGCCCAGGTGGCGCGGGAGATGGCCTCCGGGGTGCGATGTGTGGTGGGAGCCGACCTCGGCCTGGCGACCACGGGTGTGGCGGGCCCCGATCCTCAAGACGGTCAGCCGGTGGGCCGCGTGTTCGTGGCCGCGGCCTGGCAGGACGCCGAGGGGACCGTCCGGGACGACGTGCGCATGGCGGACCTGACGGGGGCTCGCGCGCAGATCCGCGCGCAGACCGTGCGCCTCGTGCTCGACCTCGCGCTGGAGGTGCTCGGTGGCAGGGAAGATCGGCAGGCGCCGGGTTGTTGCTGACGGCACGGCGCGGCGTGCGAAGCCTCGACTGGGCAGACGGATGACGGTGCCGAGCGTTATCGTGGAGGTGTCCACGACACACAGATCGACGAGCTCGAGGAGGGGCCATGATCCTGCTACGACGTGAGCTGGGTGACGTGCTGCGTGAGCACCGTCAGGAGCAGGGCCGCACCCTGCGCGAGGTCTCGTCGGCGGCCAAGGTGTCGCTGGGCTATCTCAGCGAGATCGAGCGTGGTGAGAAGGAGGCCTCGTCCGAGCTGCTGGCGTCTGTCTGCGGCGCGCTCGGCCTGCGGCTGTCCGAGACACTGACGCTCGTCTCCGAGCGGGTCGCGGTGGCCGAGGAGCTGGCCGCTCCGGTGCCGCTGCCGGTGCCGACGGGCCCGGTCGTCTCGGCCGCCTGATCACCGCATCCGCAGCCCGCGCGGCGTCAGGTGGAACCCCGCCTGCCGCAGTGCCGCCGCCAGGGGATGATCGGTCTGCAGCATGGGGATGCCGTTGAGCGTGCGCACCGTCAGCCCCGGTAGGCGTCGCTGTGTCACGAGCCGGGCGAGGGCGCGGGCCGCGGCCTCGAGGCGCTCGGGGTCCTGCTCCCAGGTGAGGATCGACCCGCCGCCGCGCTCGACGAACAGGACCAGGTCTCCGTCGGTGAGCACGACCAGAGCTCCGGCCTTGCGGCCGGGCCGGTGGCCGGACTCACCGGGCGGCGGCCCGGGCCAGGGCAGCGCCGCGCCGAACGGGTTGGCCGGGTCGCAGGCGGCGAGGACCCGCGGCTCGTGACGGTGCGCGCCGGACTCGTCGCCGGGCGCGCGGGACTCCGCGCGGAGGCGGTCGATCGCGCCCGCCGTGGCGAACTGCGCCGCCCCGAGGCCCTCGACGAAGTAGCCGCGTCGCACCCTCCCGGCGTCCTCCGCCGCCGCGAGCACGCGGTAGACCGCGCTGAACCCGCCCGGCACGTCCTCCGCGCCGACCACGCCGCGGGTCACCACCCCGTAGCGGTCGAGCAACACCTGTGCGGTCGCCAACGCCCGGTGGGTCGGGTCGGGGTCCACGGCGGGCAACAGCGACCAGCGCCCCGCGACCGTCGGGGACACGGCGGAGCGCACCGGTGTCGGGCGGGGAGCGATCCCGCGCAACCCGGCATACCGCCCGCGGGGGCGAGGCCGCCGCGCTGCCCGGTGCGCCGTCCGGCCCCCCGACAGCAGAGCACGCAGCGGCGCGAGCGTGTCACCGGCGACCCGGCCGGACCAGACGAGGTCCCACAGTGCCGAGACGATGTCGGCGGAGTCCGCGGTGGTGGCGATGCCGGAGGCGAGCGTGGTGAAGAAGTGGCCGCCACCACCGGCCAGGGCTCCCAGGAGCTCGTGATGCAGCGGGCCCCCGTCCTCGCCTCCCGGCGGGGACAACGTCAGGTGGGCGACGTCGGCGGGATGGAGCGAGATCCATCCGTCGTGCCCGGCCAGCGCGCCGTGCCCCTGCCAGAGCACCTCTCCCGCGGCCATCGCCTCGTCGAGCATTGCCGGGGAGTAGTCGCGCACCCGTGCCGGCAGCACCAGGGTCTCCACGGCACTGGCCGGCAGCACCAGCCCGGCGAGCTGCTCGACCGCGCGCAGCAGCGCCTCCGGGCCGCCGCTCGGGGAACGCAGTCCCTGCCAGGCCGGCAGGAAGCGAGCCAGACCTGCGGGCTCGACCGGCTCCACCTCGGCGCGCAGGGCGGCCATCGACCGGCGCTTGAGCCATCGCACGACGTCGCGATCCCCATAGTCGAGCCCGTGCCTGCCGCCGCCCAAATCGAGTGGTCGTAGCTCCCCGCACGTCAGCTGACCCGCCTCCACCAGGCGGGTGACGGCATCGTGGGCCACCTGCTCGTCGATCCCGAGCCCCTGTGCCACGTCGTGTGAGGTGACCAGGGCGTGCGTGCGACAGAATCGGCGCACCAGCCCGGTGAGCGGCTCATCCTCGCCCGCCAACAGGCCGGCGGGTAGGCCCGGCGGGAGAGCCGCTCCGAGCCCATCGCGCAACCGAGCCGCGTCCTCGACCACGGCATACCGCGGGTGATCCCGCCAGCGCGCCTCGATGATGCGCCGGTCGGCGGTCAGCTCGGTGATCCAGGCCTCGAGCTCGTCGCGGTGCTCGGGCACCGTGCGCTCGCGGATGGAGGCGCGATCGAGTGGGCCGAGCACACGGAGCAGATCCGTGACCTGACCGGCCCGGCGGCACTGCCGGGTCGGGGTGAGCCACTGCAGCTCGCGTTCGGTGCGGATGATCACCTCGGGGTCCAGCAGGTCCCGCAACGACGAGCCCTCGTCGTGGCCGAGCAGGTCGGCCAGCAGCGACGGGTCGAGCGCCAACGCCGCGGCCCGCCGCTCCGCGAGCGGGGAGTCGCCCTCGTAGAGGAACTGCGCGACGTAGCCGAACATGAGGCTGCGTGCGAACGGGGACGGGCTCTCGGTTCGGACCGTGACCAGGCGGATGCGGCGGGCCTGCAGGTCCTCCAACAGGGTCACCAGCGACGGGACGTCGAAGACGTCCTGGAGGCACTCCCGCACGGTCTCGAGCATGATGGGGAACGAGGGGTATGCCGCGGCGACCTCGAGCAGTTGCGCCGATCGCTGCCGCTGCTGCCACAGTGCCTGGCGCCTGCCGGGTTGCCGGCGGGGGAGCAGCAGGGCACGCGCCGCGCACTCGCGAAACCGCGAGGCGAACAGGGCGGACCCGCCGATCTCGGTCGTGACGATCTCGCGCACCTCGTCCGGTGGCACCGCGACCGCCGCCGCCACCGCGTCGTCGAGGTCACGCTCCTCGAGGTCGGTGTCGGGCAGCCGCAGGACGATGCCGTCGTCGGCGTGCATGACCTGCAGGCTCGACCCGAACCGTTCACGCAGGCGCGCGGCGATCGCCAGGGCCCACGGTGCGTGCACCTGGGCCCCGTGGGGGGAGTGGACGACCACGCGCCAGTCGCCGAGCTCGTCGCGGAAGCGCTCCACGACGAGGGTTCTGTCGTCCGGGGCGCGCCCGGTGGCCTCGACCTGCTCGCGCAGGTAGTCGATCAGATTGTCGCTGCCCCACTGGTCGAGGCCCGCGGCCTTCGCTCTCTGCTCTGCGTCGGCGGGAGACAGCTCGGTCATCTCGCGGACGAATCCGCCCACCTCTCGGCCTAATTCGGCGGGACGACCCGGCGCATCACCGCGCCAGAACGGCAATCTGCCCGGCTCGCCGGGTGCCGGGGTGACCAGCACCTGGTCGCGGGTGATCTCCTCGACCCGCCAACTGGTGGTGTCGAGGGTGATGACGTCGCCGACCCGAGACTCATAGACCATCTCCTCGTCGAGCTCTCCGACACGCCGCCCGGGCCCGTCCGCGCTCGCGAGCAGCACGGTGAACAGTCCCCGGTCGGGGATGGTGCCTCCGCTGGTGGTCGCCAGCCATTGCGCGCCCTTGCGTCCGGACAGCGTCGACCCGATGCGGTCCCAGACCACTCGGGGCCGCAGTTCGGCGAATTCGTCGCTCGGATACCGACCGGAGAGCATGTCGAGGACCGAATCGAGCACGGTGCGAGGGAGCGTGCCGAAGGGCGCGGCCCGCCGCACCAGGGTATGCAGTGCCTCGACCGACCACTCGTCCATCGCGCACATCGCGACGATCTGTTGGGCGAGCACGTCGAGCGGATTGCGAGGGACCTGCAGAGCCTCGATGCGTCCGGCGAGCATGCTCTGGACGACGACCGACGCCTGCACCAGGTCGGAGCGGAACTTCGGGAACACGACGCCTCGTGAGACGGCCCCGACGTGGTGGCCCGCGCGGCCGACACGCTGCAGGCCGCTCGCCACGCTCGGAGGGGACTCGACCTGGATCACCAGGTCGACCGCGCCCATGTCGATGCCGAGCTCGAGGGAGCTGGTCGCGACCACCGCGGGCAATCGCCCGGTCTTGAGTTCGTCCTCGATCTGTGCGCGGGCCTCCTTGCTCACCGATCCGTGGTGGGCTCGGGCCAGCACGGCGGGTGCTCCCCACGATTGGCCGGCGCCGCCCATGAGTTCGGCCGGCGGCCCCGCCGCGGCGACGGGACGCGGCTCCTCGCCGCAGCGCTCCTGCCAGATCTCGTTGAGTCGGGTGGTGAGTCGCTCGGCGAGCCGTCGCGAGTTGGCGAACACCAGCGTGGAGCGGTGTGCCGACACCAGATCGACGATGCGTTCCTCGACATGGGGCCAGATCGAACTGCGTTCTCGTGGCGTCGTGTCGGCGTCCCCTGCGGGCGTTCGACCCAGCTCGGTGAGGTCGCGGACGGGGACGACGACGTCGATCTGCCACTGCTTGTCCGACGGAGGCTCGACCGTGGTGACCGGCCGCCCCCCGGCGAGGAACCGGGCCACCTCCTGCGGGGGCCGGACCGTGGCCGACAACCCGATGCGCTGGGCGGGGCGCTCCAGCAGCGCGTCGAGGCGTTCGAGGCTGACCGCCAGGTGCGCGCCTCGCTTGGTGCCCGCGACCGCGTGGACCTCGTCGAGGATCACCGTCTCGACGCCGGCGAGCGCTTCGCGCGCCGCGGAGGTCAACAACAGGAACAATGACTCGGGAGTGGTGATCAGCACGTCCGACGGGCGCTTCGCGAAACGGCGGCGCTCGCCGGGCGGCGTGTCCCCGGACCGGACGGCGACGTCCAGGTCCGGTGGGGCCTGTCCCATCTCGGTCGCGGCGTGCCGGATCCCGGTCAGCGGCGCCCGCAGGTTGCGCTCGACGTCGACCGCGAGCGCCTTCATCGGCGACACGTAGACCACGCGGCACCGCCTCATCGGGTCCTGCGGTGCCGGCGCGGCCGCCAGTCGGTCCAGCGCCCACAGGAACGCCGACAGGGTCTTGCCGGACCCCGTCGGGGCGACCACCATGGTGTGGTCGCCAGCGGTGATCGGATCCCAGGCACCGACCTGTGCGGGGGTGGGTGTGCCGAACGACCCCGTGAACCACGCGCGGGTCGCGGGGGAGAAACGCTCGAGGACATCGGTCGGCATCGGGACCCAGCCTGCCACCGCGTCCCGACAACGAGATACTGGCCGGGACGCACGAGGATCCGGTGAGGCGAGTCCGAGGTGAGATGGATGGGACGCGGCCACGGGGGACGAGACGCGGTCGTCGCGGCGATGGAGGCGACGCCGCGCAGCGCATTCCTGCCGCCGGACCAGGTGCCGTGGGCCGGCGAGGACCGGCCCCTGCCCATCGCCGCGGGGCAGACCAACTCGCAACCGAGGACGGTGCGCGACATGCTCGAACTGCTCGACGTGCGGCGGGGCGACCGGGTGCTCGACGTGGGGTCGGGATCCGGGTGGACCACCGTGATCCTCGCCCGGCTGACCGGCCGAGGCGGGAACGTCGTCGGTGTTGAGCGGCAGGCGGCCCTCGTCGAGTTCGGCGGCGAGCGGGTCGCCGCCGCCGGGCTCGGGTGGGCACGGGTGCGGCCCGCGCAGGACGGGGTGCTCGGCCTACCCGGCGGCGCTCCTTTCGATCGCATCCTGGTGTCCGCGCAGTCCGCCGAGTTGCCCGAGGACCTCGTCGCGCAACTGGCTCCGGGAGGAGTGCTGGTCGCGCCGGTCGCCGGGCGTCTGGTGCGCGTCGCGGCGACCCCGCACGGAGCGGACGTGACCTGGCACGGGCGCTACAGTTTCGTGCCGCTGATCCGGTGAACCCGCCGCGGCTCGAGGCGAGCCGAGCAGCTGCCGGTCAGGAGGTCGCGGGCTGCTGCTGGGTGATGCAGTGGATGCCGCCGCCGCGGGCGAAGAGTTCGCGGGCGTCGACCCCGACGACCTCGCGGCCCGGATACACCTGGCGCAGCACGTCGAGCGCCCGGTCGTCGTTCGGGTCGTCGAACGTGCAGGCGATCACCCCGCCGTTCACCACCACGTGGTTGACATAGCTGTAGTCGACCGGGCCGTCGTCGTCCGTGAGTCGCTGCGGTGCCGGGATCGGCACGATCTCGAAGTGACGCCCGGCCGCGTCGGTGGCCTCTTCGAGCACGCGGCGGATCTGCCGGCACACCGCGTGATCGGGGTGCGCCGGATCCTCCTGGGTGTGCAGCAGCACGGTCCCGGGGGAGGGCATCGTCGCGACGATGTCGACGTGGCCGCGGGTGCCGAACTCGTCGTAGTCGCGCGTCAGCCCGCGCGGCAGCCACACGACCGTGGACACCCCGAGACAACGCCGCAGTTCGGCCTCGACCGTCTCCTTGGCCAGATGGGCGTTGCGCCCCTCACCGAGTTGCACCGTCTCGGTGACCAGCAGCGTGCCCTCACCGTCGACGTGGATGGCGCCGCCCTCGTTGACCAGCGCCGAGTCGATGAGGTGGGCGCCGGCGAGATCGGCGACGTGCGCACCGATCAACGCGTCGTGATCCCAGGTCGCCCACGACTGGGCGCCCCATCCGTTGAAGACCCAGTCGACCGCGCCGAGCCGGCCCTCGTCGGACACCACGAACGTCGGCCCCATGTCGCGCATCCACGCGTCGTCCAGCGGTGCCTGATGCACCGTGATCTGCGGGTCCAACAGTGGTTCGGCGATCGACAGGTCGTCCGGGGCCACCACCATCGAGACGGGTTCGAAGCGCGCCACCGCATTGGCGACCGCCGCCCAGGTATGGCGTGCCGTCTCGGCGTCCTGCGGGGTGTCGCCGAGGGTGTACCCCTGGGTGGGGAACGCCATCCAGGTGCGGTCGTGCGGCGCCGTCTCGGCCGGCATACGCCAGGTCGGTGTGCTCATGTTCGTGCCACTCCTTCGTGCCTCGATCGCATGGCAAGTATCACCGATCGCGGGGGGCTGACACACTTGGGCCGTGCGACTGAGCGAGTTCTGGCGGCTGATGGACGACGAGTTCAGCCCGGCCTACAGCAGGGTCCTGGCGAGCGGCCACGTGCTGCACACGCTGGGGGACCGGACCGCGACCGAGGCCCTCGAATCGGGGGTCCCGCCGCGGCGGGTGTGGGAGGCCCTGTGCACGGACATGGACGTCCCGCCGGAGCGATGGCTCGGACGTGACCTGCCGATCCGCGAACGGAGGGACTGACCCATGGAGCGTCGTGTCTCGGCCCGGCTGAGCCTGCAGGTCGCCGGTGACGTGCGGCTGGTGATGTCGGTGGCGGTCGCCCGCTGCGAGGGCCTGGCCGTCTCCGACCGGCTCACCCTCACGTCGGGGGAGCGCGCGTATGACGTGCAGGCCGTCGAGATCGCCCATCACGGCGTGCTGCATGTGGCGCACGTGCCGGCCGGGAACTACCAGGTGACCTACGACGCGAGAGTCCTCGGCTTCGAAGCGTGCCCGCCCGACGGGCTGCCTGCCCAGCTCGGCAACCTCGTGCCCAGCCGGTATGCCGAGTCCGACCGGCTCTTCGGCATCGCGCGGGAGCTGTTCGAGGACTGCACGGGAGCCGAACTGGTGCTGCGGGTGCGTGAATGGGTGGCGCGCCGCACCGCCTACGTCGCCGGATCGAGCCGGGTGACCGACGGTGCGACGGAGACCTACCTGCAGCGCAGCGGAGTGTGTCGCGACTTCGCGCACCTCGTCGTGGCGATCCTGCGGGCACGGGGTGTCCCCGCCCGCCTGGTGACGGCCTACGCCCCGGGCCTGGTGCCGATGGACTTCCACGCGGTGGTCGAGGCCTACGTCGACGGCGCCTGGTGGGTGCTGGACGCGACCGGGCTGGCACCCCGCCAGTCGCTGCTGCGCATCGCGACCGGCCGGGACGCGGCCGAGACCTCGTTCCTGTCGAGCTTCGGCGCACGCGTCGACCTGCGCCACCTGGGCGTGACCGCATGGCTGGAGGGGAATCTGCCGCAGGACAATCACAGCGGTCTGGTGCTGCTGGGTCGCTGACCACGCGAGCGTGCGCTGTGCCGGAAGCCCGCCGAGTCGGGCACTGTGCTATTGCTGGGAGCGGAGCGCCGTCGAGGCGTGACCCCGGACGAGGGCGACCGTACCCGGCGTGACGACGGTCGGCATCCAGGAGGGCTCATGGATGGACTCGTCTTCGACACGGTGCAGGTCGTCGGGGCCGTGCTGGTGCTGGTGTGTTTCCTGCTGGCACAGGCGGATCGGGTCGATGCGGCCGGTTATCGCTACCTGATCACCAATCTCGTCGGATCGGGGGCCATGACGGTGACGGCGGTGATCGCGACGGAGTGGGGGTTCGTCTTCCTGGAGGGCACGTGGGCCCTCGTCTCCGCCTGGGGACTGGTGCAGCGGTTGCGGGGCGTCGCGCCGGGGGTGGTGCACTGATGGAACTCGCCTTGCAGTTCGCCGGCGCCCTGGGGATTCTCATCCCGTTCGCCCTGATGCAGTTCCGGCGGACCACCGCCCACTCCGTGCGCTATCTGTCGTCGAACCTCGTCGGCGCGGCGATCCTGACCTGGCTGGCGGTGATCGAGGCGCAGTGGGGGTTCGTCATCCTCCAGGGCGTCTGGGCCCTCGCGGCCCTGGTCGGCCTGATCGGCCTGGTCCGGCGCGGGGCGGGTGGGACGCCTGAGGCGCGTCGGGACTGAGCGCACGGAACCTTCGGCGTGTCGGGCGTGGCGTTCGTACGAGTGTTCGGCCGCTGCGGTAGCGTTGTGCACAGGTGCCGATCCGCGGCCGGGTCGTCCACAGATTCGTGGAGGGCGGCGGTGGCTGTCGGTGGCGGCATCTAGCGTCTGACCAGGACGCGACGCCTCGTGCGGCACCGCTACTGGTCGAAGGTGGGCGCGCTCATGACAACGAGAAGGAGTAGCCGATGGCAGCGAAGTCCAAGGCGGCCGGAACGTCGAACGACAAGTTCAAGTCGCTCGACACCGTGATGGCCCAGATCGAGAAGACCCACGGCAAGGGCGCGGTGATGCGCCTGGGTGACGACGTGCGGCCGCCGATCGACGTGATCCCGACCGGCGCGATCGCCCTCGACGTGGCCCTGGGCATCGGCGGTATGCCGAGGGGCCGGGTCGTGGAGGTCTACGGCCCGGAGAGCAGTGGCAAGACCACGGTCGCGCTGCATGCGGTCGCCAACGCGCAGAAGAACGGCGGCATCGCCGCCTTCATCGACGCGGAGCACGCGCTCGACCCCGAATACGCCAAGAAGCTGGGGGTGGACACCGATGCGCTGCTGGTCAGCCAGCCCGACACCGGTGAGCAGGCGCTGGAGATCGCCGACA
>CAZMLG010000096.1:0-11260 GCA_964566985.1 uncultured Intrasporangiaceae bacterium
GGTCGTAGAAGCCGACCACACCTTGGGCGCTGCCGGCGACGAGGGCCGTCTCGGCCGTCACACCGGCCGGTGTGTCGACGAGTTGGACGTTCAGTCCCTCGTCCTTGAAGTAGCCGAGCTGCTCGGTGAGAGCCGCGGGCATGTAGATGATTTTGCTCATGCCGCCGACCATGATCTTGACGGTCTTGCCGTTCCCTCCGTTCCCGGCCTCCGCGGACGAATGTCCCGCGGCGGATGCCGAGTTGCCGGTGTGGCAGCCCGTGAGGGCGACGGCCGCCGACACGGCCGCGGTGGCTGCGGCGAGGGCGTACTTCTTCATGGGTGTTCCTTCCAGACGGTGATGAGAGGTGGATCAGACGGGGACACTGGTGTTCTGAGCCGGCGGGCGCCAGCGCAAGAGGCGCCGCTCGACATACCCGAGGATCAGTTCGGCGGCGAGCGCGAGGACGGTGGCGATCACCATCCCGGCATAGATTCCGGCGGCGTTGAACGACGCCTGGGCGGTCGAGATCAGCAGGCCGATGCCGTGCGTGGATCCGGTGTATTCGCCGACGATCGCGCCGATCAGAGCGAATCCGAAGGCGGTGTGCAGCGATGCGAGGATCCACGAGGTCGCACTGGGCACCACGATCGAGCGCAACACCTGCAGTCGGCTCGCGCCGAGGATGCGCGCATTGTTGACCAGGTTGCGGTCCACCTCGCGGGCGCCTTGGAAGGCATTGAAGAAGACCGGGAAGAAGACGAGGACGAGTGCGGTGGCCACCTTGGACGGCATACCCAGGCCGAACCAGATGATGAACAGGGCGGCCAGCACGATGCGGGGGACGGCATTCGCCGCCTGGATGTAGGGCTGCAGGACTTCGGCCAGCAGTTTGGCCCGTCCCAGCAGGATCCCGAGCGCGACCCCGATGACGGCACCGAGGATGAACCCGTAGACGGCTTCCTGGAGCGTGAACCAGATCTGTTGCCAGATGGGCCCCTGCGCCGTGCCCTTGGTGAACCAGGTGACGAGCTTGTCCCAGATCAGGCTCGGCTTCGAGTAGAAGAACGGGTCGAACCAGAGGTCGACCGCCCCTTCCCAGATGGCGATCACGCCGACGAAGACCGCCGCGCGCAGGGCATACACGCGTGCCTTGTGGCGCCGCATGATCGCCCGGGCCGACTGCGACGGGTCGATGTCCGACGCACGAGAGTGGGGCGCCTCGGCGCGATGCTTCGTGTGTTTCTCCAACGTCTCAGGCGACATTCGGGACACCCGCCTTCCTGGCGGTCTCGACCTCGGAGGCCAGCGACCCCCAGATCTCGGAATAGATCTTGATGAATTCGGGCGTCATGCGGATCTCCTCGACGTTGCGGGGGCGATCCAGTGCGATGGCGAAGTCGTCCTTGATCCGAGCCGGACTCGCCGTCATGACGATCACGCGGTCGGCCAGAGTGATCGCCTCTTCCAGATCGTGTGTCACGAAGATGACGGCCGACCCCGTGCCGGACCACAGGTCCAGCAGCTCGTTCTGCATGAGGGCGCGGGTCTGCACGTCGAGCGCCGAGAAGGGCTCATCCATCAGCAGGATGCTCGGCTCGTTGACCAGCGTCTGAGCCAGCGCGACCCGCTTGCGCATGCCGCCGGACAGCTGGTGCATGTAGTAGTGCTCGAACCCGGTGAGCCCGACTCGGTCGATCCAGTCCCTGGCTCTGTCCAGTGCCTCGGCGCCGTCCACCCCGCGCCACAGCGGGCCCGCGGCGACGTTCTTGAGCACGGTGCGCCAGGGGAGCATGGCGTCGGCCTGGAACATGTATCCGACTCCCTCGGGTATGCCGTCGACCGGCGCGCCGCCCACGGTGACCGTGCCCTCCGACGGCGGCTCGAGGCCGGAGACGAGGGACAAGGTCGTGGACTTGCCGCAGCCCGTCGGCCCGACGACGGCGACGAATTCGCCGTCCGCGATGTCGAGGGTGATATCCGAGACCGCGGTGTGGGTGCCGCCTGAGCTGGTCAGGAAGCGCTTGGTGGCACCGCGCAATGAGACCAGGTGTGACATAGAACTCCTTGAAGACGATCCGGGGTGATCCGGATCACGATGATCGGCTGACCGGAAATGTAGAGCCGGCCGGTGCCCGAGGTCACCCCTTGTCGGCGAAACGGCGGATCCGCGCACAACGCACGTTTTGTGCATTCTGCTCATCGGGTTCCCGTCAGTACGCTGTCCTGCATGATCACGGCGAATGTGCGCCCGGGGAGCGGAAGGTCGGGGGGCCGTCGAGGGATGCCGTTCACACGGCAGATGATGCTGTTGCAGGTCGGAGTCATTCTCGCGCTGGGCGTGCTGTCACTCGTCGCGGTCGCCGTGTTGTTGCGCACCTCGCTGTCCCGGCAGTACGAACAGCGGGCACTGGCCGTCGCTCGCGCCGTCGCCGCCGACCAGGACCT
The DNA here is from genome assembly GCA_964566985.1 of uncultured Intrasporangiaceae bacterium. Lineage (GTDB taxonomy): Bacteria > Actinomycetota > Actinomycetes > Actinomycetales > Dermatophilaceae > Leekyejoonella. The sequence continues at coordinate 2,429 of CAZMLG010000096.1, forward strand.
CGGAGACAAGGTGGCCGCGTCGGATCAGCAGGCGGTCGACGCTGTGGCTGAGGCCCAACGCCGGCGCACGGGGGCGCTGTTCGTGGTCGTCACCGACGCCCACGGCATACGCCTGGCTCACCCCAATCCCGCGGAGATCGGCAAGAAGGTGAGCACCTCTCCACGCAAGGCCTTGTCCGGGCACGACGTGGCCAACATCGAGCGAGGCACCTTGGGAGTGTCCGCGCGAGGCAAGGTGCCGTTGCGTGACTCGTCGGGCGACATCGTGGGGGAGGTCAGTGTCGGGTTCTCGGCGCAGGAGATCGACCGGTCGCTGGATCACCTGTTGTTGATCGCGATCCCGATCGGCTTCGGCGCGGTCGTGCTCGGTGCCCTGCTGTCCGCGTTCCTTGCCCGGAAGCTGAAGAAGGCGACCTTCGGGTTGGAACCGCGTGAGGTCGCGGACCTGGTGCGTGAACGGGAGGCCGTCTTGTACGGCATCAACGAGGGAGTGCTTGCGTTGGACACCGAATCGAGAGTGACGATGGCGAACACGGAGGCGCGCCGATTGCTCGCACAGGATCTCGAGCCCGGCGCGCTGCTCGCGGACCTGTCCCTTCCGGAGCGGATCCGGACGGTGCTGGCGGACGGCTCGGACACCTCGGTCATCGCCTCCGCAGGGGAGCGCGTGCTGGTCGGCTCGGTGCGTGGGGTCCGGATGGACGATCGCGACCTGGGCACCGTCCTCACGCTCAAGGATCGGACCGATCTGGAGCAGTTGACGAGCGAATTGGCCAGCGTCCGCACGATGTCCGGGGCGTTGCGGGCGCAGCGACACGAGTTCGCCAACCGGATGCACACCGTGATGGGTCTGCTGCAGACGGGATCGGTCGACTCGGCGATCGAATACCTCAGCGCCAGCACCCAGTTCGCATCCGCCGAGAGCATCAGCGACACCGAAGCCATCGGCTCGGCCACGATTCGCTCGTTCATCGCGGCGAAGACGTCGTATGCCGCGGAGCGAGGTGTGCGCCTGGCGCTCTCCGAGGCGACGTGGATGCCGCAGAAGCTCAAGGCCCCGGTGGAGGTGATCACCGTGCTCGGCAACCTGGTGGACAATGCGATCGACGCCGCCGGGTCGTCCACGGTCCGACCGGCGAGAGTGGATATCGACCTGGTCAGCGATGCGGACGGCGTGGTGATCTCCGTGGTCGACACCGGGGAGGGCATCGACCCCTCGCGCCTGGACGCGATCTTCGTCGACGGGGTGAGTTCGCACGGTGCGGATCGAGGGATGGGCCTGCCGATCGCCAGGCGGACGGCGCGCGATCTGGGAGGGGATCTGCGGGTCACGTCCCCGGGAGGTGGGGGTGGTCCGACGGTGTTCGTGGCCACGCTTCCCGGTGTGCTCGACGTCGACGGCGACGGTGACCTCTCATGATCCGGGTCCTGGTCGTGGACGACGATTTCCGGGTGGCCGACGTGCACGCGGCCTTCGTCGGCGGAGTGCCCGGAATGCACGTGGTCGGAACGGCTCACACGGCCGCGGACGCACTGGACGCCGTCGCGGCACTTCGTCCGGACCTGGTGCTGCTGGACAACTATCTGCCCGATCGGCCCGGGGCCGAGGTGTGTGCCGAGCTCGCGGGCAAGGTGGACGTCATCATGGTCACGGCCGACAGTTCCGCCGAATCGGTGCGCACCGCGGCGTCCTCCGGTGCGGTCAACTATGTCGTGAAGCCGTTCACCCGGGACCAACTGGCGGCTCGTCTGCGTGCCTACGGGCGCTATCGCGGCCGGTTGGCGGAAGGGACACTGAGCCAGGGTCAGGTCGACGCGGCGTTCGCGGCGCTGCACGACGGGGATCGGCCGGCGCCACCCAAGGGGCAGTCACCCGTCACGGCGCACCTCGTGCGCGAGGCGTTGGAGGCCGGTGAGGGACCGCGATCGGCGGCCGAGATCGCCGACCAGCTCGGCATCGCGCGGGCCACCGCGCAGCGCTATCTGGCGGCCCTCGTCGACGAGCACAAGGCGGTGATGCGGCTGCGCTACGGCAGCACCGGCCGCCCGGAGCACGAATACACGTCGGCCCGTGAGCGCTGAGCAGGCGTTTCCCCGCGCCGGCGTCGACCGTGCGGTGGGGGAGCCATTGCGGACGGAGCCGTCAGCGCGCCGTCCCATAAACGTGGGTCACGTGCAGATGCAACGGGATCCGCTTCTCCTCGATCATGGCACGGCGGTAGTCGTCCCAGTCCGGGTGTTCGCCCTGGATCGTGCGATAGATGTCGACGAGTTCCTCGACGCTGTCGTCGTCGGGCCGAGCGCACACCGGGAAGAGGGTCGCGTCGGCGTCCGCGACGACGTAGGACCAGCCGTCGCTGCTGCGCACCATCGCCGTGGCGCGAGGATCGCGCCGCAGATTCGCGGTCTTCGCGCGGTCTGCGGTGATGGACACCCGGATCAGGTCGCGGCCCGAGTCGTAGGCGTGGCTGACCAATGACAGTTGCGGCCGACCGTCGCGTTTGATCGTGGCGAGCGTCATCAGGTGCTGGGAGGCGAGGAGCGCCCGGAGCGGATCGTCGGTCATGAAGGTACCTTTCTCATCAGCGGATTCGCCAACGGCCCGCGTCCGGCGGGTGTGGCGACGGCATGGCATCCCGGTCGGTCAGCGGGGAAGCGGAGGTGCGCAGCCGATCGAGGGCCGACCCGCTGCGCACACCGGTGGGGAGCGGGGACATCGCCGCGCCACGTCGGAGGCGGTGCAGATCGAGAGGGGCGCGGCACGCGAGGACCGTGTAGTTGCCGAACCTCTTGCGGCGGAGCACCTCGTGGGTCGAGATCAGGGCCAGGTGCGGCAGGCAGGTGTGCGCGGACGCAAGCACGCGCGCGAGATACCGCTGGTCCGGTTCGTCGGCAAGATTGAGCAGCAGGATCCCGTCGGGTCGTAGGACGGCGGCGAACCTGGTGAGCGCCTCGGATGTCGTCAGTTCGGCCGGCACCTGCCCGTCGGCATACGCATCCAACACGACGACGTCCGCGGACGACGGCTTCAACCCCGACAGGCCGGAGAGTGCGTCGGTGGCGCGGACCCGGATCCGGTGGCCACGGGGGAGCGGCAGCTCGCGTCGCACCGCATCCGTCAGTGCCGCATCGGGCTCCAGCACGATCTGGGGCGATCCCGGGCGGGTGTGTTGCACATAACGGGCCAGTGTGAGGCCTGCGCCGCCGAGGTGTGTCACCGCCAGTCGGCCGGGCGGCAAACCGTCGATGGCGAGCGCCAGGTGCTGGATGTATTCGAACGGCAGAAGCTCCGGGTCGTGCAGGTCGACGTAGGACTGCGGGTGCCCGTCGCGCATGACGGTGACGCCACCGCTGTCGTCCCGGAGGAACGTGAACGGCTCCTCGGGAGGAGCGGAGGTCGCCATGCCCTCAAGCCTACGTGGTCGGCTCGAGGAGGGCGCGCGGGATGCGGCACGATGGGCGGGAAGGCGGCGCACATCGTGAGGAGGGCCGGATGGCACGGCGCAGGACGGATCCGGTGGCCGGGCGTGCGGCGGTCGTCGCGTGGGCTCGGGATCGAGAGGCCGCGGATCGCACGACGATCGCGACCGCCGTGCGCTACACCCTCGAAGAACTCGGCCTGCAGGCACCAGGCCGCTCCGTCGAGGTGCGTGTGCCACCCTTCGGCGCGGCGCAGGCCGTCGAGGGCCCGACGCACCGGCGTGGCACGCCTCCGAACGTGGTCGAGATGGCGCCCGACGTCTGGCTCGCCCTGGTCGTCGGCGAACTCGAGTGGCACGAGGCCACCGAGGACGGGCTCATGCAGGCCTCGGGCGGTCGCGCCGACCTGTCGGCCTATCTCCCCCTCGTGCCCGACCCGGCCTGAGAAGGGACCGCATGCGATTCGGCATCATCATCCTCCCGGAACGCCGGTGGGCGGAGCAGCGGGAGGCCTGGCGCCGGGCCGAGGAGCTGGGGTTCGACCACGCCTGGACCTACGACCATCTCGTGTGGGCCGGTCTGCCCGACGCTCCGTGGTTCGGCACCATGCCGACACTGACCGCCGCGGCGACCGTGACCTCCTCGATCCGACTGGGGACGTTCGTGACCTCGCCGAACTTCCGCCACCCGGTCAGCCTGATGCGTGATCTGCTGGCCGTCGACGACGTCTCGGGCGGACGGCTGACCTGCGGGATGGGAGTCGGCGGGGACCTGGACTCGCAGATCCTGGGCGGCCCGAGCCTGACCGTGCGACAACGTGTGGACCGGTTCGAAGAATTCGTCGAACTCCTGGACCGGGTGCTGCTCGACGATCACGTGGACAGCGACGGGCCCTACTTCCCCGCCGTGGACGTGCGGACGCTGCCCGGGTCGGTGCAGCGGCCTCGACTTCCCTTTGCGATCGCCGCGAACGGGAAACGCACGATGCACCTCGCAGCACGATTCGGCCAGGCATGGGTGACCAATGGCCGTCCGGGCGAAGACGATTCGTGGTGGGCGAGCTTGCGGGAGCTGTCGGAGCGTTTCGAGGACGCGCTCGATCGGGCAGGGCGCGACCCAGGAACCATCGATCGATATCTGAGCATGGACGGCAGCGGCACGGTCGCATTGGAGAGCGCGGACAGATTCTTCGACATCGCCGGGCGGGCGGACGAACTCGGATTCACCGACGTCATCACTCACTGGCCGAGGTCGGACGGTGTGTATGCCGCGAGCGAGCAGGTTCTCGAGGAGGTCGGGGCCCGACTGGTCCGTGACTGACCTACCCGGCGAGCACGGCTCGGATGGTCCTTTCGAGTGCATCGTCGGGCAACATCGGTCGCAGTTGCTCGGTCCGACGTCCACTCGCCGAGGCATCGCCGTCGAATCTCTCGATCAGATCGCCGTGGTGGGCGACAAGATCGGTCGCATCGCTGCCGGTGAAGTCCGGATGGAGTTGAGTGGCGCCGATACGTGCACCGTATCGATACGCCAGGACCGGTACGGCGTCATTCGAGGCGATGACTTCCGCGCCACCGGAGCGTAGGGCGTCTTTGCCGATCTGCTCATAGTGGAATGTCGGCAGAACCGGCGGGGCGGACCCGGACCCGGGCCGGTCCGCCCACTCCAGTCGCGTCAGGCCGACGTGGATGCCCTCTCCCTGGACGATGCAGCCAGGGGAGAGGCATTCTGCGATCATCTGGGAGCCGAGGCAGATGCCGAATAACGTCGAGTCTCCGCGGGATGCCGCCTCGATCATGCGCCTCGTCAGCTCGAGGCCGGTCGACATCCACGTGGTGCGATCGTGCACCGAGGTGCTCCCGCCGGTGAGGATGTTGATGCCGGTGGAAATATCGTCCTCGGAGGTGGGACGCGTGAATTCCCGTCTCGTGACCTCGACTCCCAGTGCCCGAAGGCGCTCACAGACTCTGGTTCCATAGTCGAGGCCGGGAAGGGGGGAGCCATCCGCCACCCACACGGTTGCTGCGCTCGGCACGCCGGGCTGCTGCATCAGGACCACCGCTCCCACAGTTCGATGACCGCCTGGATCGCTTCGATCAGCGAGAATGCGGACACCAGTGCTAATCCACCTTGAATGATGCTATCACGCCTCTTCTGGCTTCGAAGGAGCTTGGATTCGGTGCGTTCCCGCACGGTGTCCAGGAGGATCTGGCAACTACGGTTCAGGGTGTTCAGGTCCCACGCTCGGAAGATCTCGTTGCGGATCAGCAAAGAGTGATGGTCGAATGTGAAGACCGGGGAAACAATGCTCTGATATTCGGTGTGGAGTTGCAGGGAAATCTCTTTGAGGTAGTCGACGTCCAGCTCGTCTTCGATCGCGAGGGAGCGACGCGCGGACTCCATGTATCGCACCAGACGAAAGTAGGACACGTCGATGGTCTTGAGGAGGAGCGCGTACTGATCGGATCGCTCGAATACGTCCTTGCCGAAGAGCAGCAGATAGGCGTAGCCGGCATAGAAGAACTCGGTCCGGAAGGGCGACGAGGACCGAAGGGGTTCGGGTTGATCCGGATACACCAGTTGCCGGACGTCGTTGCGCAGGGTTGCGCACCCGGGATCCTCGAGTGGTGTACGGCCCATGTAGGTCAGGTTGAAATAGGGGAGTTCGACGCCGACCGAATCGTCGCGCAGGAGATGCCGATAGGTCTCGGTGAGTTCGGACAGGACCATGTCACGCACGGTCCGTGTCGTGCTTTCGCGAAGTCCGGGGGAGAAATAGGGGAGGTCCTCGATCGGTGCCTCCCAACCGTGCTCCACCGAGAACCGGATCGAGATCGCACCGTAGCCGTCGGGGAAAATCGACGGAAGCACGCTCTTGCAGCGCACCTGGGCGCCGTCCTCGGCGATGGCGTCCTCGAGGTTTCGACGCAGTCCGGGTGTCCCCTCGAGGTGGAGGGCGTGGATGCCGGTCGATTGATAGGTCAACGTCCCTCGGAGGAGCCGGTCGGCGTCGAGTTGTGACGTCGAAAACGATCGACCGACGAGGTGGTCCGACACGGACTCCACGTCGACGTGCGGGTGTCCCTTCAACGGATCGCGGGCCACGCAGAGGGGTGCGGTCAGCAGCATCTCCGCATCGCCGACGGGGTGAGTCTGCGCATCCCGCGGCGCGAGCTCACCGGACACCGGTGTGTGCCTTCACTTCTGGTCGTCCAGCGGTGGCGGCGGTGAATCCCAGTCGTCCACATCGCCGTTGTCGCCCGGGTCCGCCTCGGAGGGGGTGCGCGGTGCGTCATCCAGCGCAGGAGGTGGGGCGTCCCAGTCGTCCCCTGTCGCCGGATCGGCCTGCGCCGCGGCGCTGCTCGCGTCCGGAGCGGGGTCGTCCAGCGGCGGTGGCGGTGCATCCCAGTCGTCGCCCGACGATGTCGATGCCGGGGACGGCTCGGCGTCGTCGAGCGCGGGTGGCTCGGCGTCCCAATCGTCTCCTGAGGAGGCCTGCGCGGCCCCCGATCCGTCGAGTGCGGGTGGTTCGGCGTCCCAGTCGTCGCCGGAGGGGGCTGCCGGAGCCGCCGGAGCGTCGTCGAGCGCGGGTGGCTCGGCGTCCCAATCGTCGGCGGAGGGGGCGGGCGCGTCGTCGACGACGGGTGGTGGCGCATCCCAGACGTCGCCCGCATCCGAGGATGCGGGCGACGCGGGCTCGTCGGCCGGCGGCGTGGAGGGCGGAGCGGGGGTGTCGTGTGCCGCTTCGGTCACACCGACGGCGGCTCCACCCGCGGCCGCACCCCCTGCCGCCACCGTCGCCGTCTTCGTCTCGGCCTCGATCGGCTCGGCCTTGACCTTGCCGTCGACGCCGTGGATGCCGACCGAGCCGCCGCGCCGTGGGTCGCGCAGCAGCGCCCACAGCAGCAGGCACAGGACGACGACGATGATGACCAGGATCAGCCATTTCATGGGCAACACCTTCCGCGCAGACACCGTCGGGGCAGGACACGAGCCCTCGAGTCACCCTAACGGGCCGGTAACCTACGGTGGAGAGGTGCCAGATCATGCAGATGCTTCGTCGGGTCGCCCGTCCGGCGACCGCAGCGGCGCCGCCCCGGTGATGCGCAGGCGGGTGCGCCGCGCACCCAACCTGGTGCCGTTCCTGGTGACCGGCGGTGTCCTCGGGGCCCTCATCGGGGCGTTCATCGCCGCCGTGGGGCCGGACTCGCCCACCTCGCACTATTCACACACGACCTCCATCGGGTTCTTCGCCTTCATCTTCGGGGCCCTGGGCGTGCTCCTCGGTGCCATCGTCGCGCTGGTCGTCGAGAAGATCATGATGCGCTGAGCGTCCTGCTCACCGCCCGCGCCCTCCTCCGTGCGAGGATGGGGGTGTGGCGCGCGGTGACGGACGACTTTCCCACGACCTCGATCCTCAGGAGAAGGGCCCCCAGGACGCCTGCGGGGTCTTCGGAGTCTGGGCTCCCGGTGAAGAGGTCGCCAAACTGACCTACTTCGGACTCTATGCGCTGCAACATCGCGGCCAGGAGTCCGCGGGGATCGCCACCAGCGACGGGCACAGCATCCTCGTCTACAAGGACATGGGGCTGGTCTCCCAGGTCTTCGACGAGTCCAGTCTGTCTTCGCTCCAGGGCCACATCGCCGTGGGGCACACCCGGTACTCGACGACCGGAGGGAGCACGTGGGAGAACGCGCAGCCGACGCTCGGCGGCAGCGAGCACGGCACCCTCGCGCTCGCGCACAACGGCAACCTGATCAACACCGTCGCCCTGCGCGAACTGGTCCGCGAGCGCCTGGACGGTCGGGAGTCGCGCGGTGAACTGGGCCGAGGCAACACCTCCGACACCGCGTTGGTCACCACACTGCTCGCCGAAGACCCCGAGCGATCCATCGAAGCGGCCGCCATGGCCGTGCTCCCTCGGCTGGAGGGGGCCTTCAGCTTCGTCTTCATGAACGAAGGCACCCTGTATGCCGCGCGCGACCGACACGGGGTGCGCCCGCTCGCGCTCGGCCGACTGGAGCGCGGCTGGGTGGTCGCGTCGGAGACCGCGGCGCTGCAGACGATCGGGGCGAGCGTCATCCGCGAGGTCGAGCCGGGCGAGTTGATCGCGATCGACGAGGAGGGGCTGCGGTCCCATCATTTCGCGGAGCCGACCCCCAAGGGATGCGTTTTCGAATACGTCTATCTCGCGCGGCCGGACGCGGTCATCAGCGACCGGGTCGTGCACGACGCGCGAGTCGAGATGGGTCGCCAACTGGCCCGTGAGCACCCGGTCGAGGCCGACATGGTCATCGGTGTGCCGGAGTCCGGCGTGCCGGCGGCGACCGGCTACGCCCAGGAGTACGGCATCCCGTTCGCGCAGGGGTTCGTCAAGAACGCCTACGTCGGACGCACCTTCATCCAGCCGA
>CAZMLG010000097.1:0-11243 GCA_964566985.1 uncultured Intrasporangiaceae bacterium
CGCTAATCCTGATTCAAAGTCAGGCGGCCCCTACCAGCAGAGCAACCGGGGATCGCGGGCCCACAGGGGCCCGACCCGCGCACCAGGGTAGACGAGACCGGCGCGAAGTCCCACCTGGCGTCCGGCCACGGCATACGTCCACGACAATGGAGCCATGAGCAGCACGGCCCGGTCGCGCATGTCGGCCCACGAACGGCGCGAGCAACTCATCGAGGTCGGGCTGCGGGTCTTCGCCGAGCAGGGCGTCCAGGGTGTCTCGGTCGAGGAGGTCGCCGCCATCGCCGGGGTGACCAAGCCGGTCATCTACGAGCACTTCGGCGGCAAGGCCGGGCTGTATGCCGTGATCGTCGAGCGCGCGATCCAGGATCTGCTGCGGCAGATCTCGGTCTCCCTCGCCGAAGGCGGAGACGCCCACGCGGTGCTCGAGCGCACCGCCACCGCACTGCTGACGTATGTCGAGCAGTCACCGTCAGCCTTCCGCATCCTGGTGCGCGACTCCCCCTCCTGGCACGCGAGCGGCTCGATGGCCAGCCTGATGTCCGACGTGGCCGTGCAGGTCGAACAACTGCTGACCGAGACGTTCAAGCGTCAGCGGCTCGACACCAAGGCCGTGCCGATCTATGCGCAGATGCTCATCGGGATGATCGCGCTCACCGGCGAGTGGTGGCTGGAGTCCGGGCGCTCCTATCGCAAGGACTACGTCGCGGCGCACATGGTCAACCTCGCGTGGAACGGTCTGGGCGGCCTGGAGGCGAAGCCGAAGCTGGGTCACTGAGCGCCTGCTGGATCTCGACCCGGTTGCCGACCGGGTCGTCTGTATGGAATCTGCGCACGCCGGGGATGGCCTCGTCCCAACGCACCTCGCCACCCGCTGCCGTCACGGCCACCGCGACCACGTCGATGTCGACGGTCAGCAGGCACGGATGCGCCTTACGGGCAGGCGCGAACCCCTCCTCCACCCCGAGGTGCAGTTGCTGCGCACCCACCTGGAACCAGCATCCGCCGCGTGCCGCGAGCGCGGGCGGCTTGGGGATCTCGGGCAGGCCGAGCACGCCGCCGTAGAACCCGCGCAGCGCGCCTTCGCTCCCGGCCGGGCACGCCAGTTGCACGTGATGCAGTCCGAGGATCTCTTCGGTCGTGGTCATAGTCGGTCTCCTTCGTCGGTCGGTCGTATGCCGCGTAGTTGAGGCGCGCGGCCGGTCGAGCCGCGGACCGGTCAGCGGTGGGTCGAAAGCACGGCTGGTTGAGCCTGCAAGTGATGGGTCGAAAGCACGGCTGGTTGAGCCTGCGAGCGCCCTGGCGCGAGCAGTGTCGAAACCCGGCGAGCGGCGCTGCGCAATTTGGCAGGGTACGCTCCGTGATTTCGACACGTCTCGACTGCGTCTCGACGGCTCAATCAGCCGTGGGTGGCCGCCGCGTCTCGACGGCTCAATCAGCCGTGGGTGGCCGCCGCGCCTCGACGGCTCAATCAGCCGTGTAAGGTCACCGGATTTCGACACGTCTCGACTGCGTCTCGACGGCTCAATCGGCCGTGTGTGGGGCCTTGGCGCCGACGGCGAAGATGCGCCGGAACGGGAACGGCACGCCGTACGGCCGGCGCGGGTAGGCCCGCTCCAGTCGCACAGACAACTGCGCGAGGAACACGTCGCGCTCCTCCCCCTCGAGCACGTCCAGCAGCGGCCGCAGCGCAGTGCCCTTCACCCAGTCGAGCACCGGGTTCGCGCTCTGACCCTGCGGATCGAGCACCTGCAGGTAGGTCGTCTCCCACACGTCCACGTGCGCACAGGCGGCGGCCAGCGCCTCGGCATACTCCTGAGGCTCGGCGACCGGACGGGCGTGACGCAGGCGGGCGGTGAGCTCCTCACCGCGCGGCTGCTCCGCGGCGACCTGACGGATGAGCCGGTGCGAGGGCGCATCGAAGTTGCCCGGCACCTGCATCGCGTAGGCTCCGCCCGGCGCGAGCGCCCCCAGCCAGCGGGCGATCAGCGCAAGATGCCCCGGCACCCACTGCAGGGTGGCATTGGTGACGATCAGGTCCGGCGGGCCGAAAGTGGCGACATCCCAGGTGCCAACGTCCGCCTGGACCCACTCGACTCGGCCGTCGCTGTCGAGTTCGCCGGCGCGTCGGAGCATCCCGTCCGAGCTGTCGACGCCGATCACGCGAGCCGACGGCCACCGTTGCGCGAGCGTGAGCGTCATGGGGCCGTTGCCGCATCCGAGGTCGAGGATCAGACCGGGGTCGCCCGCCGGGATGCGGCCCAGCAGGTCGTGGAACGGTCGTGAGCGCTGTGCGCCGAAGATCTCGTATTGCGTCGGGTCCCACGCGGGCATGGCCGCCTCCTCGGTCGAGCGTCGTCGGGTTCACCCTACGCGTATTTATCTTGATGTCAAGATACTTGATATCGACTATAGTCGTCCCATGGAGACGCCTCCGAGAGATGAAGTCGATGCCGTCGTCGAGGCCTGGCGCCGCGAGCGGCCCGACCTCGACGTCGCGCCACTGCAGGTGCTCTCCCGCATCTCCCGACTCGCCCGCCTGCTCGATCAGGCCCGCCGGCAGGCCTTCTCCGGGCACGGTCTCGACGGTTGGGAATTCGACGTCCTCTCCGCGCTGCGCCGCGTGGGCTCACCCTACGAGCTCTCCCCCGGTGCGCTCATGCAACAGACCCTGGTCACCAGCGGCACGATGACCAACCGGGTCGACCGCCTCACCCAACGTGGCCTGGTCGAGCGCCGCCCCTCCCCCGACGATCGGCGCGGCGTGCGGGTGCGGTTGACCGACGAGGGGCGCGCGATCGTCGACTCGGCGATGGCCGACCTGCTCAGCCACGAACGCGGCCTGCTCGCCCCCCTAGCACCGGCCGAGCACGAACGGCTGACCACAGACCTACGCACCCTGCTCTCGTCACTCGAGCAGCGCTGAACGCACGGCCGGTGGCGATCCCCCGATCCGCCACCGGCCGCGCGTCGTTCAGTGCGAAGCAACCGACCTCGCGTCGGTGATGACCCCTCCGCCGGTCGCCTTCGTGCCGGCCAGGTTCGTCACCTTCTTCGTCTTCAGGTCGTAGCGCTGCAGTTTCACGCCGTAGCCACTCCCGCAGCTGACGCGCAGCAGATCCACCATCGTCCCGGATGCGCCGGCCACCTGCGGGGTGCCCTTGCCCGGCAGTTCGATGTCCTGCCACGTGCCGTCCTCGAAGAATCCGGCCGGCTCCGGGCACGCCGCGCTGCCGCGCTGCACGACCCGCACCGGTGACGTGCGCCAGACCGCGCCCGACCCCGCCTTGGTCAGCGGCGTCGCCTGCACCCCAGACGTATAGCCGATCCGGTATGGCCGGTCACCGCCCACGCCGTGTTTCCACTCGCACACCATGACCGCCGACTTGCGGTCCCATCGATTGGTCGGGGCGCAATTGATCTGATCCTTCGGCGCCTTGACCGTGTTGGTCGTCACCCCGGTCTTCGTATTCACCGCGGTGACACCCTTCTTCGTGGAAAACATGAAGTGGGAGCCATCGGCCGAGGCCAGCAGGGTCCCGTGGACCGAGCGGTTCATCTGATCGTAGTTCCGCAGCATCGTGCCGGTGCGGCTGCGCAGACTGGTCTCGTGAGGTGTGCTGACGATCACCCGGTGACCTGCGAACGCCAGCCTGGCGTGCTCACCATCGATCCGGAAGTAGTGCGGCCGATGAGTCTTGACGTCCCACACCGTGACTCGAGTCTGCCCGTCCTGCGACCGCGCGGTCATCACCTCTTTCCCGTCGGTCGAGATGCCCCTGATGGACGCATCGTCGGAGACCTCGCCCAGGGTCGTGAACCCACCCGTGGGATGCACCATCACCAGTGTCCCGTGATCGTCGTGCGCCCCCTTCGTATGCCGAATGGCCGCGGTGTGCAGCGCCGAGTCGGCCTGCGCACCCGCCCGGTCCGCCCCACTCTGTGCGTGCTCCGGGCCTGCGGCGTGTGCCGCCGGGACGCCCAGCAGTCCCGCACACATCGCTCCTGCCGCCGTCACCATCGCGATTCGTTGCCTTTTCATGATCTTTCCCCTATCTGTAGTCGGTGCTCGTCCGGGCATCGGTGATCACGCCACCGCCGGTCCCCTTGGTGCCGGCGAGATTCGTGAGCTTCTTCGTCTTCAGGTCGTAGCGCCGGACGGCCCGCAGGCCGGGGCCCATGCAGGGTCGCTGCCACAGGTAGACCGACGAGCCCGCTCCCGCGAGCACCAACGGCTCATAGCCGAGCTTGCCGCCGACCGGCAGCCGGTGGAACGTCGATCCCGTGTAATACCCGGGGGCGTCGGTGCATCCGCCGGACGCCGGCTGAGTCACGCGCTTCGGGGCCGTGTTCACGGCATACCCGGCACCGACGGGCGCGACCGGCTTCGGCCGTGCCGAGGGCGCATAGGTGACCCGATACGGCCGCTCTCCGCCGCGTCCGCGCTTGGATGCACACACCATCACGAACGCCGCCGCATCCCATCTGCCGGCCGGCGTGCACCCGGTCATCCCCTTCGGAGCCTTCACCGTCCGCACGGTCGCCCCCGTCGACGTGCGCATCACCTTCAGGTGCCAGGTCGTCCCGGTCTGATATCCGGCGACGAAATACTTCCCTCCCTCGGAGGTCAGGAATGGCTCCATCGGCTTCGCGTATCGATGCAGCGTCCTGCCGCTCGCGTCGTTGACGGTGGCCGTCGACATGAGCGAGCCGATGACGAGGCGGTGACCGGCAAACCGCGCCTGCTCGTCGCCCGCTGCGCGGAAACTCTGATGGTGGTGAGTCTTCGTGTCCCACACCGTGAACATCTGCCACCCGCCCGCCGGACGGTAGGTCACGACCTTCCTGCCATCGGTGGACACATCGTCGATGCGTTCACCGTCGGCCACCTTGCCGATCGTCGTGACCCCTCCCCGGGCACGCACGACGACCAGCGTCCCGTGGCCGTCGTGCCCGCTCGTGGCGTGCCGTATGGCGACCGTGTGCGCCGTCGCGCCGTCGCGCGCCTTGCTCCGGATCGCCCCGCCGGCGTGGACACTCGGCATACCGGCTGCATGAGCCGCCGGCGCACTCACCAGGCCGGCCGCCAGAGCCCCGGCCGCCGTCCACGTCACCACGTGTCGTCGCGTCATCATCACGTCCCTTCTCGTCGCCCCCTCCGATCGTCGGAGCGCCTTCGGCGATGGATCCAGCTTCGACGCCGCACCCGCCGTGGCGCGATGGGAAGAAGAATCAACTTGTGTCTCGGTCTTGGTCGTAGACGCACGGGACCTGGCCGAAAAAGCCGGGACGGCCCGGCCATACCCTGGTGCCATGGCGCATCTGCTCGGGGCCGAATCCCTCCACCTGGAATACCCGACCCGGGTCGTCTTCGACGACGTCACCGTCGGCGTCGCGGAGGGCGACCGGATCGGCATCGTCGGCCGCAATGGCGACGGCAAGTCGAGCCTGATCGGGATGCTGCTCGGCACCGTCACTCCTGACGCGGGGCGAGTCACCCGGCGCGGCGGCGTGCGCGCCACCCTGCTCGACCAGAGCGACACCCTCGACGGCGGCCACACGGTCGGCCACGCCATCGTCGGAGACCGCCCCGAGCACGAATGGGCCGGAGACGCGAAGGTCCGCGACGTCATCGACGGCCTGGTCAGCGACCTCGACTGGCACGCCCGCGTCGCCACCCTCAGCGGCGGTCAGCGCCGCCGCGTCGCGCTGGCCGCGACCCTCGTCGGCGACTGGGATGTCATCGGACTCGACGAGCCGACCAACCACCTCGACGTCGAAGGCATCACCTGGCTGGCGCAGCACCTCAAGGGCCGCTGGCGCAAGGATGCCGGAGGGCTGTTGATCATCACCCACGACCGGTGGTTCCTCGACGAGGTCGCCACGGCGACGTGGGAGGTGCACGACCGGATCGTCGAGCCCTTCGAGGGCGGGTATGCCGCCTACGTGCTCCAGCGGGTCGAGCGCGATCGGCAGGCCGCCGCCGCAGAAGCCAAGCGGCAGAACATGATGCGCAAAGAACTCGCGTGGCTGCGGCGCGGGGCTCCGGCACGCACCTCGAAGCCGAAGTTCCGCATCGATGCGGCCAACCAGCTCATCGAGGACGTGCCGCCGCTGCGTGACCGGATCGCGCTGTCCCGATTGGCGACCGCCCGTCTCGGCAAGGACGTCGTCGACCTGATCGACGCCTCCGTGTCGTTCGGCGACCGACCGGTGCTTCGCGACGTCGAGTGGCGCATCGGGCCCGGTGACCGCACGGCGATCCTCGGCGCCAACGGCGCCGGCAAGACCACCCTGTTGCGCCTGATCGCGGGCGATCTCGCGCCGACCAGCGGACGGGTCAAGCGCGGCAAGACGGTCAAGCTGGCGATGCTCGACCAGCAGTTCTCCCAGCTCGAGGAGATCGCCGACGACCGGGTGCGCGAGGTGCTCGCCCGCACCCGCACGACCTACGAAGTCGACGGCAAGGAGATGACCCCGGCCCAACTCCTGGAGCGGCTCGGCTTCGCACGCGAGCACCTCTCCGCACGGGTGAAAGACCTCTCCGGCGGGCAGAAACGCCGCCTGCAACTGCTGCTCGTGTTGCTGGACGAGCCGAACTTCCTCGTGCTCGACGAGCCGTCGAACGACGTCGACACCGACATGCTCGCCGCGATGGAGGACCTGCTCGACTCTTGGCCCGGCAACCTGATCGTCGTCTCGCACGACCGCTACCTGCTCGAGCGAGTCACCGATCAGCAGTATGCCGTGCTGGACGGGCGCCTGCGTCATCTGCCCGGCGGCGTGGACGAATACCTGCGGCTTCGAGCAGCCGCAGGTGACAGTGGTTCTCGCGTGGCGCCTCTCGCGGCGGAAAAGCCCCGCGCGACGTCCGGGGCGGCCGGGTCCGGTCAGTCCGGGGCGGCCGGGTCCGGCACGACCGACGCGCGGGGGCCGTCGGCCGCCGAACAGCGCGCGGCACGCAAGCGAATCGCCACCGTCGAACGGCGGCTGACGCGCCTGTCCGAGCAGATCGACCGGTTGCACGAGCAGATGGCCGAGCACGACCACACCGACTACGAGGGCCTTGCAGAGCTCACCGCGAAGCTGCGCGATCTCGAGTCGCAGACCGGCGAACTCGAAGACACCTGGTTGGAACTGGCCGAAGCAGCCGGCTGACCCGGTGGCACCTCACCCTGAACCGGATGATTGAGTAGGGCGAGCACCCCAGCGCGAGCCCGTATCGAAAGCACCCAACACGACTGCGGCTCACCGGGTTTCGATACGCTCGCCTAACGGCTCGCTACTCAACCAGCCGAGGAGGCCTGCAACTCACCGGGTTTCGATACGCTCGCCTAACGGCTCGCTACTCAACCAGCCGAGGAGGCCTGCAACTCACCGGGTTTCGATACGCTCGCCTAGCGGCTCGCTACTCAACCAGCCGGCCCGGGGGAACCCAGCGCGAACCGACCCGGATGATTGAGTAGGGCGAGCGCCCCAGCGAGCGAGCCCGTATCGAAATCCCGGCGCGTCAGGTCATGCGGACGTCGTGGACGACGTGCGCCCCGTGGGCCGGGCCGGACGCCCGCACGACCTCGTCGCACGTCTTCGACGCGGTGAGCGCGACCATCAGCTCGAGCGCGGCCGCCTTGTCCTGGCACAGAAACGCCACCGTCGGCCCCGACCCCGACACGATGCCGCGCAGCGCCCCGTTGTCGTGGCCCACCTGCAGCGTCTCCTCCAACTCCGGCAGCAACGAGCACGCGGCCGGCTGCAAGTCGTTGTGCAGACACCCGGCCAGACTCGTCACGTCGCCCGCGCGCAGGGCGGCCATCAGCTCCTGGGACGGCTCCGGCGGCGGCACCGGGTCGTCGCCGCGCATGCGATCGCACTCGGCATACACGGCCGGCGTCGAGAGGCCCTGGTGCCGCAGCGCGAACACCCACTCGGTGCGCCCCTGGGTGAGGATCGGCGCCAACTGCTCGCCGCGGCCGGACCCCAGCGCCGTGCCGCCGAACAACGCGAACGGCACGTCACTGCCCAAATGCGCCGCGAGGTCGTGCAGGTCCTGCTTCGACAACCCGGCATCCAGCAACGCATCGACCCCGACGAGGCCGGCGGCGCCGTCGGCCGAACCGCCGGCCATCCCCCCGGCCACCGGGATCGCCTTGTCGATCGTCAGGTGGGCGGCCCCGGTGAAGCCGTAGCGCTCGTAGACCAACTGTGCGGCCTGCACGGCCAGGTTGGAGGCGTCGGTGGGCACCTGGTCGGCATACGGGCCCACGACCGTGCAGCCCCAGGTGTCCGACTCCGACACGGTGACGTTGTCGGTCAGGTCGACGGCGTAGAACACCGTCGACAGCCCGTGGTAGCCGTGATCCTCCCGAGGGCCCACGCGAAGCTCCAGATTGACCTTGGCCGGCGTGCGCACGGTGACGCCGAGAATGGTGCGGACGGCGTTCATGACCACCTATCGGGGCGCAGGACGGCCGACGCGCGGTGCGTGCGGGAGACGGGGCGAGCGGGTCGCGGACGCGGCTTCATGATCGCCACCCTATGCCGACCGTGCCGCGGCGATGGACGCGAACTCCTCGATCGCGAGGCGTTCGCCGCGCACGCGGGGGTCCACCCCGGCCCGACGCAGCACCTCCTCGGCCGCCTGCGGCGAGCCGGCCCACTCCGCCAGCGCGGCGCGCAGGGTCTTGCGGCGCTGCGCGAACGCCGCATCGACGACGGCGAAGACCTCGCGCCGGTCGACGTCCGCCGGTGGGGCGTCCCGACGCACCAGCTCGACCAGCCCGGAGTCGACGTTGGGCGCCGGCCAGAAGACGTGCCGGCCGACCCGGTCGACCAGACGCACCCGCGCATACCAGGCCGCCTTCGCGCTCGGCACGCCGTAGGCCTTGCCCCCGGGCGCCGCCGCGAGCCGCTCGGCGACCTCCAACTGCACCATGACCAGCACCCGCCGGATCGACGCGAACCGCTCCAGGAACGACAGCACGACCGGCACCGACACGTTGTAGGGCAGGTTGGCCACCAGCGCCGTCGGCGCCGGCCCGGGGAGGGTCTCGACCCGCAGGGCGTCGCCGCGCACCAGGGTCAGCCGCTCGGCATACTCCGGCAGGACGCCCGCGACCGTGCCCGGCAGGGCGTCGGCCAGGGTGGGGTCGATCTCGATCGCGGTCACCCGCTGCACCTGCGGCAGCAGCGCGACGGTGAGCGAGCCGAGCCCCGGGCCGACCTCGACGACGTGGTCGGTTGGCCCTACCCGGGCGAGGCGCACGATCTTGTGCACCGTGTTGGCGTCGATGACGAAGTTCTGGCCCCACGACTTCGTCGGCCGTATGCCGTGCCGCTCGGCGAGCGCGCGGATCTGCGCGGCACCCAGGCCGGTGGACGGCATACCGGTCGGGCCGTCGGGGGCGGTGGTCATGCCTCGCACCCTATAGGCGCCGGAATGACCACTTTCGCCCGAGAGGACCACCTATAGGTGATCATCTCGGGCGAAAGTGGTCAGTTGGGGAGCGAGGTGTCTCGATCAGGCGGCGCCGGCGCAACCCCACGGGCCGAGACCACGCTGGTCGTACAGGTGGTTGGCGATGGTGATCTGCTGGGCACGGGAGGCCAGGTCGGCGCGGGCCGCGAAGCGGGTGCCGCCGTTGGCGACCCAGGTGCCGCTGTCGAACTGCAGGCCGCCGTAGTAGCCGTTGCCGGTGTTGATGTGCCAGTTGCCACCCGACTCACAGGCCGCGATCCGGTCCCACATGGCCGCGCGGCGCAGGTCCAGCCCACCGGTGGACGGCGACGGCGAGCTCGGCGGCGGGGACGGCTTGGTGACCTTCTCCTTGGTGCCGACGACGACGATCTTGCTGACCGGCGCCTTGGTCGTGACGCGCTTGATGACCGAGTAGCGCACGACCTTGTTGCCGACCAGCGTCTGCTTGAGGGTCAGCTTCTGCGTGCCGGAGACGCCCTGGCGCTTGACCTTGCTGGTGCCCTTGGTCATCGAGCTGTCGTAGCGGTAGGACGTGCCGTAGCCCAGGGTGCGCGTCTGGGTGACGATGCGGGTCGTCGCGCTGGGGCGGGCCTCGTCACGCGAGACCGGCTCCTGCGTGGTCCGCGTCGGGGTCGGCGTCGCCGTGGGCGTGGCGCTGTGCGTCGCCTTCGGCTTGTGCGACTTCTTGGCCTTGTGGGTCTTGGTCGCGGTCGGCTTCGACGAGCTGTGGGTCGGGCTCGGTGCCGCGTGGGTCGTGTGCGACGAGGTCGCCGACGTCGAGGCGGCCGTGTGGGCCGCGGAATCGGTCGACTGGCCGCACGCGACGAGCGTGCTGCCGACGGCGACGGTGGCGGCGACCGCCATGAGGGTGCGACGGGGGTTGAGCGAGGTCACGATTCTCCGAGGTCGTTCGGGTCCCTCACCGATCCGGGCACACGTCGGACATCGACCGAGGTCGGGCTGCCTTCCGCGAGCGCACCACGGGGTGGGATGCGCGCGGCCACCGAGGGTGGCTGTTCCAGACGGATCGTCACGGGCTGAGCGGGCCCTACCTTGGCAAAGCAACAGGCGTTTGGTCAAGTTTTGGTAACGACTGTGACCAGAGGGAACCACGTCCGATGCGGATAAACACCGGTGATCCCCCGAAATCTCGGGAAATTCTGCGGTCAAAGCGGTGTGACGAACGTCTCACCGGCAGGTTGCGCTACCAGGGGCCGTAGATCCGCTCGCTGGTGGCCGAGATCGCCTCGCACAGCGTCGGCACCGCGACGCCGCGCACCTCGGCCATCGCGCGCAGCGTGACGGGGATCAGATACGGCGCATTGGGGGCCCCGCGATAGGGGCTGGGCGTCAGATACGGCGCATCGGTCTCGACGAGGATCTGCTCCAGCGGGGTGATCGCGAGCGCGTCGCGCAGCCGGGGTGCGTTCTTGAACGTCACCGTCCCGGAGAACGACAGGTGGTAGCCGCGCTCGATGCACGTGCGAGCCATCTCCAGATCGCCGGAGAAGCAGTGCAGCACGGTCGTCTCCGGCGCGCCCTCCTCGGCCAGGATGCGCAGCACGTCCTCGTGCGCGTCACGGTCGTGGATCTGCAGGGCCTTGCCCGTCCGCTTGGCCAGGTCGATGTGCCACCGGAACGAGTCCTGTTGCGCTGCAATGCCATCCGGTCCGGTCCGGAAATAGTCGAGCCCGGTCTCCCCGATCACCCGTATGCGGTCGTGCGCGGCCAGCGCCTCGATGCTCGCCCGCGCGTCGCTCGTCTCCCCGCG
>CAZMLG010000098.1:0-11230 GCA_964566985.1 uncultured Intrasporangiaceae bacterium
CGCTTCCCTGACACGGAAGAGGTCACTGGTTCGAACCCAGTATCGCCCACCAGCATCACCCGCGCTCGCGCCGCAGTCGCCGCACCGTACGCTGCATGCTGTGCAAGCCGACCTCGAACAGTCCATGGTCCGTGTTCGACGAGCCCGTGTCCACAATCTGCGTGGGGTGGACGTGGCCATTCCTCGGGGAGCCCTCGTCACCTTCACCGGCGTCTCCGGGTCCGGCAAATCGTCCCTCGCCTTCGGGACGCTCTATGCCGAGGCGCAGCGGCGCTACTTCGAATCCGTTGCTCCTTACGCGCGCCGGCTGATCAATCAGGTTGAGGCGCCACAGGTCGAGGTCTCCGGACTGCCTCCTGCCGTCGCGCTGCAGCAGCAGCGAGGTGCGCCGACGTCGCGATCCAACGTGGGCACCGTGACGACTCTGTCCAATCTGCTGCGCATGCTGATGTCCAGGGCCGGGACCTACCCTCCCGGCCTGGAACGGCTGGACTCCGACGCGTTCTCCCCGAACACGGTCGCCGGCGCATGCCGTGAGTGTCATGGGCTGGGCCGAATCCACCGGCCGACCGAGGCGATGATGGTGCCCGATCCGAGCCTCTCGATCAGGCAGAGGGCGATCGCATCCTGGCCGGGCGCGTGGCTCGGCAAGAACCTGCGTGACATCCTGGACACGCTCGGATACGACGTCGACCGGCCGTGGAGGGATCTGCCGCAGGCGGACCGCGATTGGATCCTGTTCACGGATGAGGAGCCGGTGGTCACGGTCCATCCGGTGCGGGAGGCGGGCCGGATCCACCGGCCCTACGAGGGCAAATACCTCAGCGCCGCCCGGCATCTGATGCGGACGCTGTCGGACTCGCAGAGCGCATCCGCCAAGAAGCGAGCCCTGCGCTTCGTCGAGACCCTCGACTGCCCCGTGTGTGACGGGCGCCGCCTGCGGGCAGAAGCGCTGTCGGTGACGTTCGAGGGCGCGACCATTTCCGAGCTCGCCGGGTTGCCCGCCGGGGAACTGCATCGCACGCTCGCGCCGGTCGCCGACCCGGAGGACGAGTCAGCTCGCTCGAAGCTCGCGGGGGAGATCTGCACGCGGCTGGCCGTCCTGGACGAGTTGGGTCTGGGCTATCTCAGCATGGACCGGACCACGCCGACGCTGTCCTCCGGGGAGATGCAGCGCCTCCGCCTGGCCACGACGCTGCAATCGGGCCTGTTCGGCGTCGTCTACGTGCTCGATGAGCCGTCGGCGGGGCTCCACCCGGCCGACACCGCACCGTTGTTGTCGGTCTTGAACCGTCTCATCGATGCCGGCAACTCGCTGTTCGTCGTCGAACACGACCTGGACGTGGTGCGGACCGCCGACTGGATCGTCGATGTCGGGCCCGGTGCAGGGGAGCAGGGCGGATCGGTGTTGTACTCGGGTCCGGTCGGCGGGCTGGCACAGGTGGAGGAGTCGGTGACCCGGCGTCATCTCTTCCGCGAGGACTCGCGTGCACCGCATACTCCGCGCCGTGCCCACGGATGGCTCGAGTTGAGCGGAGTCCACCGACACAACGTCATCGATCTCGACGTGCGCTTTCCGCTCGGCGTCATGACGGCCGTCACCGGTGTCTCCGGCTCCGGCAAGTCGACGTTGGTCACCCAGGCCCTGGCCGATGCGGTGTCCGCGCATCTCGGCACGAGCGTGGCGCCCGCGTCGGCTCAGGAGGTGCGCGAGCAGGAGGTCGAGACCACGCGGGTCGGGCAGATCGAGGGGGCGGACCGGGTGACGCGCCTGGTGCAGGTCGATCAGGTGCCCATCGGACGCACGCCGCGGTCCAACCTGGCCACCTACACCGGGCTGTTCGACGGCGTGCGCAAGATCTTCGCTCAGACCGACGAGGCCCGGCGCCGCGGATACGGTGTCGGCCGATTCTCGTTCAATGTCGCCCAGGGGCGATGCCCGACCTGTGAGGGGGAAGGTTTCGTCTCGGTCGAATTGCTGTTCCTCCCCGGCACCTACTCGCCGTGCCCCGACTGTCACGGAGCGCGATACAACGACGAGACCCTCGAGATCACGTGGCACGGCCGCTCCATCGGCGACATTCTCGACCTGAGCGTCGATGCGGCCGCCGAGGTGTTCGAGGAGGAGAAGACCGTATGCCGGAGCCTGCGCACGCTCCAACAGGTCGGTCTCGGCTATCTGCGCCTCGGGCAGCCGGCGACCGAGTTGTCCGGGGGAGAGGCACAGCGGATCAAGCTCGCGACCGAGTTGCAGCGGGCCCGCCGCGGGCACACGCTCTACCTGCTCGACGAACCGACCACCGGTCTGCATCCCGAGGACGTCGACGTCCTCATGCGGCAACTGCACGGTCTGGTGGACGCCGGCTCGACCGTGGTGCTCGTCGAGCACGACATGGGCGTCGTCGCGGACACGGACTGGGTCATCGACCTCGGCCCGGGCGCCGGCGCCGACGGCGGACACATCGTCGCCGAGGGGACGCCTACGCAGGTGGCTGCGGCACCCGGCAGCCGCACGGCGCCGTACCTCGCCTCGCACATCGCCTCGTAGCCCGGCGCTGCGACCGGAGCGAAGCGCGAGGGGGAGCGAGCGAGCCCCCACCCGGCCGGTCGAGCCGGGCCCGTGCAGCGTCCCCTACCCCGGCCGGTCGAGTAGGGCGGAGGAGCGAAGCGGGGGAGCCCGTATCGAGGCCCTACCCCGGCCGGCCGAGTAGGCGAGCCCCCAGGGCGCGAGCCGTATCGAGGCCCCCCATCGGCCGGTCGAGTAGGCCGAGCGCCTGGCGCGAGGGGTGCAGACCTCACCCCGGCCGGTCGAGTAGGCCGAGCGCCCCGGCGCGAGGCCGTATCGAGGCCTGGTGAGATGGGGCTGAGAGCCGGCCGGGTCGCGCGGGATGCCGAGTGGTTATCCGGTGTCTTGTTGCTCGGGTGGTGCGCCGGGTCCTCGGATCAATGGGTCGTCGGGTTCGAGGGGCTGGGTGGGCATCCGTCCGGGGGTCAGGTCCCAGATGACCCGGGTGTCGGTGATCCAGGGGAGGTAGCCCTTGGCGTGCACGATGTGATGATGCCGGGAACACAACAGGGTGCCGTTGAGCTTGTCCGACAGGCCCCCGACCCACCACGGGATCGCGTGATGCGCCTCGCACCACGGCGCCGGCCGGTCACACCCGGGGAAGGAGCATCCGGCATCGCGTCGGGTGATCGCGGCCCGGGTGGCGGAGGCGAACGGGCGGGTGGCCCGGCCCAGGTCCACCGGCTGCGAATCGGTGCCCAGCACCATCGGCGTGATCTGTGCGGAGCAGGCCATGGTGCGGGCCGTGCCGGCGTCGATGACCTGCCCGAAACTCGTGGTCGCATACCCCGCATTCGACAGGGATCCGATCAACACGCTCAGTGGCAGGGTGATGGTGGCCTTGACCGGCGACCTGCCCGCATCACTACCACTGGCCCGCGCGGCGGCGCCAATGAGTTCCATGAGCGCGTCCGCGCGGCGCTTACCGACCGGACGCCAATCAATCCCCTTCTGACCGCTACCACCGCTGCCGCCGTCACTGTCACCGTCGCTGCCGTTGTCGGCGCCGTCGCTGTTGTTTTCGCTGTCCGTGCCGTTGCTGCCGTTGTCGTCGCCGCCGTCGCCGCCGTCGCCGCCGCTGTCGGTGCTCGCGCTGCCGCTGCTGTTGTTGTCGCTGGTGGTGTCGTGCCAGGCGTCCACGGCGTTGCTGGGTGGGTGGGTGTCTCCGTCGGGCGTGGTGCCCGGCCGGGGCGCGGCCAGGGCTTCGATGGCGGCGGTGAACGTGGCCGCGTCCCCAGCCGACAGGTCTCCTTGGATCCGCGTCAACCCCGACGGTAGGTCCCACCAGGAGAGGGTCTCCGCGGTGCGGGCGCGGTTTTCGTCCTCGGGCAGGCGGTCCCCGCCGCGCAGGCTGACCAGCCCGTCCGCCAGAGCGATCAGATCCTTGGCGGGCCGGCGGGTCGCCACGGCCAGGAAGTACCCGAGCATGTCGTACCAGGAGAACCTCGGTAGCAACGGGTGGACGCGTTGAGCTTCTCGTACCGCGATCTGCATGCCGCGCACGGTGACGATTCCTGCATCCAACACCCCCGCCAGGGCGGGGTGCTTGGGGTCGCGGATGATCTCCGCGACCCGCGCGATGCGTGCGGCTTGTCCGGGCTCCATCGACGGATACTTGACCCGCAGCCACTGGGTCGGGGTCGCGGCGCTCGAGTCGGCGACCACGCCGCGGTCGATCGCCTCGGCCAGCAGGAACACTTGGGCGCGTTCGATCCGGGCACCCAGGTCGAGCAGGACGTCCATCATCGCGTCGACCCGCTCACCGGTCAGTTCATGCATGCCGTGCACCAGCGCGTCGACCTGACGGCTCAGGTCCTCGATCGCCGAGGCCGCATCACGCCCCGCACCCGGGGGCCCCGAGGTGAGTGCCGCCCTCGCCGTCGAGCCACCGGCGAGCACGCCCGCGTCGGTCGCCGGGTCGTCGGGTTCGAACGGGGCCAGGTCCAGGGGCTGGAACTGGTCGTCCAGCATGTCGAGGGCGGCCTGGTCCGGCTCTGGTGCCTCGAAAGCGTTTCCCCTGTGTCCCATGCTCCATTCTACGCACACCAGTTCGATGAGGTCAAGAGGTTATGGGAGATGTGTTCGATGTTTTTCCCGCGCGTGCTGGTCCTGGCGCGACGGGTCGGAGGTTGGCTTGTGTGGTCGGGGTCCGTTGTGGCTCACCGGGTTTCGATACGCTCGCGCCAGGGCGCTCGCTACTCAACCAGCCGGTGGGGTGGCGCGGCGACTCAACCAGCCGGTGGTAACGACTGCGTCAGCGGACTACTCAACCAGCTGTGGGTGGCGAGTCGGCGAGGTTACTGACCGGAAAGTAACCGGCTGGTCGAGTTGGCGAGCCCCCAGGGCGAGCCGTATCGAGGCCTGTGAGCACGCGTTGCCAAGCCGGCCCCGAGCGCACGCTTGAGAGGTTTCGATACGTCCTCGACTGCGTCAGCGGACTACTCAACCGTCCGGGTGGGGGTCCGTGCTCGTGCGCGACTTTCACGCCCGCAAGGCGTCACGAACAGTGCCAAGAAAACTCAACCAGCCGGTGGGTGGGGTTGGCGGGCGGGGCGGGCACGCTATTCGGTGTGGGGGACGGCGCGTGACAGGAGCAGGGTGGTCATCAGGTGCCAGAGCATGGCGACGAACACCACGATCCAGGCGGCGAGCGCCACCCAGGCCATGATCACTCCGAGATCCCCGACGATCGGCAGCCTGTCGACGTGGCCGAGGTAGTAGGACGCCACGGCATACATGCCGAGCGGGAAGATGATGCTCCACAACGTGGCGTCGTAGACGAGGGGTATGCGGTGGGTCACGTGCCGCCACCAGGCTGCGGCAATGAGCACCGGGATGAGCCACGTGCCGAACGCCCAGAACATCACCGACGAGCCGGCGATCAGGCCCCGTGTCGCGCTGACCATCGGCGCATCCGCCATCTGCACGATCCGCGCACCCGCGAGGACGGTGATCGCCGTGGCGCCCATCGCCACCCAGTAGACCGGGGTGAAGTCCTGCGGTCGCAGGGGATACAACAACAGGCGAGCGATCACCAGGACTGCGACCGCGGCATAGAGGAAGGCCCCCACGGCCCACGAGAAGACCGCGACGAGCGCCGCGATCCGCCGGGAGGTGTGCAGCGTCGGTTCGAGCGCCGCGGTGAGGACCGCCACGGACTGACTGGCGACGACCCAGATGAACCACGACCCGTTGGCCCCGGTGAGGGCTGGGCGGATCGACGGGTTCAGCACCGCGGTCCAGGGCACGACGTATCCGAGTGCGAACCAGGTCAGCGCTCCCACCACGAGGAGCGCGATGGCCACGGTGCGGTAGCCCTCCAGTGCGGCCCGGGCGCCGACCACGTCGGTGGCGGCGACGAAGGTGAAGAATCCGAAACCACGACGTGGATCGGTGAAGTCGGCACGCAGAGACTGCCAGTAGGCGGCGATCCGCCAGGCGTGCAACACGATCAACACGACCCAACTGACCGCTGCGACGGCGAACATCGTGAGAGACACGGTGCGATGCCCGTTGTCTCTCATGGCGATCGAGATGATGCCGGTGCCCATCACGAGGGCGAAATAGCCCGGGTTGAGTGTGGCGACGGCCTGCGCGACGACGCCGTGCCGAGCGCCCGCTCGCGTGCTCACGATCAGTAGGGAGTGCCGATCTTGCGCCACTTGCGGCCGCCGGTGCCCGGCTCCTGCGGGGCGCGAGCCTTGCGGCTGCGGAAGATGACGTAGGGACGCCAGAGATACCACAGCGGGTAGCTCCAGGCGTGGACCAGGCGGCTGAACGGCCAGACCGCCCAGATCACCCACGCGGCGGTCGCGTGGATCTGGTAGATCAGCGGCGAGGTGGCAACGGCCTGGACGTCGGGCTGGCCGACGAACAGTCCGCGGAACCAGGGGGCGACGGTCGTGCGGTAGTCGTAGCCGTGACCGAACAGGTTGATCCCGATGGTCGGGGCGATGCCGGTCAGCACCACGATCAGCAGCAGAATCAGGGCGACGTAGTCGACCGGCGCGGTGGTCGCGCGAACTCGCGGCACCAGCATCCTCCGCCCGGCCAGCACCACGATCCCACCGATCACCAACACCGCGGCGAGCGTCCCGGCTCCGGCAGAGAACCACCGATAGACGTTCTCCGGGATCCCGAGCCACTCGGTGACGCTCGCGGGGATGAGGATGCCGATGACGTGGCCACCGATCGCGGCGAACGTGCCGTAATGGAAGATCGGGGCACCCCACTTGAGCAACTTGCGTTCCTGCAGCTGGGTGGACCGGCTCGTCCACCCGAACTGGTCGTAGCGCCAGCGCCACACGTGACCGACGACGAAGATGGCCAGCGCGAGGTAGGGGAGGCCAACCCACCAGGTGAATTCCGCTGCCGACGTGTTGTTCATCGCCGCGCTCCTTCGAGATAGTGCGGTGGTGCGAACGGTTCGAGGCCGACGTCCTCCGCCGGAGGGCCGTCACGCCATGCCTTGGTCACCTGGGCGATCTCTCGCCGACCGAGCCCCGGCATCGCCGCGGCGACAGCCTCGATCACGCCGACGTAGGCGGATTCTCGCGCCTCCAGCCCGCGCCGGAGCAGTTCGAGGTCTCCCCGGTGGCGCACGAGCAACGTCTGACCGGTCGCCGACATCGATGCGAACTCCAGCACGAGCGGGAGATAATCGGGCAGCTCGTCGTCCGTCGGCTCGAATCCCGCCGTGCGGTAGGCCGTCTTGAACGCCAGCATGGCCATCCCGCGGTTGCGGGTGTCACCGAAGCGGAAATACGTCAGGTAGAGGGCACACCGGCGGCGGAGATCGAACGTCTGCACGTAGTGGTCGACGAGCTCGTCCGGCGTCGTCGAACGCATCCAGGACAAGGTCGTGTCGAACGCCGCCGCACTGCGCTTGGGAGTCTGCGCGGCCTCTTCGTCGAGCACGTCGAGCCCCGCGAGCATGGACTGAGTCGGGTATTGCAGCAGGACCGACGCGAGCTTCGCCGTGCGCGCGAAACCCTTCGAGACCGAGCTCTTTTTCATGATGTGCCCCGTTGGGGGAACACGTCGGCGGGGCCACCCTTGCCGTCCCACCCGATGAGGTTGAAGCGCTGTTGCCCGGTCTCGTCCTCGAAGTGCTTGCCGCCGTGTTTGTGCTCCTCGACCCCGTGGAAGCGAGCCACGTCGGGCGACCCGCCCAGGCCGCCCATACCCGGCCCGCCGTCGGTGTCGAGACTGCAGAACAGTTGCTCGTGCTGGGCGGCGAGGGCTCCGGCCTCCTCGGCATGCGCCATCGGCACCACATACCGGTCGTCGTATTTCGCGATGGCCAGCAGCCGGTAGAGGTCGTCCAACTCGTCGATGGTCGACCCGACCGAATCCGGCAGATTCTCTTTCGGCGTGAGGCCCAACTGCGCGGCACGCTGGATCGACCGCACGACGGTCAACTTGCGCAGCACCGTGCGGATCGTCTCGACCTTGCCCGCGGTGAACAGGTTCGCGAGGTATTCCATCGGGATCCGCAGGTCGTCGATGCCGTGGAAGACCGCGTCCGGGTCGATCTGGTCGCCGACCTGCTCCTCCACGAGATCTGACACGGGGGACAGCGGCGGGACGTACCAGACCATCGGCAGGGTGCGGTATTCCGGGTGCAGCGGGAGCGCGACGCGATGCCGCACGGCCAGTTGGTAGATGGGGGAGCGTTTGGCCGCTTCCACCCAGTCGTGGGGGATCCCGGACTTCTCGGCCTCCTTCTGCACCTCCGGGTCGAAGGGATCGAGGAAGACGGACAGTTGCGCCTCGTAGAGGTCCTGCTCGTCCGGGGTGGCGGCGGCATTCAACACCTTGTCGGCGTCATAAAGGATGAGGCCGAGATACCGCAGCCGGCCGACGCAGGTCTCGGAGCAGATGGTGGGCTGCCCGGACTCGATGCGCGGGAAACAGAAGTTGCACTTTTCGGCCTTGCCCGTGCGGTGGTTGAAGTAGACCTTCTTGTAGGGACACCCGGAAACGCAGAATCGCCATCCGCGGCAACGGTCCTGGTCGACCAGAACGATGCCGTCCTCCTCGCGCTTGTACATCGCTCCGGACGGACAGGAGGCGACACAGGACGGGTTCAGGCAGTGCTCACAGATACGCGGCAGGTAGAACATGAACACCTGCTCGAAGTCCATCTTGACCTTGTCCTGCAGGCCCTTGAGGTTCGGGTCCTCCATGGCCCGCTCGGGTGCTCCCGCCAGGTCGTCCTCCCAGTTGCCGCCCCACTTCATGTTGATCTGTTTGCCGGTCAGCGCGGACAACGCATGCGCCGATGGGTTGGCCGATCCGAGCGGCGCGTCGATCAGCTTCTGGTAGTTGTAGGTCCACGGGTCACCGTAGTCGTCGATGGACGGCAGGTCCGGGTTGTAGAAGATCGAGAGCAGCTTCTTCAGGCGGCCACCTGCCTTGAGTTGCAGTCGGCCCTTGCCGTCCAGAGCCCATCCGCCGTGCCAGTATTCCTGGTCCTCATAGCGTTTCGGATATCCCACGCCCGGCTTGGTCTCGACGTTGTTGAAATATACGTATTCCGTGCCGGGGCGATTGGTCCACACCTGCTTGCAGGTCACGGTGCAGGTATGGCATCCGATGCACTTGTCCAGATTCATCACCATCGACATCTGTGCCTTGACACGCATCAGTATCCGACCTTTCGTCCACTTAGAATTCGACGTCTTGGGAGCGGCGCCGGATGACGGTGATCTCGTCGCGCTGGTTGCCGGTGGGGCCGTAGTAGTTGAACCCCGCGGACAGTTGGGCATACCCACCGATCAGGTGAGTCGGTTTGAGCACGAGGCGGGTCAGCGAGTTGTCGCCGCCTCCGTGCCATCCGGAGATCTCGGACTTCGGGACCATCAGGTGGCGGTCCTTCGCGTGGTACATGTAAACCGTGCCCTTCGGCATACGGTGCGTCACGACCGCACGACAGGCGACCACGCCGTTGCGGTTGAAGGCCTCGATCCAGTCGTTGTCCTTGACCCCGATCTTGTCGGCGTCGTCCGGGCTCATCCAGATGACCGGGCCACCGCGGAACAGGCGCAGCATGTGCAGGTTGTCCTGATATTCGCTGTGGATCGACCACTTCGAATGCGGTGTGAGGTATCGCACCGTCACCTCGGGGCGGTTGTCGTGCCCGAGGCCCTGGTCGCCGTAGTGACGGACGTAGTCGAGCGGGGGACGGTAGGTCGGCAGGGTCTCACCGTATTCCTTCAACCAGTCGTGATCGAGGAAGAAGTGCATCCGTCCGGTGAGGGTGTGCCAAGGCTTCTTGCGTTCGACGTTGACGACGAACGGCGAGTAGCGGCGCCCGCCCGTCTCGCTGCCCGACCATTCCGGTGACGTGATCACCGCCCGAGGCTGGACCTGGGTGTCTGCGAAGCTGATCCGCTCGCCCTCACGCTCTTCCGCCAGATCGGCGAGCTGTTGACCGGTCTGCTCCTCCAGCTTCCGCCACGCCTTCACGGCGACGTCCCCGTTGGTGGTGCCGGACAGCGCCAGGATGGCCTCGGCGAGGTGCTTGTCGGTCGCCAGCTTCGGGCGCCCGTCCGCGACACCGCCGCGCACCGTGCCGTTGGTGCGGCGCAGCAGTTCGACCGCCGCCGTGGGCTTCCACGTGATGGCCTTCACCGAGGTGCCCAGCGATTCCATCAGCGGGCCGACGGCGGCGAGCTTGTCCGCGACCTGCGAATAGTCGCGCTCGACGGTGATCAGTTTGGGCATCGTCCGGCCCGGCTCGGGGTCGCACTCTCCCCGGGCCCAGTCCTGCACATGTCGCCCCGGCCCGGCCATCTCGTCCGGGGTGTCGTGCGCCAGAGGCGCCGCGACGATGTCCGTGCGGGTGCCGAGGTGGATCGCGGCCAGACGAGAGAAGTCTCGAGCGATGGTGTGGAAGGCATCGAAGTCGGTGCGTGTCTGCCACGGTGGGGCGATGGCCGGGTTGAAAGAGTGCACGAAGGGGTGCATGTCCGTCGTCGAGATGTCGTGCTTCTCATACCAGGTGGCGGCCGGCAACACGACATCCGAGTAGGTGCAGGTGCTCGTCATCCTGAAGTCGAGCGTGGTGACGAGGTCGAGTTTGGCGCGCGGCGCCTCGTCCCGCCACCGCACCTCCTCGGGCCGGAGATGCTCCGGTGACTCCTCGGCGCGGACCGCATCGTCGACACCGAGCAGGTGGCGCATGAAATACTCCATGCCCTTGCCCGAGGACCCGAGCAGGTTGGCGCGCCAGACGGTCATCACCCTCGGGAAGTTCTCAGATGCGTCGGGATCCTCTCCCGCGAAGTGCACGCGGCCATCCTTCAACTCCTGGACGACATGGTCGGCGACGTCATGGCCGGACCGCGCGGCCTCGTCGGCGAGATCCAGGGGGTTGCGGTCGAAGGTCGGGAACGAGGGGGTCCATCCCATCCGGCTGGCCTTGGCGATGCAGTCGGCGAAGCTCTTGTGCCCGAATCGTCCGTCTCCCAGCGGGCTTGCCAGTTCGCCGGCGTCGAACTGCTCGTATCTCCACTGGTCGGAGTGGAGGTAGAAGAAGGACGTGCCGGTCATGTGCCGTGGCGGTCGCTGCCAGTCGAGGGCGAAGGCCATCTGCTGGAATCCGGTGAGCGGGCGCACCTTCTCCTGCCCGACGTAGTGGGCCCAGCCGCCGCCGTTGAC